>CBJNFW010000205.1:0-15574 GCA_966435935.1 uncultured Nocardia sp.
CCAAGCCGCCCCTCGCCACCCTCTGGCTCCCGCCCCCCTCTCCCTTTCTTTTTCCTCCCCCTTCCCCCCCCCCCCCCCCCCACGACCGACGAGTTGCGCGGGATCGCCTCCACGACAACACCGCAGGACACCGGCGAACGCACCGTGCCCGAGCCCCGCGGTCTCGCGGCTCACGATGCGACGGCTCAGGATGCGGGCTTGGCGCCCGCCGCGACCTCATCGGGGTAGGCGTCGTAGAACGGGACGTAGCCGTCGGTGCGGCCGGAAAGGACGTACCGGCTGGTGGTTTCGTCCGGTGCGAAGCCTTGTTTGCGCAGATCCACCTTGCGGCTCTTGAAGGTGCTGGTGGTTTCGAGTTCGTCGACCACCCGAATGAACAGGGGGACAGCGTAATTCGGCAGGCGGTCGTAGAGGCGGGCAGCCAGGTTCGCGCCGTCGAAGTCCGTGCCGGGCCGAAGGGTCAGCGCGGCCATTCCGGCCTTACCGTCCGCTCCGGGGACGTCGACGCCGTAGACCACCGCCTGGGTGACCCACTCGACGCCGTCGAACGCGCCCTCGACCTCCGTGGTCGCCACGTTCTCGCCCTTCCACCGGAAGGTGTCGCCGAGGCGGTCGACGAAGGCGATGTGATGCCAATGCTGGTCGCGCACAAGGTCTCCGGTGTCGAACCAGCAGTCGCCGTCACGGAACGCGTTGCGCACCAATTTCGCCTCGGTCGCCGACTCGTCCGTGTACCCGTCGAAGGGCGAGCGGCCGGTCACCTCGGCCAACAACAGACCGGTGCCGCCGGAGCGCACGCGCCGGGCCCGGCCGTCCTGGAAACGCCGCGCCTTGCCGGTGGCGTCGTCCACCTCGACGATCGCATACGGCAGCGGGCCGAATCCGGCGGTGCGATCCATGCCGAAGGCGTTGATGAAGGCGATATTCCCCTCGCTCGACGCGTAGAACTCCACGATCCGGCCGATGCCGAAACGTCGCCGGAACTCGTCCCACAGCTCCGGGCGCAATCCGTTGCCGACTGCCAGCCGCACCGAATGTGCTCTCTCCCTCGGCTTTTCGGGCTGATTGAGCAGATATCGGCACAGCTCGCCGATGTAGATGAACCCCGTGGCCCGGCTGGCGATCACCTCGTCCCAGAAGCCGGACGCGGAGAATTTGCGGCCCAGCGCGAGGGTCGCCCGAGATCCGAGCACAGCGCCCAACGCGACGGTCAGCGCGTTGTTGTGGTACAGCGGCAGGCAGCAGTACAGCGTGTCCGAACCGCGCAGGCGGATACCCAGACCGCCGAGCCCGGCCATGCCCTTGATCCAGCGCAGATGCGTCATCACACTGGCCTTGGGCAGGCCGGTGGTGCCGGAGGTGAAGATCAGGAAAGCCCGCTCGCCGGCCCGGACATCCTGGCAGGCAGGCGGATTCGCGGCCGAGGCGGTGCGGGCGCGTTCGGCGAGTTCCTCGGCGAAGAGCAGATTCGCGGGCGGCTCGGACAAGGAGTCCAGCGCCTCCCGGCACTCCGCCCCGATTACGTTCACCACACTGCCGAGCAGCCCGACGCTGTGTGCCAGGACCCGGTCGCGCTGATAATGATTGAGCAGCCCGACCGTCGCGCCGAGCTTGACCGTCGCCAGCACCACGAACAACGTCTCGGGCCGGTTGGTCATCAGCACCCCGACCACATCACCGCGCGAGACACCACGCTCGGCCAGTACCGCCGCGTACCGGTTCACCTCGAGATTGGCTGCGCTGTAAGTGAATTCGTGGTCTTCGAAGCGCAGGAACGGCCGATCCGGCGCCTGTTCGGCGGCCCGCTGGAAGTAGTACCCGATCGAGGCCCGGTCGCCGGAGCGCACCAGCATCCCGGCGGCTCCGCGCAGCATACCGGGTAAGTCCGCGGCCATCGCGGGTAGTTTGCGCACCAGACCGAGCAGGGTGACGTTCGCCGACAGGTCCTCGGACACGATGTCCTCCAACAGGTTTCCGATTCAGACCGACAGGGATGCGAGAGTGTCGAACGCCTGCGGAAGATCCGGCGTGACCCGGATCCGGTCGAGCGAGGCCCGGGTGACGAACCCGCTGTCGAGCAGTTGCTCGATCCAGGTGAACAGGCCCTGATAGTGCCCGAGCGGATCGAGCACCACCACCGGCTTGTCGTGCGTGCCGAGGTATCCGCCGGTCCAGGTCTCGAAGAACTCCTCCAGCGTGCCGATGCCGCCCGGCAGGGTGAGGAAGGCGTCGGCGCGATCCTCCATCACCTGTTTGCGCTCGCGCATGGTGTCGGTGACGATCAGCTCCTCGGCGTCGACGTCGGCGACCTCGTGGTGCACGAGATGTTTCGGGATGACGCCGATCGTGCGCGCACCACCGGCTCTGGCCGAGGTCGCGACCGCGCCCATCATCGATACCCGGCCACCGCCGGACACCAATTGCCAACCCCGGCGGGCGATCTCGGTGCCGACCTGCGCGGCCAACCGCAGATGCGCCGCATCCCCGGCACTGGCCGAACAGTAGACGCACACCGCGAACGGGCGCTCACTCACCACTGATCCTCCGTCCCCGTCGAATCCTCACCGCGGCTCTCGGCAGCGCGAACCACGATGTCGACCACCTTCTCCACACTGTCGGTGACCTCCACCAGACTCAGATCCCCCGGTGCGATCTTGCCCGATCCCAGCAGCGAATCGTGCAGCCAGTCCACCAGGCCCGACCAGTACCGGGTGCCGAACAGGATGATCGGGAAGCGAGTGATCTTGTGCGTCTGCACCAGGGTCAACGCCTCGAACAGCTCGTCCAGGGTGCCGAATCCGCCCGGCAGGCAGATGAACGCCTGTGAATACTTGACGAACATCGTCTTGCGAGCGAAGAAGTAGCGGAAATTTATCCCCAGATCCACCCACTCGTTCAGCCCTTGTTCCATCGGCAGTTCTATGCCCAGGCCGATCGAATATCCGCCGGCCTCGTGCGCACCCCGGTTGGCCGCCTCCATCACCCCCGGCCCGCCGCCGGTGATCACCGCGAATCCGGCGCGCGAGAGCGCACCTCCGATCGCCTGCGCGGCCTGGTACTCCGGGTGGTCCACCGGCGTGCGCGCGGACCCGAAAACCGTTACAGCGCGGGGAATTTCGGCCAGCGCGCCGAACCCCTCGACGAACTCGCTCTGGATCCGCAACACCCGCCACGGGTCGGTGTGCACCCAGTCGGTCGGTCCGCGCCCGTCGAGCAGATGCTGATCGGTGGTACCGCTCCCCCGCTTACGGTCCCCCCGCAACATGATCGGCCCCCGATACTTGGGGGCCGACCGGGGAGATCGGGATGCAACGGGTTCGGTTTCGCTGGACATGAAATAAACGCTAGCAGTTGTGTTGCGAGGTCAGGAGCGGGTGAGATATCCGCGCAGGATGCTGGTGACCGTGGTGATCTGTGCGGTGGGGACGTGTTCGTCGACGGTGTGCGCGAGGTTCGGGTCACCGGGGCCGAAGTTGACCGCGGGGATGCCGCGAGCGGCGAAGCGGGAGACGTCGGTCCAGCCGTATTTGGCGCGGACACCGCCGCCGCCGTGCGAATGCACCTGCTCGACAAGGTCCTTCGCGGCGGGGGCGGTCAGGCCGGGCAGTGCGCCGGATGCGCCGTCGGTTCGCTCGAATCTCAGGTCCAGGCCCGAGAACACCTGTCGCACATGCTCGGTCGCCTGCTCGAGCGAACGGTCCGGGGCGAAGCGGAAGTTCACATCCACCGTCGCCTCGTCCGGTACCACGTTGCCGGCCACGCCGCCGCCGATCCGCACCGCCGACAGTCCCTCGCGATAGCTACAGCCGTCGATGTCCACCTCGCGCGGCCGATATTCGGCGAGGCGTTGCAGGATCGGGGCAAGGGCGTGAATCGCGTTGTGTCCCTTCCAGGCTCGCGCGGTGTGCGCCCGGGTGCCGGTGACGGTGAGCCGGACCCGCAGTGTGCCCTGACATCCCGCCTCGATCCAGCCGCCGGACGGCTCGCCCAGGATCGCCAGATCGCCGTCGAGCCATTCGGGTAGTTCGCGTTCGATGCGGCCCAGTCCGTTGAACTCCGCGGCGATCTCCTCGCAGTCGTAGAAGATCAGCGTCAGATCGCACACCGGATCGGCGACCGTCGCGGCCAGGTGCAGGAATACCGCGTCACCGGACTTCATGTCGACGGTGCCGCAACCGTAGAGCGTCTCCTGCCCGTCCAGCGTCTCGAACCGGCTCGGGACGTTGCCCGCGATCGGCACGGTATCCAGATGTCCGGCCAGCACGACGCGGGTGTCCCGGCCGCGATCGGTGCGGGCCAGCACCGTGTTGCCGCAGCGGAGTACTTCGAAACCACTGGTCTGCTCGCGCAGCGCCCACGTCACCGTGTCGACGATGGCCGCCTCGTCCTCGGAGACGCTCGGGATGTCCACGAGGGCGGCGGTGAGGGTGACGGGATCGGCGCGCAGATCAATGCTCACCCGTGTCAGCCTAATTGTTCCCGCACTCGGGGCCGCGGCGGCTCGGGCGGCACCCGCGGGCGTCGTGCGGCCCGCCCTGCCCATACACTCGGGGCCGTGAGCATTCAGGGAGCATCCGCAGTCGGCCTGGCGACCGTCACCGTGAACGGCACGGTCCTGGACACCTGGTACCCGTACCCCGAACTGGGCGAATTCGGTACCAGCGGCACCGAGAAACTGGCCCCGGCAGATCCCGGATACGCGCGATTCGCCGACCTCGTCGGCGTCGACGAGGCCCGCCGGGTCGAGGTGGTCGCGGTGCGCACCACCATTTCCGACCTTGCCGCGGCTCCGGTCGACGCGCACGATGTCTACCTGCGGCTGCACCTGCTCTCGCACCGTCTGGTGCGCCCGCACGGGCTGAGCCTCGAGGGGCAGTTCGGTCTGCTGGCCAACGTGGTGTGGACCAATTACGGCCCGTGCGCGGTGGAGGAGTTCGAACTGGTGCGCGCCCGGTTGCGCGCCCGGGGCCCGGTCACGGTGTACAGCCTGGACAAATTCCCCCGCATGGTCGACTACGTGCTGCCCTCGGGTGTGCGCATCGGGGACGCGGACCGAGTGCGCCTCGGCGCGCATCTGGCCGAGGGCACCACGGTCATGCACGAGGGCTTCGTGAACTTCAACGCCGGAACGCTCGGCGCTTCGATGGTGGAGGGCCGCGTCTCCGCCGGCGTGGTGGTCGGCGACGGCTCGGACGTCGGCGGCGGCGCTTCGATCATGGGCACGCTGTCCGGCGGCGGCAAGCAGGTCATCTCGATCGGCGAGCGCTGCCTGCTCGGCGCGAATGCCGGTCTGGGCATCTCGCTGGGTGACGACTGCATCGTCGAGGCCGGCCTCTACCTCACCGCGGGCACCAAGGTCGCGCTCCCGGACGGCAACACCGTCAAGGCCGCGGACCTGACCGGCCGCTCGAACCTGCTGTTCCGGCGCAATTCGCAGACCGGCGCGGTGCAGGTCGTCGCGCGCAAGGGCACCGGCATCGAGCTCAACGCCGCACTGCACGCGAACTGAGCAGTACGTCGGAATGCCTTGATCGACAAGGCATTCACTTCTTCCGTCGGCAAGCTCTGCGACTCCGCACGACTCGAGTTACGGTTGATCATGGTGCGGGGCGGGTGAGAGGCCGAAACGCCGCGGCGGCACCGGAGATGTCGATGTTCGGCCGGAGGCGAGTTTCGCAGTGGCGCTGCACACCGATCGAACGAGATTCGCCGTCACGGTCGCGCCGCCGAAGGAATACATTCCCCGCTCGGTATTTCGCGAGGTGGCCGAAACCGTCCATTGGGGCCTCATCCACCTGGGATACGGAAGCGTCCTCGCCGACGATCTGAGCCTGCCCAACCGGACGCACATCATATTCGGCAGCAATACGATGGCGTGGTGGGGACTCGAGCCGCCCGAAGGTTCGATTCTCTACAATCTCGAGCAGATCATTCCGGGTGAGGGTTGGGCGACCGACTGGCTGCTGGACATGTTTCGCCGCCACACCGTCTGGGATTACAGCCAACACAATGTCGAAACCCTCGCCACGCTCGACGTGCCGAATGTGCGGCATGTGCCGATCGGCAGCGTGCCGGAGATGGAACGCATCGTGCCGGCCGAGACGCAGGACATCGACGTACTGTTCATCGGGAGCCCCAACCGCAGGCGAGCCTGGATCATCGAGCAGTTACAGGCAATCGGACTGAACGCGCAGCTGCACTGCAACGTCTACGGCGAAGCCCGCGACGCCTTGCTGGCCCGCGCGAAGATCGTTTTGAACATCCATTTCGGCCCGCGCATATTCGAAATCGTCCGCATCTCGTATCTGCTGTCCAACGGCATATTCGTGATATCGGAGGATTGCGTCGACGTCGCCGCCACCGACGAATTCTCCGAGGCGGTCGAATTCGTCGGCTACGACGATTTCGTCCACACGTGCCTGCGATATCTCGTCGATCAGGCCGCACGCGAGAAGCGGATCGAGAAGGGCCGAGCGCTCATGCGCAGCCGACCGGTGGAAAAATATCTCCACGCGGCACTGCAATCGCCGTCGGAATTGAGCGGCATCGGCCGGGAATGATCACCCGGCGGAGCGATTTCCAGCGCTGATCAGGTGAGCAGCTTCTTCTGCACCTTGCCCATGGCATTGCGCGGGAGGGATTCGACCAGACGTACCTCGCGGGGGCGCTTGTGTGCCGAAAGCTGTTGTGCCACATGGTCGATCAGCGCTCGTTCGAGTTCTTCGGGTGCGCCGCCGCGCGGCACCACGAAGGCGACGATGCGCTGGCCCAGATCCTCGTCCGCGACGCCCACCACGGCCGCCTCGGCGACCGCGGCATGGCCGAGCAGGGCGGTCTCGATCTCGCCCGCGCCGATCCGGAAGCCGCCGGATTTGATCAGATCCACCGATTCCCGGCCGACGATGCGGTGGAACCCCTCGGCGTCGATGGCCGCGACGTCGCCGGTGCGGAACCAGCCGTCCTCGGTCCAGCATTCGGCGGTGGCCTCGGGCTGGTTCAGATAGCCGCCGAACAACATCGGCCCGCGCACCTGCAGTCCGCCGATACTCTCGCCGTCGTGCGGAACGGGCTCGCCGGATTCGTCGCGCAGCCTGGTCCGCACGCCCTCGACCGGAGTTCCGACCCAGCCCGGACGGCGTTCCCCGTCCGCGCGGGTGGACAGGGTGATCATGGTCTCACTCATGCCGTAGCGTTCCACCGGGGCCTGGCCGGTCAGTTCGCGCAGCCGCTCGAACACCGGTACCGGCAGCGGCGCGCTACCGGACACCAGAAGTCGCGCATTCGCCAGTTCGCGTGCGGCGGAAGGGTCTTCGACCACTCGCGACCACACCGTCGGGACTCCGAAGTAGATCGTGCCCTTCGCCGCGGCGTAGGCGGCGGGCGTCGGTTTACCGGTGTGCACGAGCGGGCTGCCCACCCGCAGCGGCCCCAGCACGCCCAGGATGAGGCCGTGTACGTGGAACAGCGGAAGCCCGTGCACCAGAACATCGTTCGCGGTCCACGCCCATGCCTGCGCCAGTGCGTCCAGCCCGGCGGCGATCGCGCCCCGGCTCAGCACCACGCCCTTGGGCGCACCGGTGGTGCCGGAGGTGTACAGGATGAAAGCCGTTGTGTCCGGGCCCGGTTCGGGATAGGTGTGCCAGGAGCGCGCGTGCATGCGCACCGGGATCACCGGCAGTTCCGTGCCCTCGGGGGCGTCACCCAGCCACGCCCGCGCCCCGGAGTCGGTCAGGATGTGCGCGATCTCGGCCGGCCCGGAATCCGGCGGCACCGGAACCACCGTGACCCCGGCGATCAGACAGCCGACGATGGCCAGTACCGTCTTCGCGCCCGGACGCGCCAGCACAGCGACCCGCTCCACTTGCGCGACCCGCTCGGCCACCGAGGTCGCCGCACCGATCAGATCACTGCGCGAGAGCGTATGCCCGTCGATCGTGACGGCATCGGGAATATCCGCCCCCGCAGCGACAGCGGCCGGATTCAACGACTTCAGCAGCGGTAACGATCCAAACGACACCAGTTCAACCTATCAAGCCGCGCCCGCCCGCCACCGCGAACGGCCGCGCGAATTCCGATCGCGGCCGATGGGCAGACGAACGGGAGCGGCAGGGCGGCGAGTAGGAATCCGCGCCGCGCCGGCCGCCTCGCCCGGCACCGGTATTCTCGCCGGGAAATGCTGTGGCTCAGGGAATCCGGAAGCCCGGCACCACGTGGTCGCGGGCGAAACGACGCACCGCGGCATCGTCGTCCAGCGGGATCACCGTCTGCGGGGTCAGCGCCATGGACAGGGCGGTGCGCGCGATCATCTCGGCCAGCGGCAGCGGATCGTACTGCGCCAGTTTGCCTTCCCGCTGCAGCCGTTCGATGAATTCGGCCAGGTAGTCGCGCCCGAGTTCGATGACGGGCGCACCGCGCACGGTCAGGTAGGGCAGCACCATCTCCGGTTCGGTGGTCAGCAGCCGATCCAGCAGCCGATTGCTGCGCAGCCCGTCCAGGAAGGCGACGAACAACTCGACGATCTGTTCCTCGGCATCGGCCTCGGAGTCGATCTGCCGCTGCACGACCGTATCCACCTGGGCGATGAACTCCCGCGCCTGCCGCAGTCCCACCGCCTGGATGAGGTCGGACTTGCCCGCGAACCGCCGGTACAGGGTGGCCAGCGAGAGCCCGCCGCGCCGCGCGACCTCCACCATGCTGGTGCGCTTGATCCCGAAATCGAGGAAGGCCAGCAGCGCGGCATCGAGCACCGTTGCCTGATTGCGATCCTCCGGAGCCGCGTCACGCACGAGCGGCAGCAGTTTGGCCAGCTTGGTCACAACTGTATCCTCTCCGCAGCAAGAGACGATGACAAGAAAATCACCGCACACGTGCAACTTTACGACCGTAACGTTTGACAGGTCCAGATCTCGATGAGAAGGTGAGAAGGAAAGTTTCTCACACTTCTTCCGCCGGGTGGCGTGAAGAGAGATCGAGGAGACGAGTCGACGATGACCGCCGCTGCCCAGCGATGGGCCGAGCCCGAGCCGAACCCGCCGGTGACCCTCACCCCGGAGACGGTCCGTGAACACATCGATGGCATCGCCGCGTTCATCGGCGGTGCCGCCAACGTCGTCATGCAATTGAGCCATCCGCCGGTCGGCTACGGCGTCGTGGAGAGCACCGTGGACAGCGGCAAGGCCTCGCTGCACCCGGTCAAGCGGCTGCGCACCACGCTGACCTACCTGGCGGTCGCCTGGATGGGCACCGAGGAGGACTGCGCGGCGTACCGCGAGGCCGTCAACGGCTCGCATCGCGCGGTGCACTCGAAGCCGGGCGCCGCGGTCAAGTACAACGCCTTCGACCCGAACCTGCAGCTGTGGGTGGCCGCCTGCCTCTACTGGGGCGTGGACGATTTGTACACCCGCATGCGCGGCCCGATGGAACCCGCACTGGCCGACGAATTCTACCGCTACAGCGCGCGACTGGGCACCACCCTGCAGATGCGTCCGGAGATGTGGCCCGCCGATCGTGCTGCCTTCCAACAGTATTGGGAGCAGAACATCGCCAAGCGCACCATCGACGACACGGTGCGGGACTACTTCAACGAGATGATCGACCTGAAGTGGCTCTCCCCCATCCCCCGGCTGCTGTTCGCCCGCGTGCACCGGTTCGGCGTGACAGCGCTGCTGCCGCAACACCTTCGCGATCAGATGGGGATGACCTGGACGGCCAAGGACGAGCGCCGTTTCACCCTGCTGCTGCGCTCGATTTCGGCGGTGTGGACGCGGATGCCGCCGATCATCCGCGCCGCCCCGCTCAATACCTGCCTGGCCTACATGCGACTACAGCGCCGATTCGGCCGTCCCCTGGTCTGAGCGAATCTCCGCATCCACCGAGCGAACTTTCGGCGCAGGCGGCAGGATGAAGCGCATGCGCGTAGTGATCCAGCTTCACCCCGCCACCGAACTCCTTGCCGCCGTTGCCGATCCCGGCACGCGGGTCGCGGCGACCGATGTGGTCGGTGATCTGCCCGGTTTCGACCTCGAGCACACCTACGATCCGATCCACATCCCGGGGTTCGCGCCGGGAACCGCCGGCGGGCCGGAGATCTTCTCCGCCCATCCGGCGGACGGTTCGGTCCTGGTGCGCGGCGAGATTCCCGACGACGACGAGGGCGTTCTGCCCGCACTGCGCGGTTCGTCCACCGTCGCAGGGGTTTTCGCCGATCCCGTGATCGAGACAGTCCTGACCTGCGGCGGCGATCCCGCCGTCGGAACCTGGCACGATGTCGAAACACTCTTGCGCACCGGCGATCTGAGCTCGGCCGGGCTGACCGGCACCGGGGTCGCACTGGCCATCGTGGACACCGGCATCAACGCCGACCGGGTGAACCAGGCCCGCGGCGGGACCTTCACCATCGATACGAAGCGCAGCTGGAATCCCCAGGGCGTCACCGGTACCGCGGGCCAGTTCCCGGTGGACCACGGCAGCATGTGCGCCTTCGACGCGCTGATCGCCGCACCGCAGGCCGCGTACCTCGATATCCCGGTCATGAAGAGCACCCGCCAGGGCGGCTCGACCATGGACGGGCTGCTGTCCGATGCCGTGGCCGCCTACGCTCATCTGCGCACCGTGCTCACCGATCAGCCCGAGGCCACCCGCGCGCTGGTGATCAGCAACAGCTGGGGCTCGTTCTCCCCGCAGTGGGACTTCCCGGTCGGACAACCCGGGAACTATTCCGACAACCCCAACCACCCGTTCAACGTCATCGTCCGCTCGCTCGACGCCGCGGGCGCGGACATCCTGTTCGCCGCCGGGAACTGCGGTAAGGACTGCCCCGACCAGCGGTGCGGTTACCCCGACCACCCGATCGGCGGGGCCAACTCCAGCCCGAGCGTGCTGAGCATCGGCGGTGTGGACACCAAGGGACAGCGGGTCGGCTACTCCTCGCAGGGGCCGGGCCGCCTCAGCGATCGCAAACCCGACGTCTGCGCCTACACCCATTTCCTGAGCTCCACGGTCTTCGGCGCGAACGACCCGGACACCGGCACCTCCGCGGCCTGCCCGGTCGCCGCGGGCCTGGTCGCGGCCATCCACACCACCCATCCGGCCACCGCCCTGCCCCCGGCTCAGCTGCGAGCCCTGTTGCAGCGCACCGCAACTCACCACGACCAGTCCGGTTTCGACTACGACTACGGTTACGGCACGCTCGACGCGTCGGCGATCCTCGCCGAACTCCGCAAGAGCAGCGCGGCCCGCGACTGAGATCGGCCGGCTGACCGCGAGCCGCCGGCGAAGGGCACCCACCAAGGGAAATCAGGTCCTTCGCCGGAATGGGAACTCCCGTACCGTGGAGGCATGCCGCTACTGACCGTCCGGCTGCCGCGGGGTGCGACCCTGACCGACGCACTGCGGGAATTGCAGCTGAGCGAGGCCGATGCCGATATCGGTTACGGGCTGATCTGCCTCGATCCCGACGAGGGTTTGTACACATTGCGCGTGACCGACGGTGCCGCGCAACGGATGAGCGAATCCGATACCGGAGCCGCGGTCTACGCGGATCCGAGGATCGAACCCGCCGATCCGGATTCCCCTGCGTGACAGGGAATTCCGTTCACGCCGCGGTGAGCCGCTCGGCCGCGGCGGCGATCCGCTCGTCGGTCGCGGTCAGCGCGACGCGGACGTGGTTCACACCGGTGGGGCCGTAGAAATCGCCGGGAGCGGCAAGAATCCCGCGTTCGGCCAGCCAGTCCAGGGTGGTCCGCCCGTTCTCCTCACGGGTGGACCACAGGTACAGGCCCGCAGCGGAATGATCGATCCGGAAACCCGCCTCCTGCAACGCTTTTCGCAGGATTTCGCGGCGGGCGCGATAGCGTTCGCGCTGCCGAGCCTCATGTGTGTCGTCGGTCAGCGCCGCGGTCATGGCCGACTGCACCGGGAACGGCATCATCATGCCGGCGTGTTTGCGTACCTCGAGCAGCTCGCGCACGAGCGCCGGATCGCCGGTGACGAAACCGGCGCGGTAGCCGGCCAGATTCGAGGTCTTCGACAGCGAATGAATGGCCAGCAGGCCGGTGTGGTCACCGTCGCAGACGCGCTCATCCAGAATCGAGACCGCGGGCTCGTCCCAGGCCAGGCCCAGGTAGCACTCGTCGGAGGCGACGACCGCGCCACGCCGGCGGGCGAAGTCCACCACCTTGCGCAGGTGGTCGACGCCCAGGACCTTGCCGGTCGGATTGGACGGCGAGTTCAGGTAGATCAGCGCCGGGGATTCGGGGCCGAGCCGGGTCATCCCATCCGCGCGCAGTATCCGGGTGCCGGCCAGCAGCGCACCCACCTCGTAGGTCGGATACGCCACCTCGGGGATGACCACCAGATCCGCCGGGCCCAGTCCCAGCAGCCGGGGCAGCCCGGCGATCAGTTCCTTCGTGCCGATCGCGGGCAGCACCGCGTCGGCCGGAACGCCCGTGATGCCGAACCGCCGAGCCAGCGCCTCGACCGCGGCGGTCCGCAGTTCGGCCGTGCCGTGGGTGGTCGGGTATCCGGGCACGTCCGCGGCGGCGGCCAGCGCCGAACGGATCAGCGGGTCGACCGCATCGACCGGCGTACCCACCGAAAGATCGACGATGCCGCCGGGATGTTCCGCCGCCCGCGCCTTCGCGGAAGCGATGGTGTCCCAAGGAAAATCAGGTAGCAGACTGCTGACCCGGTGACGCTCCGGCAACGTTCTTACTCGCTCGCCATCGGCGGCAGCGCCGCGATGAACGGCGGGTCGAAGTCCACCTTGCCGACCTTGGTCGCACCACCCGGAGAACCCAGGTCGTCGAAGAAGTCGACATTGGCGTTGACGTACCCGCTCCACTGGTCCGGCGTGTCGTCCTCGTAGAAGATCGCTTCCACCGGGCACACCGGCTCACATGCACCACAGTCCACGCACTCGTCGGGATGGATGTACAGCATGCGACCACCCTCGTAGATGCAATCCACGGGGCATTCCTCGATGCACGCCTTGTCCTTCACGTCAACGCACGGTTCAGCGATGATGTACGGCACTGCCGCTCTCCTAGTCTGTCCTTGCCTGCGGGACACTCCGCCCGCGCAACAGTATCCCGGCATCACACGTTACTACCGGCCAGCCTTGCCTAACTTCGGCCGCCTACCGCACGCGGCGCCACGGAACATCGTAGTCACCGCACCGCGCGTCCGACCGGCAGGCGCACCTGCGAGCGCGTACGCCACCGCCCGCCGCGCACGACGGTCCGCACCGAGCGCCGGAAAGCCGACCCCGGCGGAGCTCTCCCCCAGGTCGGGCGACGGTCTGCGCCGAGCCGGGTTCGCCCGCGAACGACCGGTCTCCGCTGTCGAGGGGCCGATACCGCGACCGGTCACGCCTGCGTACCAGCACGCGCCCCCGTCAGGACCGCGAGCCGATCGCGAACGCTCCCGCCTGCGACGACGATCGGTCCGCCGACTCCCACGACTCGGCCGCTCCCGGCCACGGGCTGCCCTGCGGATTCACCGGCAACGCCAGACCCGTGTCCGGATCGGCAAGGGCCGCAACATGTCCCGCGACGTGCGGGTCGATCCACGGCTGCCCGGCGAGCACATATCGGGGATGCGCGGTGAGCCGCTCGGTGAGCTCGTAGCCGCACTGCGCGGTGAGTTCGGCGAGGATGTCCAGATTCGGCCACGGCCGTTCGGGATTGACGTGATCCGGTGTCAGCGGTGAGACTCCGCCCCAGTCGTCGATGCCGGCGTCCACGAGCCCGCGGCATTCCTCGAGGGAAACCAGGTTCGGGGGAGCCTGGATCCGCATCGCGGGCCCGAGCACCAGCCTGGTCACGGCGATGGCGGCGCGGAACTCCTCCAGACCGGCGTCGGGGGTGTCGCGCATCGCGGTGCCCTGTTTGGCCAGGAAGTTCTGCACGATCACCTCCTGCACGTGCCCGAATGTGTTGTGCACCTGGCGAATCGCCATGATCGATTCGGCCCGCTCGGTGAGCGTCTCGCCGATGCCGACCAGGATGCCCGTGGTGAACGGCACCGACAGCCGGCCCGCATCGGTCAGCGCGCGCAGCCGGACCGCCGGATCCTTGTCCGGACTGCCGTAGTGAGCCTGACCACGCTGGGTGAACAGCCGCTCGGAGGTGGTCTCGAGCATCATCCCCATCGAGGGCGCGGCCGGCTTGAGCCGCGCGAGCTCCGTCTGGCTCATCACGCCCGGATTCAGGTGCGGGAGCAGGCCGGTCTCCTCGAGCACCCGGATCGCCATCGCGCGGACATAGTCCAGCGTGGACTCGTAACCGCGTTCGTCGAGCCACTGCCGCGCCTCGGGCCAGCGCTCCTCCGGACGGTCGCCGAGCGTGAAAAGCGCTTCCTTACAACCCATTTCGGCACCGCGACGGGCGATGTCGAGCACCTCGCCGGGCTCGAGGTACATCCCCTTGCCCGCGGCGCGCAGCTTGCCCGGCACGGTGACGAACGTGCAGTAGTGACACACGTCCCGGCACAGATTGGTCAACGGGATGAAGACCTTGCGCGAATAGGTGATCGGCAGTCCGGATTCGCGGTCGCCGTACGCCTCGCGCAATCCCGCGTCGCGGACCGCGGCCGCCGAGGCGCACAGATCCGCCAGATCCGCACCGCGGGCGTGTAACAACACCACCGCGTCGGCGAGGTCGAGCGTTGCCCCATCCCGTGCGCGCCGCAGCGCCCGGCTCATCGCCGCGGACGCGGGTTCGGCGGCGGGGACGCCTGGTTCAGGTAGATCCGTCACGCCCTCGATCATGCGCCAACCATCCGACAGTTCTCCCTTCGGTGCCTGTGAGCTGACACAACCCGACCTTCGCGCAGCCTATTCCGGCGGATCCGGATTCGGCGCGAATCGGTCCGGGCGAACGGCGGATTCCGGCCCGCACGATCCGGCGGCCACAGTACGCACGCGGCCGTCCGATTTCATGCAATATGGCGGTATGGCGGACGGAGGGGCGATGAGCCGGCAGCAAATCTCACCGGAGCGAACCGTTCTGGCGGAACCGGCGTGGCGACCCAGCCCGCGCGCGAAGACACTCTGGGCGATACCCGCGGCGATCGGCTGGCTGATCGTCCTGATCGCCGAGGTGGTGTGGACCCTCTCGGACTCCACCGATCGCGTCTGGCAGACCGCGGCATTGCCGATCACGCTGGCGGTGGCCGCGGCGCATGTGGCCGGAGTGCCGCTGTGGCGGTACACGGTCCATCGCTGGGAGGTCACCGAGGAGGCGGTGTACACCCGAACCGGCTGGTTCACCCAGGAGAGCCGCGTCGCGCCGATCAGCCGCGTGCAGACCGTAGACACCCACCGCGGGCCGCTGGAACGGCTGCTGGGACTCGCGACGGTCACCGTCACCACGGCCTCCTCCGCGGGCGCGGTGCGAATTCCCGCACTCGATCTGGCGACGGCCGAGCAGACCGTCGAACGGCTGACCGAGGTCGCAGCGACGCACCGGGGGGACGCGACATGACCGGACCCGAACTGACCGGAACGGCCGGCCCCGGCATGCCCGGCGACGCGACGCCGGGTGTGGCCGCCGAACCGCCCTGGCGTCGGCTGGAC
>CBJNFW010000206.1:0-15535 GCA_966435935.1 uncultured Nocardia sp.
GCCGTCGCCCGGCTCGACCCCCGGATCCACATTCGCAGGACTCGTCACGACCCACCCCTCAATACTCGTTTCACCCGGACGCCTGATCCGGTCGGCATCGACTCGCGGAGAATCTGGCCCGTTGTCGGATCACTGGTGACGATCTCCGTGGGTCCCACGGCGATGCCGACGCGGGTCGGAACGAAATCCCGGTAGTTCCAGAAGACCAGATCACCAGCCGACACTGCGGCGGGCGCGACCCGCTGACCGCAGACCCCCTGCACGACAAGGCTTTGCGGCAACGACACCGCGGCGGCCGGTGCTGCGGTGCTCGTCGTGCGTGGACACGAATCCATCTGTGCACCAACCTCGTTCGCGGCAGGCTCGGTGCCGGGCCCCAGCGCGGGAGGGTTGGCGGCATCGCAGCGACCGGATGCCGGTGCCAGCGAAGCCATCGAGATGACCGCCGCCGACCAGGCCGCATCGTTCCCGGACGAGCGTCTTCCGACCTGCCCCAGCGCCAGCTCACGCGCACAGACCACCGCCGGCCCAGTGCTCGTCACGCTCAGTGGCGGCAATTGATAAGGCGCCGTTCGCATCTGGGTGAGGCAGGCACGCTCCCAACTGTCGACGTCGGCATCCTCCGGCGCGATGGTGAGCTGCGCGAACGGATTCGCGGTCGGGATGTCCGGGGGCGACATCGTCTCCGACGCGGGGGCGAAGGTCTCGGTCACCGAGGGGTCCGGGCCGATCGCGCTGTCACATTGATACTGCAGATCCGCGGCTTCGGACGTGGTCGAACTGTCCGCCGCGACGATCACTATGGCGAGTATCGCGCCGAGCACCAGCAGGATCGCGCCCACGATCCAGACCCACTGCGGCACGAGCAGCATGACCAGCATCTGGCCGACCGCGGCGACCCGGCTGCGCTCACCGCGGCCGGAGTTTGCCAGGACCGAGGGCATCGACGCGATCAGCCCCAGTCTCCCTCGTTTCATCCGGCTCGCTCACCTCCCGGGACGCATCGACGCCGACCGGCGATCACCGCGATCACCCCCGTGCGCGATGCCCCGGGGAATCATCCGAAGCTCGATGAACGCGGTGATCATCGGTTCAGCAGATCGCGGATCGGCGCCAGTGCGGCTGCAGCCGCCGGACCGACCGAACCGATACCGGGGCCAGGCGGTGTAATCGAGTTGCTGCCGGTCCGTCCCGTACCGGACAGCCACTGGTCGGTCGACTGAGATCTATCGATGTAATCCCTGAGCTGTCGCCAGTTCTCCGTACTGTCGGGGCTGGCCATCAGCGCGTTGAACTTTTCGGTCAACTCGTCCACGTGCCGGTCCTGAATGTGGTCCATGATACGTTTCGCCTCGTTGCGATCTATCCCCCCGGCGAGCAGCTCTTTCTTCGCCTCGATGAGCTCGTGATTGATCGGATTCAAATTGGGATCCGCGGCGTTCGCCCCGACCTCTGCGGGCAGACGATAGTTACCCATCGAGAACTCTTGCAGCGCTTTGATTCTCGCTTCGGAACCCATGAACGGCCCGTTGTATCCCAACGCTCCGCCGAAATACTTGTTGGCGTATTCCAGACTCGCACCGTGTAGGTTGACGATTCTGTCCCGTCCGCGAACCAGGGCCAGCGCCTGCTCGGCCGAGCTGAGATGCGCCGCGGTCATGAGTTCTTTGGCCTGTTTCCCGTACGGCCCGTACTTTCCGACGGTGAGCTCGCCCGCCGACGTTTCGGCCAGCTGCATGGCGGTGGTGAATACGGACAGCGGCTTGTCCGCGAAATTGAAGCGGTCCACGAGCTGTTCCACCCGGCCCCAGGAACCCATGACGGCATTGATATCCCGTCGCCGGAAACCGGCCAGCTCCATCGGACCGTACGAGGCGTTCGTGGCGAGTCCGCGTTCGATTCGCAGTGCCGCCAGCCCGGAGGCCGCGCCGCGAAGACTGCGCAGGCCGCCTCCAGCCCGACCCGCCAAACGAGCCGTATTCTGATACTCGCGTTTGTCCGCGAACGGCTGCGCGGATGCGTCGTACCATTCCGGCAGCCCCGCCAGCTTCGTGGCTTTGCGCTGAGCTCGCATCTGCGCGCGCGCATTGGGGTTCATCGGAGTGTTCACCCCGCCGAGCAGATGCGCCACGAACGGCGAGGAGTTGGCCCAGTTCAGAGCATTCAGATCCAGCAGCAGATGATTGTTCGCCAAGGTCTGGCCGGCGATCCCGCCCATACCGACCACCCCGCCGCCGCCTCCGCCGCCGCCCCTGCCCGCGCCCTCGGCGGCCGCCGCCAGACGGCCCGTCACCCAGGAATTTCCCCTGGTGACCGCTCTGGTGATCCGGCCGAACTGGAAGATGAACACGATCTCCACCACCGCGCCGATCACGAAAACCGCCATGACCTGTCCACTGGCCTGCTCGAACAGGTCGCCGAGGAACAGCACGTACACCCCGAGCGTGATGACCTGCACCGCCATGCGCGCCCCGGCGATGAATCCGTCCACCACATTGTGAATCGTGAAAACCTGCGTCGGCCCGTATATATACCCCCCGGCCGCGAATCCGAATATCGTCAGAAAACCGTGATATATCGCGTCGAACGCGGACCACATGATTCTGATGGCCAGAAACGCCGCGAACAGCAGCAGAATCGTGCCGGAGATCAGCAGCAACAACCCCGCCCCGATCTGCCCGACGCTGGGATTGGAGGCGGAGGCGTAGGCGGCCGAATCGCCGCAGGTCTTCATGCCATCCTTGACCTCGTTCTCATTGGCTGCCGCCACACCCGCCGACCAGGCCGTCTGACAGGAGGAGTTGTCGTCCACCACATGCCCGAAATTCCACACCTGCAACGGCCGCCGGGCAAAATTGTCCGCCAGATCCGCCTGCATCGTCGCCACCAGCTGCGTCGGGTCCGGACTGCTGTTCCCGTTCAGGCCGGCGGCCACCGATATCCCCACATTCCGCCCCTGTGCGAGCAGTCCGTCCGAGGACAGCACATCGCCCAGCGGGTCCGCCAGGAACAGCGGCGCGAGCAGCGCGACCAGAATCATCGTGACGACCTGCGCGGTCGCCTTGCTGTAGAAACCGCGCGCCACGAAATACGCCACGAAGAACGCGCCGATCGTGGCCGCGGTGACCAGCATGAGCGGCGTCGCGATCTGCCCGGTGAGCGCGTTCGCGACTCCGTGCAGCGCCCTCGCCACCAGATTCAGCCACTGGAAACCCAACGCGTAGCCGACCAGCCAGATCGCGGTCGTCACGATGACCATCCACCCCGCGAATTCCAGTCCGATAACCAGTGACAGCGCGGTATTTCCGGGATGGAACAGGCTGCCGTGGTCGGTGGCGAACAGATAATTCGACACCGGCACGCCCTGCGAATCCCGGATCGACATCCAGCTCAGCGCGCTGTTGACCGAGGAGGCCGTGGTGGCCGCGCCCGACGAGGAGGTCGGCACCGTGGTCGTCTGCGCGGTCGCGAGCTCACCGAGCACGCCCGGGAAGACGAACAGCAGCACGAACGCGATCGCGATACCGGTCGTCCACCGCCGCAGCCGGGTCGCCCCGACCCACGCCCTGATCCGGCCCCGCACCGCCCGCGGCGACCACCGGCCGGGGTCCCAGAACCACAACTCCCGCTGCCATGTCGCACAGGAGCCAGGATCATCCGGGGAACTCATCGAGCGACCTGTCTCTCGGTCAGCGCGGGGCGTACACCCCCGGCCGAGGACGGCGTGCTGGTGATCGCCTCGGCCCGATCCGGGCGCGCGGGGCCCAGGACCTTGCCGCGACCGATCCGGTTCAGCGCGTCCCGCATGAACATCTCACCCCGGCGTTCCTCGGGCACCTGCCGGCCCGAACCGACCGGCGGGGACGTGTCCTCGCGCAGGATCTGCAGCAGGAACGGCGACTGTTCCAGATCCACGCCGAGCCATTCCAGACTGTTGCGCGCCAGTTCCTCATCGCGCTGGCGGAATACGAAGCGGTTGGGAATGAGATTGTGCGCCGCGCCCTGGAAGTCGGTCGCCGGATCGTGCGAAGCCAGCCCGACCGCGGCCAGATGCTTACGACCGTCGCGGCTGAAGTCCGAGGTCACCGCGGCCCCGACCTGGGTCTGGGTGAAATGGTGCGCCTCGTCGCCGACCAGCAGCCCGAACCGGCCGTTGTCGGTCAGGAATGCTTCGCGCGCGGCGACGCCGACCAGTTCGTACAGGGCGGTGCCGAGCCGCTTGGTCAGTGGCAGCCGGTTGTACAGATGCGGTGTGACCAGCTCCTCGGCGGTCGGCAGTGCGACGTTGTGGCTGCGCACGACCGTGGCCGCCGCATCCAGGCGCAGCGGCCGCAACTGCGGATCGAACAGCACCGGGACCCGCTCGACGATGGTCCCCAGCCGTGCGGTGAGATCGGCGTACTCCTCCGGGGCCCGGGGTTCGGCACTGCGCCGCCGCACGACGTGGAACAGGTCCAGCAGACTCCCGATCCCGTTCTCCTCGATGCCGCGGGGCGTCAGCAGATTGCTCAGTGCCGCACCCGAACCCGAGGTGGGCGACAGATCCAGCAGCGGCAGAATCGAATCCAGCGCCCGCTCACCGGCTACCCGGGCGTCGAACAGCCGCAACGGGTCCAGCGACACCGTCGGATTCGCCAGATCGATGATCACCGCGTCGTCGATCGCCGAGGCGAAATGCTCCCATTCCCCCACCTGACTGCGGTCGATCGCGAGGAACTGCCCGCCCATATCGTGGACCAGCACCGCCATCAATTTCAGGAAATACGATTTTCCCGAACCCAGTTCACCGGTCACCGCGAAGGAGGCTGAAAGATCGTGGAACGCGGCCTCCATAATGCCGAAATGAATCGGCTCGAAATGTCCGGAGAGCAGATTGACCCCGATCACCGGCCCGCTGTCGTCACCGATCTGATTCGTATTGAACGGCACGAATCCGGACCACATATCCGAGGGGACGATATGCGCGAAATCGTCGTACGACCGGCGCGCCGGACTGCCCGGAACCAGCATCGACCAGAGGTCGACCTGTGCGCCCACCGGTGCGACCATATCGATCTGGAATCGCTTGAACCGGCGTTTGAGAGAATTGACCGCATCCATCGTGACGTCCTGGGAGGGCCCGCCCACCGCGAGCACCGTGGTGAACGAGACCTCCGATTCGCCGCCGTTGACCTCGAAGTGATGGTTGTACTCGCTGAGCATCTGCACCTTCGACGCGAGCGTGTTCTGCGCGAACGACACCTCCTGATCGCGCTGGTCCATCTGCTCGCCCAGCCGCCGCAGGCTCAGTTCGTTGTTCTTGAGCACCTGTTCGACCGGTTTGGTGGACACTCGCATACCCCAGTCCACCGTGACATTCTCGATACCCTCGACGATATTGAGGAATTCGCTCAGGCCGGGGAACACCATCCCCGAATAGGGAAACGACCGCGGTGTGATCATGGACTGATACGACGGCCGGAACTGGTAATCGGTCTGCACCACCTTGACGACCGGTACGAACGACGGCCGTATCGTCCGGCCGCGATCGGTGTTCGCGCCCTCGTCCAGCGCGGCCGAGCGAAATACCGCGGCGGTGGCGTCGTCGATGTATCCGGCGCGGGTGGGCGCAACCGGATCGCCGCCGGCGCCCCGGGACAGATAATGCTCCCACAACCATTGGAACAATGCGGCCGGTACCGGCGTGGGATCGAATTCGCCGCCGATGCGGGAAAGGATCTCCTTGGCCTGTTGATCGTATTCGTCGAGATCCGCGCGCGCTATCGCGGTGGCGTCGATCGTCGTGGTGCTGCCGCGCCACATGCGGGACAGCGCGGACAGGCTGGCATTGGCCGAACCGACCGGGATCGTCAGCAGGAATATCCGGGTGCTCGGCGCGATCGCCCGGATGCGCTCATAGGAGGCCACCACCTCGAGGGCGTAGTCCTCACAATCGTCCAGATCCACGCCCTCGACCATTTTCCCGAGCACATCGAGCGTATTGAGCCGGGCCTGAATCCCCAGCAGCAGCGAACCATTCGGCAGATTATTGATCAGCGCATGATGGGCGGCCTTCACATCGTATTTGTCGCTGGTCTTGCGCAACCCATAGCCGAGCGGATTGATGAAATACGTCGCGGTCACCAGGCCGGAATTCGTGAACTGCAAATTTCCGCGAATTGCCGCAGTGGGCTGCAGATCCCGCTCGAACGCCATTATGCGACCCCTTCCGGCAGCGCGGCGTCCGCGCCGCCCTCGGTCAGTGCACGGATACCGCTGCCCCAGCGGTCCAACACGCCGGCCGCCCCGCCGCTCGCGGCGAAGGTGGCCGCCGGCCGGGCGGCGCCGGGCGATTCCCGGCGGTCGGGCAGTACGACGACGATGGTTTCGTCGACGAACGTCGTGCTGCGCGAGGAATCCATGGTGAGCGGAATCCCCGAGGCCGAAACCGGCTTGCGCACCAGCAGCAACCGGCCGAACCACAGGATGCGCGAGGTCGTCCGGACCCCGGTGTACGGCACCAGCCCGATACCGAACACCGCCGCGATCGTCACGATCAGCCCGGCGATAAAGGTCATCGCCGGATTGGCGGGCAGGGTCACGGCCAGAATCGAGGTGATCACCATGAGCACCACCGCACCGATCACCTGCGGCAGGGTGTAGGGCCCGAACGGCAGCTTCTGCCCGTTCTGTGCCTTGCCGATCATTGTGGGCACGCGTTTGATCGGCGTGTACACCTTGATCAGGTCGGTCACTGATAGCTCCCGATAGGGTGATCGGGAACGACGCTGTTGGTGTCCACGCGCGCGTAGTTGATGACGGTGGGCAGAATCCACAGCAGCACCGCCGCGAGCACCGCCGATCCGGCCACGACCAGCACCCTGCTGGGGGAGAGTTTCGATTTGGCGCCCTCGGAGATGATCAGCGACACCCCGACAATGGCGACGATGATGATGCCCAGCCAGCGCACCAGCTGCAGCACGTACTCGAGGATGATGCTGAGTTGACTACCCATGGGACTGCCCTTTCCGGATCAGTTCTGTGTCGCCGGCGGAATCGACACCGCGGGCGACGGTGTCGTGGTAGTCGGCTTCGATGGTGCTGCGGTGCCGTCCGTGCCCCCGCCCCGCACGATCGTGAGCGGGGTGCGCAGTTCCGGGGTGAGATCCACGGCCTGGACCTGCCACTGCCCGCCGGCGCGAATCATCGTCAGGGGGTAGGCGAGCGTCGGGGAGGCGCCGCCGGCGCCCTTGGGATCCACCATCGCCAGTACCCGGGCGTTCGTGCCGGTCGCGCCGCATCCGGACAGATCGGCGGAGACCGAGGTCGTCTTGGCACTGCTGAACGGCGGCGGCACGGGCGAGACGATGCCGGAATTCGGTGCGGCATAACGAGTTACGTCGGCGGTGCCGGTCAGGTAGGCGGTGAGGAAGCCGGCGGCCACCTGCCCCAGCGGCGAATCGGCGGTGCAGGTCACCTGATAGCCCAGGGCCAGGTCGGAGCCGCGTTGCGGGGCGTCCACCGCGGCCGGCAGCGATAGCGCCCGCACGGTTCCGCTGATCATGGACACCGCGACGCGGTAGTACTCCCGAGCGGTCTTGTCCGCGGCGCTGGCGGTGGCCGCCGCACCGGGCCGGACCGAGACCGTCACCGTCCACACTTCGAGCTCACCGACGGCGGTCTCCCGCGCGGCGAAGACCACTTCCGGATCGCTCACCTGCCGCGGCGTGGACGGCAGCGTGACCTGCTGGCCGGAGCTGACGTACTGAGCGATGCGATCCTGCGCACTGGCGTCCGCGCCCAGATAGGCGACCACGAAATCGCGGGCGAACGATTCGGCCAGCTGGGAACGTCCGATCATCTTCGCGATGGACTCGTCCGACGGTCCAGGCGGCGGCGAGGAGAAGAAACTCAGTATCGCGTGACCGCCGCCGAGGACCGCCAGAACGGCCAGAATCGCGACGAGGATGTTCTCGCGGCGACGACGCAGGACCATACGGCGAAGGAGCACTTCGCCCGAGTCCGCCGATCGTTTCGCCGCTGTCCGCACTCCCGAAATGGTAGAGAGCGCGCAGTACCGCCAATCGAATGCTGTTCCCGGCCATGGGAACATGAGCAATCAGCTCGCCGGACTGCGCTTCATCCGCCCGGCGAGGCGATGACGCAGCTGGTCGTCGTATCCGATCGACGTATTCGACTGTGCGGCATTGCGATACACATCCAACATCGGCAGCTGCCCAGCGGCCCGCACCAATTGCGCGATGGCCAGCTGCCGGCCGGAGAATCCGGGGTACGAATACAGCAGCATCGAGGTCGGTGTGTAGCCGCCTGCATAATTCAGTGCGCGCACCGTCAGTTCGGCGGTTTCCCCGGCGCGCACCTTCTCGCCGATCGCGATGAGGTCGGCGTGGTCGTCGGGATGAAAGACATCGGTGGGCCGGAACAGATAATCCCAGCGAATCCACGGCGCGGGATCGGTGAGCCAGTGCGAGATGCTGGTGTGCTCCAGCTGGACCACCGCCAGATGCGTGCCGGCCCGGCGATGCGCCTCGCGCAGTCCGACCCGCTCCAGGGTGGGCCAGACCGGCGGGGAACTATCGGCGGTGATGTCCTCGAACAGCAGCCACGCGCCGCGTGTGCGGGCGTCGTTGCGGGCGCGAATCGTGATACGCCACTGGCCTGTTCGGCCTGGACCGTCGGTGACCGCGACGTCGAACTGGAGTTTGTCGCCCGGTTCGGGCCCGTACAGCAGATCCAGGACCTCCGCGTGCCGATCGAATCCCGACACACGGTGGAACAGCTCGGCGATCGACGTCGCGGGGACATACTCCTCGGCGCACACCCCCCACAGCCGGGTGATCCCGCTGGGCAGCTGAACCAGCTGCGATTCCAGATCCCAGATCGCACCCACCGCCGGATAGGCGGGCGGTACCCGAGATCCGGTGGGCCCCAGCCATACTCGCAGCGCGTGTACATCGCCCGCCGGGCCGAACACCGGCCGCACCCGCAGATCGTGCGGTCCAGCTCCGGTCGGCACCCGCAGGTCGACATCCTCGGCGTGCGCTCGTGCGGTCTGCACGATCTCGGTCAGCCGCGCGGTGCTGAGGTTGTCGTAGAGCGCGGGCATCTTGGCCAGCTGACGCTGTAGTAGTCGCTGCCAGCTCGCGAATTCCCGCGGTTGCGACCCCACCGATGCCACCGACATACCGTCGGCGGCCAGGGTCTCGACCGTCACCCAGTGGATCACAGCGTCGCTTCGCATCGCACTCGCCCGTACCAGCCGTTTCTCGGGAAAACCCAGTGGAGACATCCAGTGACGTACCCAATGTACCGTTATTTAGCGGTACGTTCAACAGGGCGAGAAACAGGGAACGGACATGGCAATGCGGCCTGCGCTCGCGGTGGCGCCGGCTCGCGACCCGATCTACCGGACGATCACGGCGTCGAGGTGGTCAGCGCCAGCACCCCCGCACCCGCGAGGACGCCCATATCGCGCAACTCGGACGGCACCACCTGCAGCCCCATCAGGAATCCGAGCCGCGCATGGGTGGTCACCGCCGAATACATGGATTGCCACAGGACCGACCCGTTCTGGATCACCGGACCACCGAGGACCACCAGATCGATGTCGAGCAGCGCGGCGATCGAAACGATGGCCCGGCCCAGCGCGACTCCGGCGCGTTCCAGGGCGGCGACCGCGATCGGCACGCCGGACGCGCCGTCCACGAGCAACTCGTCCAGCGTCTCGCCCGCCCACCCCTCGGCATGCGCCCAGCGCACCATCGACGCACCGCCGGCGATCGCCTCGAGGCAGCCGAGATTCCCGCACTCGCACCGATCCTCGAAGCCCTGCACCAGCACGTGACCGAGGTGCCCGGCATTGCCGGTACGGCCGACGACGACGAATCCGCCGGCCATCACACCGCCGACGATTCGATCCGATACCTGAATCGACAGGGCGTCCAACACCTGTGCCGTCGCACCGAAATTCCGCTCCGCCAGGGCCAGGCACACACCGTCCAGGGCGAGCCGGACCACGGCGGCGGGAAACATCTTCTGCACCTGCTCGACGATGCCGAAACCGGCCCGCCACTCGGCTATTCCGCCCGGCGCGACCACACCGGCCGCCATATCGATCGGACCCGCCGAACCGATGGCAACCGCGGTCACCTCGTCACCGCCGGCAACGTCGAGCAGCAGATCGCGGCAGCCCTCCCACACCTGTGTGGCAGGCACCGGCAACCGGCGCATCTGATCCTCCCCGACGCCCTCGCCGACGGGCGTCACCACGAAACGCGTGGTACTGATCTCCAGAGCAAGAATCGTCATAATCCCCTACCGCCGTGACGTTTTCCGCTGTGTGCGAGTGTGCACAATAACTCCGCGGACTACGTTCCGGTGGGGCGGAGCCTGCGCCCCAACACGATTCGGCGTGGTATGGAGGGCGTCGGTTCGGCGCACACCGGACGCGCTCCGGTGCGGACGATGCGCAGCGGACGGCGGTGGTCCAGCGGTGCGGCACGATGACGATCCAGATTCTCCACGATCTTGCCCGCGCTGTCGTACGCCACTCCGGCCCAGATCATCGCCCGCGGACCGGCACCGCGAGCGGTCAGTTCCTGTGCGAGTTGCTCGCAGCTCACCCGCAGCGGGCAATCCTGACAGGCCAAGACGGCCGCACGCCAGGATTCGGGGGTGCCGACATCGAGATCCCAATCGTCGGGACCGTCCGCGCAGGGCGGGCGCTGCGTGCGCGCCGGGAAAGTCCGCGGTCGCACCGCAGGACGCGCGACGATGGTCGTGGGTCGTGACTGATTCGTGCTCATGGCCGTCTCCGAGAATGCCGAGGGTTCGCCCTGGTGTGCGAAACCCGTTGGTCGGGCGGGGCATCAGGGCTGATCGACAGTCCCCGGAAACTCAGCAATACATGCTGTTGGATGCACGTTAACGCACGATTCGACGCTCGGCAACCACTTTCACCGCTGTCCGACGGCACGTTGCCCGCGATGCCGCTCCAACGGCCCCGCGGACCTGCGGTCGCGCTGCCCATGCCCCCAATTTCCCGTGCACAGCACCGGGATCGGTGTGTCGCGCGCCATCGCCGCCGGATTCGGCCGGCGATCCGGATCGGGTTCCCCCTGCTGGGAATGCCGGAAAATCGGGGGCAACCCGCGATGCCGGAGGGAAGTTGGGAAAGGCCCGGCATCGCGTCTGGGCGGTCGACGGTGATCCGAATTCCGTTCGATGACCGAAGGACGAGGTGCATGGGAAATACGTTCTCGCTCGACCCGAGCGAATTCGCAAGTCAGGCACCGGTATACGCGGGCGCGGGCGATCAGCTCGGCACGGCGCTGTCGAACCTGCAATCGGTCCTGAGCACCAACGCCGGCTGCTGGGGAAACGACGAACCCGGACAGGCGTTCGTGAAAACGTATCAACCCGATGCAGATACCACGACGAATAACATCCAGACCCTCGCCGCGACATTGAAGGATATGGGATCGGCGGTCAAGAAGACGGCCGACAACGTAACCAACCAGGATCAGACTTCGCGCGCCGATCTCGGAAACCACGGCCCCGCCGCGCCCGACCCGAACGCCTACTACCCGTACGGGACCACTCCCTCGCCCACCTATTCGCCGAGCGGCAACGGCACGCCCACCACGAATCCGGGCACGAACGGCAACGGATCGAATCCCGCATCCCCGAACGGGAACGGGGTATCGCCGCAATCCTTCTCCGGCACACCGTCTTCCATCGGCGGCGGCACCGGCGAACCCGGTTCCTACACGCCGAATCAGCAAGGCGCCCAGGCTGATACGACCCACCCGTCGTCGCAGGAGCCCAGTGCTACGCAGGACGATCCCGCACGGGCCGCAGGGCCGCGGGCCGCCACGCCGTCGACCGATCCGGCGACACCCGCGGACGACGCGACCGCCGTGGCGGATGCCGCCGCGAGTATGGCCGGGACCGTGTTCGGTTCGGCTGCGCAGGAGCCGGATCAGTCGAGCACCAAGCCTTCCGGTGGTTCGTCCACCTCGGCGGACGCGGATTCGGCGCAGCGTGCGATGTCGCCGGGCGCACTGCCGCGGCTGGGCGAGAAGAAGGACGACAAGAAGAAGAAACCCAATGCCAAGAAGGGCTCCGGCAAGCCGGACGAGGTCGCCGGACCGGAGCAGACCGATCAACCGCCGCCGGTCGACCACTCACTCTCGGCCGCGGAGATACGCCGCGGTGTCGGACGTCGCGAGAAGTCCGCGTCGACTCCGTGGTCCTCTCGCGTGACCGCCACGCCCGCCCCCGCGCCCAAAGACCCGGATCGAGGTTGAGCACCTGTGGAACAACCGAGTCTGGCCGAAATGCAAACGGCCAATAACGAACTCAAGCGCGTCGTCGGCTCCCTGCTCGACGGGATCGACCAACAGATCGCGGATCTGCCCGGAGTGGTGGAACGACTCTCCCAGTCCAGGACGTCGCAGTGGTCGGCCGACAAACGGGTCGAGGTGACCGTCGACGCGTACGGCATCGTCCAGAAGGTGCGGCTCGCCGACGACGCGTTGTCCGGCGCTACACCGGAGAAGCTGGCTGCGGCCATGACCGAGGCAGCCCGTGCGGCGGCCGTCACGGCACAGCGCCGCCGAGCCGAGATCATCGCGCCGATCACCGAGGCCGCTGCCACCCTCCCGGATCTGCCCGACCTCTATCCGGGCGCGCCCAGTCTGCGCGAGATCCGCGAAGTCGTCGATTCGGCCGCGCGCACCGCGCCGGAGAAGCCCCCGACCGAGCCCGCCCACGACCCGTCCGAGGAGGACGACTGACCGATGTGGACGGCCGGCGCGGCACAGCCCGCGCCACCGTCGGCATCTGCCATATCGAGCGCTCATGACTGTGACGATTCCCCCCGAGATCCCCAAGTGGGTGGTGGACGCGGTCGCCGGCCCCTTCCCGCAAGGCGACGAGGACGCACAACGCCGGGTGGGGCACGCCTGGATCGATATGGGCAATGCGATCGAACAGTGCGCCAACATCACCGCCGACGCAGGAAAGAAGGCATCGGAGGTGATCACGGGCGAGGTCGCCGACGCCCTGAAGAAGAACAACATCGATCTCCAGGGCAACCTGACCGACGTCGGCAACGCCTGCATCAGCCTCGGCAATCAATGCCTGCATAACGCCCTGTCCACTGAGGCCACCAAATACGTGGTGCTCGGCTCGGTGGCAGCGCTGGTGCTGACGCTGGCGGTCGACGCGTTCGTCCCCGGCGTCGGTGAGGCGGACGGGGCGGCATCGACCGCGGCTACCCGGATCACGATTCGCGCCGCGGTCCGGGACCTGATCGAGAAGATCGGCACCGACGGAGCCCGTGCGGCGGCCGGCCGGCTGGTGAAAACGCTGCTGTACCGGGGCATCACGCTGGGCGCGATCCAAGGCGGCGGCATTCCGTTCCTGGCCGACACCCTGCAGATGATGCAGGGGAATCGCGATTGGGGCGATTACGACTGGGGCGATATCGGATTGGGTGCCCTGGCCGGTGGCGCGGGCGGTCTCGCAGGCGAATTCGTCGGCGGCAAGGTCCTGAGCCGTTTCGAGCGCAACGCGGCCAAAAAGCTGGCCGAAGGGGCCGAACCGTTGCTCGGCGGCGCGGCGCGCCGGATCGTCAGTCAAGGCGCTGCCGGGATGGCCGGCGGGCTGGCCGGGGCCATCGCCGGGGAAGCCGCCATCCTGCCCTGGACCCACCAGTTCAGCATGAGCTGGCAGACCCTGCTGCCCGGAATGGTCGGCGGCGCCATGGGCGTCTTCCCGCGTATCCGGAGCGGCAAGCCGGTCAACGAGATTCCCCCCGACCGGACCGCCGAAGCCACCGCGAACGCCAACGGCAACGCCAACGCGAACGCCAACGCCAACGCCAACGGGACCGGCGGCGACAACGGAAACGGGACCGGCACCAACGCATCCGCCCCGAAGCCGACCGGCGGCGACAACGGAAACGGCACGCCCAAGGTCTCGGCCGACCCGAAGCAGCAAGCCGGACAACCACAAGCGGAGGCCTCCACACCGGCCACCGCACCACAACCGGAAACACCGCAACAACACACACCCGAACTCCAGCAGGAGACACCGCAACAACACACGCCCGAAGCCCAGCAGGAGACACCGCAACAACACACGCCCGAAGCCCAGCAGGAGACACCACAGCAGCACACGCCCGAAGCCCAGCAGCAGACACCCGAGTCGCAACAGCACGCAGCCACACCGAAGTCGGACGCCCCGCAGCAGACCGCGTCCACACCGCGACCGGATGCTCCGCCGGTGCAGTCCTCCGGACCGAAGCAGATGGTGAGTGCGCCCGCCCATCAGATGGCTTCGAAGCCCGAACAGGTATCGTCCGAGCCTCCGCGAACCGCTACGACCGGGCCGGAGCAGCAGGCACCTCGACCGAAAGCGTCCGAGCCCGACCTGGGCGCACCGGACCAGAAGTCCGCACCGTCGACTCCGGACCACTCCGCTGCCCCGAAGCACACCGGCGACGGCCCCGGGCACAAAGCCGACAACAATTCACCGAGCACACCGCGCTCGCCTGGCGGAGGCCACGGCGAAGGCGACGCGCCGACCCCGCCGAAACTGGACGACACCGGCGGACCCACCACCGGCAAACCCGATCCGAGCGCTGATAATTCCGACCGGACGAATAACACCGAGCCGGAGAACGCCGGGAGAAACACCGCCGATGAGAAGCCTGCCGACAAACCAGGCGACAAACCGGCCGACAAACCGAACGATAAGCCCGCCGACAAACCGGGCAATAAACCGGCCGACAAACCCGATGACAACAAGCCACGCCGGGAGCGCCGCCCGACACGACGCCGCCGCTGGGTGGGCGACCTGGAAAAACCACCGGAAGAGAACAACAACCGGGGAATCACCAGCGATAAACCGGAGGACACCGGCACCCGTCCCGGCCGAACCCCGGAGGGCGACACCGCCGAGAACAGCGATAACACCAACAGAGCAGAAGACAAGCCGAACGAGCGGCCCGCCGATAAGCCGGAAGACAAACCCACCGACAAGCCCGAGGACAAACCCGAGAACAAACCGGAAGACAAACCCACCGACAAACCCGAGAACAAACCCGACAACAAACCGGAAGACAAACCCACCGACAAACCCGAGAACAAACCGGAAGACAAACCCACCGACAAGCCAGAAGATAACAAACCACGCCGCGAGCGCCGCCCGACACGACGCCGCCGCTGGGCAGGCGACCTCGAGAACCCACCTGAAGAGAACAACCACGGGAGAACCGCCGACAACGACACCGGACGTCGCCCGCAGGACGAATCGACCGGTGGCGAATCCCCAGGGCGAGGCCGGCCGCGCCTGCGCGGGAGACCCGACTCGGAGGCCACGCCGGAATCGGCATCCACCGGCAACCGGGAGAACAACGATCGCGCTCCGGACCGAAACCGTCGCCAGGACGATGCAGCCCGCCGCGCCCAGGACGAAGCCAGACGCCGCGCCGAAGACGAAGCCAACCGCCGCCGCGCCCAAGAAGAAG
>CBJNFW010000207.1:0-15525 GCA_966435935.1 uncultured Nocardia sp.
ACCCGGCGGACATCGACCAGGGTCTGCATCGGAGTCGAGGGCGTCTCGAAGAATACCGCCGCGGTCGGCACGGACAGCGCCTGCTCCCACTGGCTCAGGTCCTCACCGTCGACGAAGACCGTCTCCACGCCCCAGCGCGGCAGGATCTCGTTGCACACGACGAAGCAGGAGCCGAACAGGCTGCGCGCGGCGACCAGCCGATCGCCGTTGCCCAGCAGCGCGCCCAGCGCGGTGAACACCGCGGACATGCCGCTCGCGGTCGCGAAACAGGCCTGCGCGCCCTCGAGCAGCCGCATCCGCTCCTCGAACATGGCCACGGTCGGATTCCCGTAGCGCGAATACACGAAATGCTCGATGTCGCCGGTGAACGACGCCTCGGCCGCCTCCGCGCTGGCGTAGACGAAACCCGAGGACAGGTACAGCGCCTCGGAGGTCTCCTCGAACCCCGAGCGGCGCAGGCCGCCTCGCACGCCCAGGGTCGCCGGGCCGACTCCCTCGGGCAGCGGTTTGTCGAATGCGCCGCCGGTGATCACGACTGTCTCCAGGGCAGGCCCTCGGCGCGCCAGCCCGCGCCGCCGCGATGTCCGTCGGCGTCCAGCGGACCCTCGAAACCGGCCAGGACGTTGTAGGAGGGCGTGAATCCGGCCGCGGTCGACGCCGTCGCGGCACCGATGGACCGCTGCCCGGACCGGCACAGGAAGATCACCGGAGCATCGCTGTCGGCCGAGCGGCCGGCCAGTGCCTGCTTCAGCTGGTCGACGAACCCGGCGTTGCGCTCGCCGGCGCTGTCGACCCATTCGATCAGGGTCGTCGGCCGGTCGATCGCACTGGTGTCCGGCACCCCGACGAACCGCCATTCGGCCTCGGTGCGCACATCCACCAGAACCGCATCGGGATTGTCGCGCAACAGATCCCATGCCTGCTGGACAGTGATGTCACCCGCGTAACTCACTTGCTGAACCTCCTCGAAGAATCCGCACTTGCCACGCCTGTTCGGCGCGGCCAGGTCGTCACCCGGAGCACCCCACCGCGGAGGAGGGTTGCCGACCAGCGAGCCGGGGCCTAGCGCTGGCACTCATGACCTGGAAAAGAGATTGCCCGGCCGCACACCCGCCTGTCAAACCCCGTCCGGCAGGACGACGACCGGCCCGGCCCGGCAAGGAACCCGTCGGCGGCGACGAACCAGCGAAATCGGCGACCGCCGACACGTCGGCAACACCCCGTAGCGAAGCCGGAGCGGAGCGGAGGCAATCCAACACGGTTCGCGGCCCGTCTCGCCGGTCGCACGCGTGGCGGCAATCCAACACCGAGGCAATCAAGCACTGCAGACGAACCAGTCGTTGCCCGATTGGGTGAGGTTCCAGGTGGAGGTGCTCTGGTGGCCGTCCACCGAGCTGGTCACGGTGACTTTGGCGCGTGTGCCGTTCGCGGTGGGGTCGGTCATCCGGACGATCTCGATCTTCTTCCCGGCCGCGTCCGGGCCCAGCGGGGAGTGCGCGGGGTCGAAACCGCCGCATTCGGTGGCGGCGCGGCGCGCGAGGTCGGTACCGCTCTGAGCGGTGGCGAAATCTCGGATCGCGGTGGCCAGACGGTCGGAAGTTGTGACATTCTTCTCAGCCGGCCGCAGCATTCCGGCTATCACCACACCGCCGATCACCAGCAGCGCGATCACCGCGGCGGCGATGAACGGCACCGGCGAGCGGACCGCGTCGTTCTGGTCGATCCGGGTCGCGGCGGCGGTTTCCGAGTCACTCATAACTCGATCATCCCTGGTAGGGGGCGAGGTTCCCGCGCGCACCCCGGATCGGCGGCAGATGCCGGGCACATCGGCCATAGCAGTCACCGATAGAATCGCCTCCAGCCCCGGCTGCGGTCGGCGCGACGGATCCCCCGAGCGGCAATGACGCAGCATCGATCGGTATGAAGGATCGGCCGGACGATCCGGACCTACGTCAACTTAGCCTAAGCTAAGAAAGACGGCTGAGAATATGACGACACAGATTTCGACCAAAGGGTGCGCAGAAGAATGACCGAAACCAGTGCAGAGTCGAAGGGTGAGGTGGGCCCCGCCTCCGCGTCCGACGCGCGCCCGCTTCGCATCGCGATCGTCGGCGCCGGACCGGCCGGAATCTACGCCGCCGACGCCCTGATGAAGTCCGACGCCGAGGTGAGCATCGACCTGTACGAGCGCATGCCCGCGCCGTTCGGCCTGATCCGCTACGGTGTCGCGCCCGATCACCCGCGGATCAAGGGCATCGTCACCGCACTGCACAAGGTCCTGGACAAACCGCAGGTGCGCCTGCTCGGCAACATCGACTACGGCACCGACATCACCCTGGCCGACCTGCGCCGCTTCTACGACGCGGTGATCTTCTCCACCGGCGCCAACGCCGACCGCGCCCTGGGCGTCCCCGGCATCGACCTGGACGGCAGCTACGGCGCCGCGGACTTCGTGTCCTGGTACGACGGGCACCCCGACGTGCCGCGCTCCTGGCCGCTGGACGCGGAGAAGGTCGCCGTCCTGGGCGTGGGCAACGTCGCCCTGGACGTCGCGCGCGTGCTCGCCAAGACCGGTGACGAACTGCTGCCCACCGAGATCCCGCCGAACGTCTACGCGGGCCTCAAGGCCAACAAGGCCGTCGAGGTGCACGTCTTCGGCCGCCGCGGACCGGCCCAGGCCAAGTTCACCCCGCTCGAGCTGCGCGAACTGGATCACTCGCCGAATATCGAGGTCATCGTGGACCCCGAGGACATCGATTACGACGAGGGCTCCGAGGCGGCGCGGCGGCACTCCAAGCAGGTCGACATGGTCTGCAACACCATCGAGCAGTGGGCGATACGCGACGTCGGCTCGCGCCCGCACAAGCTGTTCCTGCACTTCTTCGAATCCCCCGCCGAACTCGTCGGCGAGAACGGCAAGGTCACCGGCCTGCGCACCGAGCGCACCCAGCTCGACGGCACCGGAAACGTCAAGGGCACCGGCGTATTCCGCGACTGGGACGTGCAAGCGGTATACCGCGCCGTGGGCTACCTGTCGCAGAACATCCCGCAGCTGCCGTTCGACGACCAGGCCGGCACCGTGCCCAACGAGGCCGGCCGCGTGCTGATCGACGAGAGCGCCGACGACGGCGCGCGCTACCTGCCCGCCACCTACGTCACCGGCTGGATCAAGCGCGGCCCGGTCGGCCTCATCGGCCACACCAAGGGCGACGCCAACGAAACCATCGCCTGCCTGCTCGACGACGCCGCCGGATTCACCCCCGCCCCCGAACCCGAACTCGACGCGGTCACCGACTTCCTGGAGAGCAAGGGCATCCCGTTCACCACCTGGGCCGGCTGGTACCGCCTCGACGCCCACGAACGCGCCCTCGGCGAACCCCAGGGCCGCGAACGCGTCAAGGTCGTCGAACGCGAAGATATGCTCCGCGCCAGCGAGCCACACAAGGGCTGATGGGGCATGCTGAATCTGTGTTCGACGCCCATGTCCATCTGATCGATCCGCGGTTCCCGCTGATCGAGAACGAAGGTTACCTCCCGCCGCTGTTCACCGTCGCCGACTATCGAAAGCGTATGTCGCGCTTCGATATCGACGGCGGCGCCGTGGTGAGCGGGTCGTTCCAGGGGACCGATCAGGAGTTCCTGCGCGCCGCGCTGGCCGAGCTCGGGGACAACTGGGTCGGGGTCACCAATCTGGACCCGGGCGTCTCCGATACGGAGATCGTGGAGTTGAGCAAGGCCGGAGTGCGGGCGCTGCGGTTCAACCTCAAGCGGACCGCGGGGGATATCGTCGAGCTGACCATGCTGGCGTTGCGGGTGTACGAACTCGCGCGCTGGCATGTGGAGCTGTACATCGACGGGTCCATGCTGGGCTCGCTCGAGCCGGTGATCAGCAAGTTGCCCGCGCTGTCCATCGACCACATGGGCATGTCCGACGAATGCCTGCCGTACCTGCTCAATCTCGTCGACCGCGGCGCGAAGGTGAAGGCGTCCGGATTCGGCCGGGTGTCGATGGACGTGCGCGCGGCGCTGCGCCGGATCCACACCGTCAACCCGACCGCCCTGATGTTCGGCTCGGATCTGCCCGGCACCCGCGCCGGACGCCCGTTCCGCGACAGCGATGTCGAGCTGATCGGCGAGGTCATCGGTTCCGATGTGCACTTGGTCCTGGAGGACAACGCGCGCGCGTTCTACGGACTTCCGGTCAAGGCCCGCCCGATGGAAGCCGCCCCGCCGACCAAACCCCTGCCGGCGATCCAATCCCCCACCCTGCGCCTGAAGCCGTAATTTCGGCCCTCGCTTCGCTGCCGGCGGCCGGGGCCCGATCAACCCCGGTCCTGCCTCCCTCCGCTCCCCCGCTTCGCTCCTGGCGCTCCGGTCGGTCCAGAACCGGGGCGGGGACCTCGGGGGGGCGGTGCGAGTGAATCCGGCTACCGCGCGAGTTCGTTCGCCGCGGCGCGAGCCCATCCGGCTCGAGCGGCAAAGCCGTACGCGCACGCCGCGGCGCTCAGTTCGGCGGGTGTTGAATCAGGTGGTTCGCGGCGGCGAGGCCGACGCGGTAGGCGTTCTCGACCGAGATCGCGAAGCCGGTGTAGGTGGCGTTCAGCAGGGCGGTGACCGAACCTCCCGCCGGCGGCTGATCGAAGTCGCTGGCGGTCCGCAGGTCGACGTAGCGGTTCAGTTTTCCGGCTCGGGCCAGGGCCGCGGCGGTGGCGTTGTCCTCCATCTGGGTGGTGCAGTAATCGGCCTTACCGCCGGTTTGCAGGCCGACGATGTACGCGGTCTGGGCCGAGGACGCCGCGCCGGAGAAGAAGTTGTCGCCGGTGGCGCTGTCGCATTCGGCGACGAAGGGTTTGTCGTGGCCGGTCTGCGCCGGGTAGGCGGCCCGCACCGAGGCCAGACCGGGATCGTCGGCCAGTGCGACATCCTTGGTGCTGCGGTACACATCGTCCACGAGTGCGCCGTTCAGCTGGTACGCCTGGGTCACCGGCTTGTCCGAATCACTCAGCGGCAGATAGCCGTTGGGCGTACTCGGATCGTCCTGCGCCAGGATGTGATGTCCCAGATCGACATCGACGACCCAGTGCGCCCACGCGGCGAATCCGAGCGTTCCGGCGGCCGGCGGCGTCCCGCCGATACCCGCGGTGATGAAATACGCCTTGTCCAGGTTCAGTTCCGGGCTCGCGAGCATGGCCGAGACCGACAGCGCGGCATTGACCTTGCCCTCGCCGGTCACCATCATGCAGAGTCCGGAATCGTTGCAGCGCACCGGATTTCGAACACCGGGCAGGGCGGCTTCGCGGGTCCACCGCTGCCGGTCCAGCCACGGTTTGGCCTCCGGGCCGAACATGGTGACGACCATGGCCCGCACCGTGATCGGCTGCTCGGCACGGGATGCGCAGCCCGCCGCGGCGAGCGTGAGCGCGAGTATCGATATCAGCGTGCCGACCGTTCTGGTGATCACCCGGAGTCCCCTCGTCGAACAATGCGTGCAGACAAGAGATAGCGCATGCCCGGGGGTGGCACGTCGATATCGATGCAACACGTGTTGATCGGCACCGCGCCGGGCGCACGCGCCACCCACGTGACGCGCCCCACGGAGAGGTCTTATTGTCGGTATGTCAACATCGGCGGCCGACGCCGGTGCGAGGAACGACGAGTGAGGTAATCCGTGAGCACTTCATCCACCCCCGCACAGGGCCCGCTCGCGGGCATCCGGGTTGTCGAACTGGCCGGCATCGGCCCCGGCCCGCACGCGGCACTGCTCCTGGCCGATCTGGGCGCGGACGTGGTGCGGGTACAGCGCCCCGGCATGCTGCCCGGATTCATGGAGCGTCCGCAATGGCGCGGCCGGACCATCGTCGAGGCAAACCTCAAGGATCCCGCCGACATCGAAAAGGTGCTCGGCCTCGTCGACAAGGCCGACGTGCTGCTCGAGGGTTTCCGCCCCGGCGTCACCGAACGCATGGGCCTGGGCCCGGACGTCGCGCAGCAGCGCAATCCGCGCCTGATCTACGGCCGCATGACCGGCTGGGGCCAGTACGGCCCGATGGCCGATCGGGCCGGGCACGACATCAACTACATCTCGCTGACCGGCGTCCTGCACGCCATCGGCCACAAGGGTGAGCGGCCGGTGCCGCCGCTGAACATGGTCGGCGATTTCGGCGGTGGTTCGATGTTCCTGGTGTTCGGCGTGCTCGCCGCCCTGGTGGAACGCCAGAACTCCGGCAAGGGCCAGGTCATCGACGCCGCGATGGTCGACGGCGCACTGGCGCTGTCGCACATGATCTGGGGGATGAAGGGCGTGGGCCTGTGGTCCGACGAACGCGGCTCCAACCTGCTCGACACCGGGATGGCCTTCTACGACACCTACGAGACCTCCGACGGCAGGTACATGGCGGTCGGCTGTATCGAGCCGCAGTTCTACGCCGAATTCCTGTCCGGGCTCGGGATCGACCCCGCGGGCCTGCCCAACCAGCTCGACCCGGCCGGGCAGGACCAGCTGCGCAAGCTGTTCGCCGAGAAGTTCAAAACGCGCACCCGCGATGAGTGGACCGAGGTCTTCACCGGCACCGACGCCTGCTGCACACCCGTACTGACCATGTCCGAGGCCGAGCAGAACGAGCACATCGCCGCGCGCACCGGTCTGGTCGAGATCGACGGCGTCGTGCAGCACGCACCCGCACCCCGGTTCTCCCGCACCCCGGGCGCGGTACCGACCCCGCCGCCGTCCGAGGGCACCCCGATCGAACAGGTGTGGGCGGACTGAGCCGCTGCCCGGCGAGGCTGTCCGCACCGGACGCCCTCGCCGGGATTCCGCTGCGAAATCGCGGACCGATTCGTAGTATTCGATCGAGGTTTCCGAACTGCTTGCCGCCGTGCGGGGTTCACCCGCCACGCGCGGAATCATGAGGCACTAAAGTAAGTTCCATGGCTCGGAACTGGCCGATGATCGAGCGCGGCAGCGAATTGGAGTTGTTACGCGCCGCCCTCACCGGCACCGAATTCGTCGGAGCAGTACTCACCGGCGACGCGGGAGTCGGCAAGACCACCCTGGCCAGGCAGGTCGCCACCACGATCGGCGGCAACATCCGGTGGGTCGCCGGAACCGAGTCCGCGCGCAGCATTCCGCTCGGGGTCTTCGCGCACATGGTCGGCGTGTACACCGCGCACGATCCGGTGACGTTCATGGCCGCGGCGCGCGAGGCGCTGCTGGCCGACGGGCACACCATCATCGGCGTCGACGACGCGCATCTGCTCGATCAGCTTTCCGCGACACTGCTGCTGCAACTGGCCATCGACAAGGCCGCGCACATCGTCTGCACCGTGCGCAGCGGCGTCACCGTGCCCGACGCGGTGACCTCGCTGTGGAAGGACGGGCATCTGCTGCGAATCGACCTGTCCCCCTTCACCGAACGGCAGAGCGTCGAACTGGTCGAATCCATGCTCGGCGGCCAGCTCGAGGGTTTCACCGCGAATCTGATGTGGGAGTCCTCGGGCGGTAACGCGCTGTTCCTGCGGCATCTGGTGGAGGGTGCGCTGGAGGCGGGCACGCTGCGTCAGGTCAACGGCGTGTGGCAGTTGCGCGGACGCGCGGCGGTCACCTCGGAATTGGCGGCGCTGCTGGAGGATCGGGTCGAGCAACTGCCCGACGAGGTGCTTCGGGTGCTGGAACTGCTGACCTTCTGCGAGCCGATCGACCTGGACGTGATGGCCGAGCTGACCGGCGAGGAGGCGGTGGAGAACGCCGAATCGCGCGGGGTCATCCGGATCGTCGAGAATGGCCATCAACTGCTGGTGCGGTACAACCACCCGCTGTTCGGCGAGGTCATCCGGCGGCGGCTGGGTATCGCCTCGGCGCGTCGATTACGGGGGCGGCTGTACTCCTCGCTGAAGGAGCGTCCGGTCAAATCGGCCTCCGATCGCATCCGGCTCGCCGAATTGGCCTTGGACAGCGACCGTTCCGCGGATCTGGAACTGTTCGAGGCCGCCGCCGAAGATGCCATCGGCCTGGCCAACATCCCGCTCGGCGAGCGGTTCGCGCGCGCCGCGGTGGAACGTCGCGGCGGTGTCGAGGCCGCGGACCTGCTGGCCCGCGCACTGCTGTGGCAGGGGCATCGGATCGAGGCCGAACGCACCCTGGCCAGTTTCGACGCCGATCAACTCGACGAGGTGCAGCTCGCGCGCTGGGGTAGTACGCGCGTCGCGAACCTGTTGTGGGCCATGGGCGATGCCGATCGCGCCGACGAGGTGCTGGCCCTGGTCCGTAGCAAGGTGCGCCATCCGAAGATCCAATTGACGTTGCAGGGCTTGGCTTCCGCGTGCGCGGTGAACGAGAACCGTTTGCAGGACGCGTTCGTCGACGCCGACAACGTCATGTCGACGCCGCGGGCGCCCTCGTGGGCGGTGTGGTGGTCGGCGTTCGGCGGCGGATTGTCGCTGGCGCTGATGGGTCGCGGTGAGGCCGCGCGCGCCTATGCCGCGCGGGGGCACGAGGTGGAGTCCGACATCGATGGGCTGAACCGGTTCATGTCCACTCATGCCGAGGTGCTCGCACTCACCTTGACCGGCGACCTGACGGCCGCACGCCGTTGCGCCACAGCGTATTTCGGCTATTCCGCGCCCGGCCAGTATCTCGCCTGGGGGTTGTCGAAGATCCTGCAGGGCACCGTCGACGTCGCGCAGGGCCGGTTCCTGGACGGGGTGGAGAATCTCGAGCAGGCGCTGGCCGCGTTGACCGCGGAGGGCGCGGCGGCATGGATGTTCCCGGCGAGAATCCGCCTGGCCGAAGCGTATTCGGCGTTGGGCCGGGCCGCGGAGGCCGCCGACCCCATCGCCGCGGCGATCGCCCGGGGCGGGCGGCACAGCGCGGTGTACGAACCGCAGCTCGAGATCGCGCGGGCCTGGCAGGCCGCCGCCGAGGGCACCGTGACCCCGGCCGTGCGGCTGGCCATCGGTGCGGCCGACGCCGCCGCGCGATCGAATCAGCATGCGATCGAGGCGATGGCGTTGCACACCGCGGCGCGGTTCGGCGACCACAGCGTCGCGGGGCGGCTGGCCGATCTGGCCGCCCGCATCGATGGGCGGCTGGTGCAGGTGCAGGCTCGGCACGCGGTCGCGGTCGCCTCGCACGACGGGCCCGGCTTGGACGCTGCCGCAGCCGAATTCGAGGAGATCGGCGCGTTGCTGTCGGCGGCCGACGCCGCCGCGCAGGCCGCCTCGGCACATGAGCGTTCCGGGGATCGGCGGCGGCTGCTGGAATCGGCCGCGGCGGCGAACCGGCTCGCCGCGGCCTGCGGCGGGGCGGGAACGCCGGCCCTGCGCCAGTCCGCGCAGCCGCTGCCGCTGACCGCACGCGAACGCGAGATCGCGAATCTGGTCGCGGCCGGACTGAGCAACCGGCAGATCGCCGATCGGCTGACCGTCTCGGTGCGGACCGTCGAAGGTCATCTCTACCGCGCCTGCATCAAGATGGATGTGACCGATCGGGAGGCGCTCGCCGACCTGATGCGCGGCGAGCCGCCGAGCGGCAAACAGCGCAATTAACCTCTCGCACCACAAACTCCGCCTGATAGATATGTTTTCCGTCGAATAATCCTCGTTTCGTGTGCGTCTGCAATTATCGATTTGCCATCGGTGGTTATCGGGAAGTTATCCTCGCCGGACATGCGACGCCGCAGGTTGTCGCCCGGATCCACACCGTTCCCGGGGGGATCCGTCGCTCGTCCGAGATATTCGAAGGTGGGGGGTGTTCGACGTGGCACGTCGTTTCGCGGTGAATTCCGGTGCTCGGCGGCGCGCGCTCGCGCTGGGGGCAATTCCGCTGGCGCTGGCGGTTGGTTGCTCGTCCGGCGGGCACGCTCCGGACCCTGGCCCGGCGGGATCCGGGCCCAGCGCGTCGAGCGGCCCGGTCGTCCCGGACCGGCTCGGGCCCGCGAACCCACCGCGGACCGGCACCCCCGATGATCTGCGCGCTCCCGTGGCGGGCAGTTCACCGCAACCCGGGGTGGTCGCTCTCGGCGCACCGGACAAACCGTCGGCCGGATCTGCGCAGCCCGGCGTGACCCTTGTTCCCATACCGCTACACGCGCTGATCGGTCCGGTCCCGCACCACGCGATCCCGCGAAACTTCCGCCCGATCCCGGGTACCCAAGCGGCCCCGGCGATCGAACTCGGGACGCTGCACGCGCCGGCGCCCGTGGTTCCGGTCGCGCCGATCGCGCCACCGCCGCGCACCCTGCGCGTGGGCACGTTCAGCACCCCGGTCCCGGATGATGTTCCCGATGCCGTGCTGACCCCGGCGAACATCGCCGCCGCCGATACCGAGGCCACCATTGCGACGGGCCTGAACTCGGTCGGCGTCAACGCGAGTCGCTCGGACAAGATCGCCGGTCTGACGATCGCCGGAGCCGCCGTCGGCGCGGCCGTGGGGGCCACCACCCTCGGTGTGCCCGCCGCTGTCGCCGGCGCGATACCGGGCGCGATCGCCGGGGCCGGCGTCGGCGCGCTCGCGGGCGGATTCGTCGGCGGCGCAGCCGGAACCGCCGCACCCGCCGTGGGCACTGTCGCCGGGGCGGCCGCGGGTGCGGCGATCGGCGCGGGCCTCGGCGCCGCGGCCGGTGCGGCGGCAGGGGCAGCCGTGGTCGGCGTACCGGCTGCCCTCGTCGGTGGTATCGCAGGTGGAATCGTCTGCGGCGCAGCCGGTTCCGCCTTCGGCGCGGCGGTCTGACCACACGTGCGGGCTCGGCCCGGCGGTATCGCGCACGTGGTCGCCACCGGCCGCCGCGCATCCGGAATCGGCCACATCGCAGGTTTGACGGTGGCGGACAACGGGTATGGCCCCTCGGCCGATCGCCGATTACGATGCTGTTCGGGCGACCCGCCGGTGCGTCACCCATCTGTCAGATCACTCGAAGGTGGTGTCGTGACTCGTCGTCGCAAGGTATCGATCGGTCTCGCAACCGGATTGGCCGCAGCCGCGAGTGCGGCGCTGATGGCGTTCGCCGGTATCGCCCTGGCCGAGCCGCTGAAGGTGCAGCCGGGGGTGACCGCACCCACCCCCATGGCTCCCTCGCCCCCACCGCCTTCCGCGACCGATGAACCGGCCCAATTGCATTCGGCCACACCCCAGACCCACTCCGAGGCGCCCAGTCGCCGCACCCCCAAACCCACCCAAACCCCCGCCCCGCAACCGCGCGAGGTGCATATCGGCGACCTGAACGCTCCGGTCCCGAACATCGTCCCGGACGCGGTGGTCGACGGCGTCAACCACACCAACCAGGACCTGCGGAACATCATCAAGCCCACCCCCACTCCGCAACCCCACCACTAGGAATCCAGCCTCACCAGCCGTCCCCGGGCGAACCCGAGCGGTCGACTGCAACCACGCGGGATGCCGTCCCCCTCCCGGGCGAAAGGCGCCTACTGCCAACGAGTACCAACGCGGACCGGAAGCAGGCACCGGCCCCATCCTGGTGAGCCCGAAGCCGGTCGCGACGCCGAACGACTCTGCCCGCCGCGAATCCACACCGAAGCTCGACAAACCTTCTCGGCGACTTTCACCGAGCGGTCTACGGCGTGGAGCGGCCCCTTCCGGACCGCCGCCGGGAAAACCGCGGCGAAAGTCGCCGTAGCGGTCGTCATCCCCGAGGTCGCCCGGGCAACCTTGACCGCGGACTGGATGCGGCGTCCACGACCGGGCAGCGACGTGAGAGCCGGTGCGAGCAGCAACGGACAGCGGTGCGGGCAGCGGCGGACTCGGGCGCAGGCAGCCACGGGCTCCGCGGCCAGCAGCAGCGGGCATCGGCGCGAGCGCGGCGGCCAGCAGCAGGCAGCGGTGCAAGCGCGGCGGCCAGCGGCTTGGCTGCGGTACGAGCGCGGCGGGCAGCAGCGCCCGGCAGCGGTCCGAGCGTGGCGGGCAACAGCGGACAGCGGTGCGAGTGCAGCGGGCAGCGGCTGGCAGCGATGCGAACAGCGGTGCGAGCGCAGCGGGCAGCGGCGGACTCGGGCGCAGGCAGCCACGGGCTCCGCGGCGGGCAGCAGCGGGCATCAAGTGCGGGCGTGGCCAGCAGGGGCTGGCAAGCGGTCCGAGCGCGGCGGCCAGCAGCGGGCAGCGGTGCGAGCGCAGCGGGCAGCGGTTGGCTGCGGTGCGGGCGCGGCGGGGCTGTGGAGCGAGAGCGCGGGGGTTCGTGGCCGAGGTTGGTAGCGGATCGGGCCATGGCGAGACGCATCGGTGACGAGCAGACGGAATCGCCTGGGTGGCGACTCCGAGAAGCCCTGCGGCACAACGTTTCAGAACAGTGTCGGTTCTCCGAAGCCCGGGGTGCGTTCGATTTCCAGGAGATGGGCCTTGGTGGTGATCCCGCCGGGGGCCGAGAAGCCGTGGAGGGCGTGGTCGGCGGCCAGAACGCGGTGGCAGGGGATGATCAGGGGAATGTTGTTCTGGCCCAAAGCCTGACCGACGGCCTGGGCCGCGCCGGGGGCTCCGATACGCTGGGCGACCTGGCCGTAGGTGAGCGTGTGGCCAGGGTCGATGGCCCTGGTCACGCCGTAGACCGCGCGGTGGAAATCGGGCAGGTCGGTGTGGTCCACCTCGATCCAGCGCAGATCGTCGAGGGCACCGTCGAGGTGGGCGCGGACGGCCGCGATGACCTGGGCCGCCGTGACGTCCGGCTCGGCCTCCCGGACGCCGCCACGCAGCACTCGACCGCGGGTGACGTCCGGAGTGGCCTCGGGCAGCTGAAACCGCAGCACACCGATACCGGTCCAGGCGATGGCGCAGACACCGATAGCGGTATCGAAGAGCGCTGCCGAGGGCGAGCGGTCCGAGGCGGGCATACCGTCAGTCTGCCCGAGGGGACCGACAAGTTCCGAAATAGCAGTCCAGTTATTAAAACTGGACTGCCCGGCGAAATACGCGGCGACGACCGACGACGCGCGTCTTCGACCCTGCCCCGCACTCGCGACGTGACTCGGCCGCGACCAGGTCCGCGTACTGCCGCTGATCGTCCCGGAACGACAGCGACCAGTCCGCCATCGGCGCATGCGGCCGATAACGCTCGAGCAGTCCGGCGGCACGCCCGCCACCGCGGGGTGCGAATCGATACGCGATCACCGCGAAGGCCGCGACGACCAGCACTGAGGCGAGAAAGGTGACCATGTCAGCAATGATCCGACCAGCTGGACTTGAATCAAATATCCAGAAGGCCGATACTGGACTGCATGGCAATTCGGGTGATCAGCGCCGCCACCCTGACCCGCGATCTGGGTCGCTGGCGGCACGACGAGAACGGTGACAAACGCGCGGCCCGCCCCGCGTATCTCGCTCTCGCGGAAAGTATTCGGCTGCTGATCCACGACGGTCGCGCGCCCCTGGGCGTGGCTTTGCCCAGCGAACGCGATCTGGCCACCACCCTGAGTGTGAGCAGAACCACGGTCACCTCCGCGTACGCCCTGCTGCGCGAACACGGCTACCTGATCAGCCGGCAGGGTTCGCGCAGTACGGTCGCCCTGCCGCCGAGCGTCGCGCACGACGGCGCGAAGCCCGCGCGCAGCATCCTGGCGCTGATGTCGCCGAATCAGGTGCCGACGATCGATCTGACCTATGCCGCGATGTCCGCCCCGCCCGAGATGAACGAGGCGTATTCGACCGCGCTACAAGGCATTCCGATCTATCTCGGCACACACGGCATGGATCCGGTGGGCGTTCCGCCGTTGCGCGAGGCGCTGGCCCGCCGCTACACCGAACGCGGCCTGCCCACCGAACCGGATCAGATCCTGGTCACCCTCGGCGCCCAGCACGGTCTGCGCCTGCTGCTCAACGTCCTGACCGCACCGGCCGAGCGCGTCCTGATCGATCATCCGACCTACCCCAACGCCATCGAGGCGATCCGCGATGTCGGCGCGCGCCCGGTCCCGGTGCCGCTGCTGCCGGAACATCCCGAGGCGGGCTGGGACCTGGACGGAATCCGCAGTGCCGCAAGGCAAACCGCGGCCAGCGCGGCATATCTGCTGCCCGACTTCAACAACCCGACCGGCCTGCTGATGAGCGCGGGCGACCGCGCCGAACTCGCCGCCATCGCGCGCGACACCCGGATGACGGTGATCGTCGACGAATCCATGGTGGATCTGCAGCTCGACGGCGAGAGTCCGCCTCCGGTGGCGGCATTCGCACGCGGCTCGGAGATCGTGACGATCGGTTCGGCCTCGAAATCCTTCTGGGGCGGTCTGCGCGTCGGCTGGATCCGCGCCGCGCCGTCGCTGATCACCAAACTGCTCGGCATCCGCTCCACCGTCGATCTGGGCACACCGGTGATGGATCAGCTGGCCACGGTGCATCTGCTCGACCATGCGGACACCATCCTCGAGCACCGCCGCGACCAGCTCCGCGGCCGCCGCACCACTCTGCTCGACGCCATGGCCCAGGAACTGCCGGATTGGCGCGCGGTCCCCGCGACCGGCGGCATGTCGCTGTGGGTGCAGCTGCCCACACCGGTCTCCTCGGCCCTGGCCGCGGTCGCACCCAACCACGGCGTGCTGCTCGCGGCCGGACCGCGCTTCGGCGTCCAGGGCGCGTTCGAGCGCTTCCTGCGCATCCCGTTCACCCGCGACGAATCCGACCTGCGGCTCGCCGTGAAATCCATCGCGGACGCCTACTCCACACTCACCCCGCACGCCGCGGAACCGTTGGCGCCCATCACCTATTACTGACAACGCAACGAAAAACCGCACACCGTCCGGCATTTCCGGACGAAGTGCGGCTCAACGCGTGGGGGCGATCAGGATTCGCCGTTCGAGTCCTGCTCCGCGGGCTCGGGCGCGGCATGATCGGGAATGCCGGGATTGGGGTCCCGGGACAGGTCGATCAGGTGGTGGCGCTCGGCGCCCTCGGGGGCCGCGTGGCGCCCTTGGCTCTGCTGCTCCTGGCTCATCGTGTGCTCTCCCTCCAGTTTTCGGACATCAGCACCTTATCCCGGACGATTTCGGGTAGGCGGAGCGCCCAATCACCCGGGCGGAGTGCCTAACTCAGGATGTCGTGCCGGACGATGGTCTCGTCCCGGCCCGGCCCGACGCCGATGCACGAGATGCGCGCACCGGACAACTCCTCGAGCCGCTCGACGTAGGCACGGGCGTTGGCGGGCAGGTCCTCGAACGTGCGCGCGTGCGAGATGTCCTCCCACCAGCCGGGCATCTGCTCGTAGATCGGCTTGGCGTGGTGGAATTCGGTCTGTGTGGTCGGCATCTGTTCCACGCGCTCGCCATCGATCTCGTAGGCCACGCAGATCGGCACCTGGTCCAGGCTCGACAGCACGTCGAGTTTGGTGAGGAAGTAGTCGGTGATGCCGTTGACCCGGGTCGCGTAACGCCCGATGACCGCGTCGAACCAGCCGGTGCGGCGCGCGCGGCCGGTGGTCACGCCGACCTCGCCACCGGTCTTGGCCAGATATTCGCCGGACTGGTCGAACAGCTCGGTCGGGAACGGTCCCGAGCCGACCCGCGTGGTGTACGCCTTGAGAATGCCCAGCCACG
>CBJNFW010000208.1:0-15495 GCA_966435935.1 uncultured Nocardia sp.
TTTGATGTTCCAGGCGCTCACGTGCTGTATCGGTACTGCGACACCGTTTTTGGTGCCATTGACGCCGTCGACCGCAGCGTGCACTTGGGCGGACAAGGCGTTCAACGCCTCGGTCAGATCCTCGGCGCGTTGAGCATAATTGGAGATCGCGGTTCGGGAAGCTTCGGCGGCATTGCCCTGCCAGGCGGCCGAACTCGACTGGCGAATTCGTGAGGCGAAGAAGTCTGCTGCGGCGGACCATTTGCTCGCGAGATCGCTGTACTGTTGGGCAGCGGTATGTCCATTGGAGGTATTAAGTGGGTTGAACTTATTGTAAATTTCCCAATGTGAGAAGCTATCGGCGTTCTCGCCGCCGCCGGGAATCTGTCCGGGTTCGTTCGTGACAGCCATCAGCTCGACTTTCCTATCCCACTGACCTTCGTACCCGGCTTGAGATCAGTCAGAATCGGGCTCTGCTCGATGTTGGACTGTAGTCTTTTGTACTCTGCGGCGAATTTCTCGTCCTGCTGGCAGTATTGCTGTGCAATAGTGTGGTGCAGAGTTTGCAGGTCATCGATAATCTTGTAATGTTGATCCAGGATGTCCCAAATGTTGTCATCAGTGTCGGTCTTCAGCTGAGCCTTCATTGCTTTGCTGCGAAACCGCGAGATCAGGGTGTTTGCCGAGAACAATCCGTCAGTTGACTCTCCGAGTCCCCAGTTCGGCATCTCGGAGATCGATTTCGCGATTGCTTGTAAAGCGCGAATTTCGCGCTTGAACGCAGCGCAGTCTCTCTCTATGTAGGCGAACTCGTCGGCATTTACCACCACATCCGGACTGAAAGTTACGCTCAAATTGCCGTTCTCGGCCTGTGTGATCAAGCTCGTGAGAGGGCCTGTTTGTGCGGGCTTGCTATCATCTGCCATTGCGTCGACATCCTCCCCGGGTGGATCAGGCTGATTGCGGCTCTAAAGCTATCCGAATTAGGCGGATGCTGGCAAAGTTGGCACAATTTCCCCCGCCATCTTCTTGGCTATCTCGCATGCGTCCAGAGTGCCGGTTGCCTTGTTCGAAGCTGGGTTGTCGATCAAAAGATCGACGCCGCCGCCCTTGATCTCCACATTGATCAGGCAGCTTTCACGCAGATCTGTGTCCGTGACCGAATGATATGTAACTGCCTGACGGCCGTCTATGGCCAAGTGCTCAGCAACTTTGTAGTCGCTCATTTTCTCGATCATTTGGACTGTCATGTTGGTTGCCCTGGCGTTGACGCTGAATCCGTCGCCATCATGGGAAACCCAAATACACCCACGGAATTTGAGTCCGCCGTTGGCATCGAGGTTGGAAGGGTTGGGTGGCGGGGTGATCTGTTCAGCGTCAAGTACTGATTGTGGAAGCTTGCATCCGTCGAACGATGTCGGTACGTCTGGAGCGACTGTGGCCGTCGCCGATACCGCCGATGAGTTGACATTCGACGTCCCGCCCCCGCCGCCGTTGCACCCGGCCAGCACTGCGGCCGCACCGATTCCCACTGCCGCACAACGGATTACGCGTCCCCAGTCGGTCATGTCGTCCTCTCGGCCCCGATACCACGATGAGGAAGGGCCGGATCGACTCCCACCCCTCAACGGCTCGCAACGAACCTACCTGTTCGCGGTGTCCGCTTCAATACACTTGGGCATCGCCGCACCCTCTACAGCCAGGCTGTGAGGTGGATCGCTTCGCGGGCGTCGCGATGGTCGATAAAGATGGCGCCCCAGTCGAACTTGGAGTGGACGCCCCCGCATGCAGCGCCATTCGTGGGCTCTCTCGCGCTGGCCAGGAAGAAGGCCGGACTGGGTAACGGCCAGTCACGGCGCTGACACTGCGGCGTAAACGGTTGGGCCGCATGATCCGAAGAGAGATGTGCTGGTTCCGGCGGCCGCGGGCTGCGTGTCCGATGTGACGCTAGATCGTCCGGTCCGGCCAGCGATTTTTCCTGCGCGTCAGGCCATGGCAGTGCTGGCTTTCTGTGCGGGCGGATGGATGACGCCGTCGACGTAGCTGCTGCCAGGCGGGTATTTGTGCTGGCGTACCGCATCGCCCGAGTTGCCCTCGATGGTGTAGATGGTGCCGTCGGGATCGACCTTCTTCACCACGCCGATGTGTCCGACGCCGTTCATGACGATGAGATCGCCGACACGGGCATTGGACGCCCTGTCGGCAAGCCCGTGGCGTTTGGCGTCGGCCCAGATCGTGGGCACATAGGTGGTGCTGGTGGTCCAGTTCAACGGGATATGCGCCTGCTTCCAGGCCCAGGTGGCGAAGGACGCGCACCACGGCCCGCCGATGTCGTATGCCTTGTGACCCGGCAGGTGGTTGGTGCTGCCTATCTCGTGAACATTGAGCTGGGACAGCGCAGCCTGCACCGCGCCAGGAGCGCCGGGGGCCAACGGAATCGGGACGATGCTGCCGGTCCCTCTCGTCGGTTCCGGCGCGGACGAAAATGTCACGGCGGGATGGTAGTTCGGAACCGAATTCTCGATCACCTGCTTCTGCCGGCGGATCTGCTTCCCGGCGGAGTCGACCCTGCCGTGCACGTAGTCGACGGCGTCGAGCGCGGCGGTGATCACGGCCCGTTGCTGACTCGGTGTCAACGGTGTGCCGCTCTCATTCCTCTTCGACATGTCCGCGAGCGCGCCCTGGAGCTCGTGCACCTTTCTCATGCAGGCGGTGAAGGTCCCGTTCGATACGTCGAAGGTCGAGTAGGCGGCCGCGCGAACGTCCTCGTTGTGCTCGTTGATCGCCACCTTGGCGGCGCGGATCTTGTTCAGCATCGAGGCGTAGTTGTCGACCATGACGGCGTGGTCGTGCTTGTCGTCGAGTCCGTCCTGGAGCAATCCTCGCTTACCCAATTCGTGCAGCAGATCCGGTTGTTCCGACGGCTTCCCCGACGCCAGTAACCCGATCGATTGACGGAGCGCTTTCTGCGCCGTGTGGAGTACGACGATCAGGCCTGGTTGCGCCCCTTTCGGGGGCGTCAGCGTTATCTCGCTGATGTGAAATGTGTTCGAGCTCATCGTGTCTCACATTGCGGTCGATCCGGTAGCGAGGGTGGTGCTCACGAGCAAGCGACTGGTCGGCAGTACGCCGGCCATCTTGATGCAAAGCAAGTTGCATCATGCTTATCATAGGCAAATTATATTGCATCGATCGGTCGTGTGGGGCGAACCGAAGCGGCTCGCTGCACAGGACCGGCACTGCGACTCGCTCGGCCGTCGACGTCGCCGTCGGATGCGACAACACGAACCGATGCGGGTATCGCATCGAAGGTTCGGGTTGTGCTGCTGACGCAGGCTGAGTCCGGCGCCTTGCCGGTGCAGGACAAGGGGATTCGTCATCGGCGGCGTTTGCTGGGGTCGGTCAGATCCACCGGGTCAGTTCCGGGCGGGTGAGTTCGCACCAGAGGACGGTGCGGCCGTGGTGTTCGTGGCGGCCGCAGTGGTGGGCTATGTGTTCCACCTGGTCGGAGATGAGGTTGTCGGCTGCCGAGATGAGGTGGGCGTTTTCGGGGGAGTCGTGGATCTCGATGACGAGGCGGCCCGCGGAGAGGGCTCGCAGGCGCAGGGTGAGGCGGGTTACGCGGCTCGGGTCGTCGTCGGCCACGGCGGCCACGAACGCTTTGACCAGTTCGTAGGTGACCAGGACGGCGTCGAAGACGACATCATGCCACCACCACGCGGTCAGTTTCTTGCGGACGAACCATCCGGCGACGGTGACCGCATTCCATTGGGCCGCAAGGTCTATGCGCTCGTTACCCGCACCCGGGAAGGTGCCCGGCGGCGGCATGCCCCGACCGATTCCGGCGCGGGATGCCAGGTGCGCGGCGATCATGCCCAACTTTCCTGCCAGGATATTGATTTCGCGATCGTCGAGCAGTTCGGCGACAGCGTCGAGGGTGGCGTGGTCGCACCAGCCGACCCGGCGTAGCTCATCGCGTACAAGGTGGAACCTGTTGTCTGCGTTCATATGCCGGCCTGCCGGACGGGCGGTGCGAATGTGTGCAATCGTGGACCGGGGAAATCCGGCACCCTGCGGCGACCCGCGTGGATTTCCCACACCAGATCCTCGTAGGCGACGGCGAGTTCGGACATGCGCTGCCAGAGGTAATGCCGATGCGGTTCCAGAGTCCCTTGCGCCGAACCGGCTTGTGCTGCGATCGAATACTCCGCGATTCGGTCTATCACCATGCCGACGGTCTCGGTGTGCAGAAACGGTGCGTTCGGCGTCTGCGCGCCGCTCGCCGACAGCCAGCGATCGACTTCCCGCACTGCATTCCGGCGCGCTTCATCAATTTCGGGAGTATCCGCATTGGAATGGTCCAAACGGGCCTGATGCAGACACGCCAATTCCCGAGATGCCAATAGAACTGGATGACTCGGTATCGCACTGCCCATGCACGCTTGAACGAGCAGAACTTTCGATGGAAGTGCGATCATGCCGTCCCCTCCAACGGCACGATCTGTGCGGTGCGTCCGCCCTGTTGCCGACCGCATAACGCCAGGTGAGGCGTCATCGCAGGACAATCGAGGTTCGCACATTGTTCAGCAGTCGAGCACTCGACAAGGACAGTGCCTTTCGCTCGAACTGATGATCGATTCACTCTTGTCGAGACCTCTGATCGCATGGTAATCATGGAGTTCCCCGGATTTGAGTCGGAAATGTGGGACGAACGCCCGAAACCTGGCCGGTGGGTGGTGCGTTCGAAGCCTCTGTGCGGCTGCGGTTCCATGTCACACCGTCGTCGCTGATTTCACAATCCAAAGCCGAGAATCGGTCCGCTTCGAAAAAACGAATCGAGCCGATTCGGGACCAAGAATGCCCAGGTCATGTCGAGGAGGATCGTTCACAATGCCCGCCGTACCGAATGTTCCGTCCGTGCCGCGTCGTCAGGTGGCACACATCCTGTCCAAACTGCACGGCGAGTCCGGCCTGTACATCAAGGACATCGCAGAGCAGATCGATCTCCATCACACGACGGTGTCCAGGATGCTCAAAGGTGAGCCGTGCAAGCTCAAAGCGATCTATATCGACAAGCTGTGCGACATCTACGGCGCTTCCGATGTGGTCAGACGGGAGCTGAAAGTACTTGCTGTAGAGGCGGAGTCGGCGCACGGGTGGTGGCACACGCTCACTGACGTAGAGTCCGCGAGCCAGTTGAGTACATACATCACCCTCGAAACCACTGCGGCATCTATAACGACGTATCAGAACACCCGTCTGCCTGGCCTGATCCAGACTTCCGAGTATGCACGGGCTCTCTTGCGAACCAGTCCGTACCTCACTTCGGAAGAGGTGGAGCACAACGTGGAGATCAGAATCGGGCGGCGGGTGACTCTTACCAGGTCTGGAGCGAAGCTGGATATCGTGTTGGATGAGAAGGTAATTCGACGCTTTCTCGACGAGCCCGATGTAGCGGTGGGCCAGATCCGGCACATCATCGACACGTCGAAAATGCCGAGTGTGCGGATCCGTCTCGTCCCCTTCGATGTAGGAATCTATCGCGGCACCGAGACTGGTCCCTTCAGCATTCTCGAGTTCGCAGCCATCGGGAACCTCGCCCCCGATCCTCCCGTGGCGTACGTAGAGTCGGGAGTTGGGAGCGCTCTCTACTTCGACACGCCCGGTCAGGTGGCGCGGTATCGTAAATCGTGGGCTGAGATCGAACGGGTTGTGCTGAACGCAGCCAAGACTCGGGCCCGTTTGACCGAGATCATGCAGGAGGTATCCCAGTGAACGCTCCGAATGTCGGGTGGTTCAAGAGCAGCTACAGCACTCAGAGCGGTGACTGCGTCGAGGTCGCGTTCCAGGCCGCTGGCATGATCGCTCTCCGCGACTCCAAGAATCCCTCGGGACCTGCCCTGTCCTTCACGTCATCCGAATGGGATGCCTTCACCGCCGCGCTTCGGTCCGGTTCGCTCGCCGATCCCTTCTGAGTCATGGACGCGGGTCCTGCTGCGTGAGTAAGGTTTCGCACCGCATCTGATTTCCGGCAAGGCCGCTGATCGGTCGGGCACCCAGCGAAATCTGCTGTGCGGCAGCGTTGTACAGCTCAGTGCACCCGACGCGGCGCTGCAGGTGAGAGTCACGAGAACGCGCCGGATAGCCGGGATTTCATATCACAGTCGGAGCGCTGCGGCGGCCTCAGCGAAGCGTCTCGATTGCCGCCATCAGGTCTCGCAGCGCCTGCTCGGCGAGTCTGGCCATGGACGTCCGATTGCTGGGTTGCAGCCAGCGGTGGAAGGCGTCGCCGAGGGCGAGCGCGCCGATGTTGGCGGCCACGCTCGCGGTACATTGCTCCACTCCGCGCGCAACGAGCGCATCCGCCATCGCCGTGGTCAGCGCGGCGGACTTGAGCAGGTCGCGCTCCTGCAGTTCGGGATTGTCGGCGATGACTGCCTGGCGTTTCGCCAGAAATTCGCGGCGATCGTCTGCGAGGCCGTCCGCGAACGCGGCCAGTGCCGCACCGATCGCTTCGATCGGGGTGGCTTCGGCGGGCGCACCGGCAATGGCGGTGGCGAACATCTCTCGGTACGCATCCTGGCCGCTGGACAGGATCTCGCGCTTGTCGGCGAAGTGACGGAAGAACGTGCGTTTGGTCAATCCCGCACGCTCGGCAATCTCCACGACGGAGACGTGCTCATATCCCCGGGCGGCGAACAACTCCACCGCAGCCACTGCCAACCGCTCCGCTGGGTTGGGCTCCCACCGACTCATGCCCACATCGTAGAGCGCCCGACGATCTGACGACACCAAGTGTCATAAACGGTGGTAGTCTGATGGCACTTGGTGTCATGACGGCAGTCGTCGGTGCCACCGGCGCCACTGCGCAGAGAGGAATCAGCATGAAAGATCTTCGCGTCACATACGGCCGGTATGCAGTCGTCACCGGGGCGTCCTCGGGTATCGGCGAGCAATTCGCGCGGCATCTGAGCGCCGTCGGAGTCAATGTTGTTCTCGTGGCGCGCCGCAAAGACCGTCTGGAGGTTCTGGCCGACGAGCTGTCCCGCGCCCACGGCACCGACAACATCGTGTTCGCGCTGGACTTGCTCGCCGACGGCGCCGTCGACGAATTGGCCCGTGGGGTAGCGGATCTCGACGTCGGGATCGTCGTGGCGAACGCCGGAATCTCTTCCGCCGGACCGCTGGTGAACAATTCGCTGGCCACCGAACTCGATGTCCTGACCCTCGACGCGGTGGTGCCGCTGCGGATGGCGCACCACTTCGGGCGTGAGTTCGCCCGCCGGGGTCGCGGAGCCATCATCCTCGTGGCGTCCAGCCTCGAAGCCAGCGCCACACCGTACACCGCCAACTACGGCGCGGTGAAGGCTTACGTCTCGTCACTGGGCCAGGCGTTGCACTACGAACTGAAGAATCAGGGCGTCGACGTCCTGGTCGTTTCCCCCGGGATGACGAAAACCGAAGGCGCGCAGCGGTCCAACGGCCTCGACTTCCAGAAGATCAGCAGCCCGAGGATGGCGCCGTCGCAGGTGGTCCAGGCCGCGTTGCGCAACCTCGGCAAGCGCGCCCGCGTCATCCCCGGCGTCACCAACAATGCCGCGGACCTGCTGATCAAACATGTCCTTCCGCGATCGTTGTCGGTCACCATGTTCGGCCGGCTGTTCGGCCGCGCACTCGTCGACACCGCACCGCGCGAATCCTGATCCGAACGAAAACCATTCTGCCGCAACTTGTTCAGAGAGGAACCGGCCATGCCGACAGCTGGTGTGCCAGTGGATATCCCCGCGGAGATGATCTCCACCCTTATCCGGCCCGAATTCGCTGCGCTGCCGCCGGTGGAGGTATTCCCCGGGGTAGCGAGCCATCTGGATCGCATCTATGCCACCCTCGCCGGATTCCGGCCGCTCACACTGGACCTGCACATCCCGCACCGTCCGGTGACGACACCCATTCCCGTTGTGGTGTACGCACATCCGGGAGGATTCTTCGCCGGAATCAAACAAATGGGGCCGTGGCGATATCTGCTCGAGGCGGGACTCGCTGTGGTGTCGGTCCAGTACCGGCTCAGCGGCGAGGCCGTCTTCCCCGCTGCCATCCAGGATGTCGCCGCCGCCGTTCGCTGGGTGCGGGCCAACGCCGATCATTACGGGCTGGACACCGACCGCATCGTGGGCTTCGGCTCCAGCGCAGGCGCATATCTCATCAGCGCCGTGGCACTTGCCGGCGACGGCAGCGATCTGGTCGGCAGCATCGGACCGCACTCGGAGGTGTCCTGCGGACTCGCCGCCGTCGTCGAGCACTACGGACCCACCGATTTCCTCAGACACGACGAGGACGCACACCCCGAGGCCATCGAACTGATGACGGGCCCGGACAGCACATTCGCCCGCTTCTTCGGATTCCCACCCGCCGTTCGCCCGGACGTGGCCGAGCGCGGAAACCTCTGCCTTCTCGCACACCCCGGCGCGCCGCCCTTCCTGATCGCTCACGGGGACCATGATCGCCGTGTCGGGATCGAACAGAGCCGACGCCTTCACCGCGCACTCACCGCGGTCGGAGTTCGGGCGGATCTCGTGGAAATCGCCGGTGGCGACCATGGATCCTCCGACTTCGACGCGCCGCCGCTGCACCGGACGACGCTGGCGTACCTCGAATCGGTTCTCGCACCGCCCTTGCATCTTTGACACACGACATCACCGAAGGGAGAACTCACATGACGATGAGACGGATCCAGTACCACCGCTACGGCGGACCGGAGGTCATGCGGCTCGAAGACTTCGAGCCCAGAGAACTCGGCGCTCAGGATGTTCGCGTCCGGGTGCGAGCGGCTGCCGCGAATCCCATGGACTTCGGGATCCGAAACGGTGCGATGAAATGGATGACCGGGCGAAGCTTTCCGCGTGGGATGGGATACGACTTCGCCGGCGTCGTCGAGGCCGTCGGCGACGATGTCACCCGGCTGCGCGTCGGTGACGAGGTCCTCGGCGGCGCACCGATCAAGTGGTCGGGTGCGTTCGCCGATGTGGTTGTCGCCGAACAAAAAGGCGTGGTCGGCAAGCCCGCCGGCCTGTCCTTCGAGGCGGCGGCAGCGCTTCCCACCGTCGGCCTCACCGCGTATCAGGCCTTGTTCGACAAAGCGAGGCTACAGCCCGGCGCTGCGGTGTTCGTGCACGGGAGCCTCGGCGGAGTCGGTCGCGCGGCCGTGCAACTCGCGTCCGCGCACGGTGCGACGGTGGCGGGAAGCTGCCGCGCCGGTTCGACGGACGAGGCACGCGACCTCGGCATCGATCCCATCGTCCACTTCGACTTCGACCCCGCGGCGCTCGCGCGGCGATTCGATATCGTCTTCGACACCGCCGGGACACTGCCGGTCGAACAAGCCCGGAAGATGTTGCGGCCGAACGGTCGCATCATCAGCACACGCCCCAGCCCGGCGAACATGGTGAGAAGCGCTCTGCCCGGCCCGTTCCACGTGGTGATCGCCCGCGCGGTGACGGCCGATATCGAGGCGGTCGCGCGAGCCGCCGGCGAGGGCCAGCTCGAGCTACCGATCGCCCGGACCGTGCCGCTGGCCGACGCGGTCTCGGCGCTCACGGAACTGGAACGAAACGGGAGCGCGAAACGGGGCAAGCTCATCATCGTGCCCGGGTGAGCCCCTCGGTCCCCGGGCAGTTCGACCGCGTCGATTGGAAACTGTTGGCGCACAGTGACTTCCCCGCCCATTCCGCACTGGTGGACGGCTGGTATTCGATTCGTGCGGTATTCGGGCACTGTGCGCACCTTTCCTGGCACCGCATGTGTCCATGGGCTCGCAGATTCTCGCGGCGACAGAGCGTGCTGAGGGCTGAGTGTGGCGTGGCGAGCGTCGGTGCGCACGACCTTGTCCATCGTCGGAGCGGTCGAACGGTGAGTGCAACGGGCGTTGCTCTGGTGTGCCGCAGCGGCTGTCCGTGTTCACGGCGCTCGCTCTGTCCGCCCGGCGATCCTCGCTCTGCGATTGAGTAACGCGGGGATTCGGGATGTCGCCTGTCAGCGCGTTGGTTCCTCGGCGTGCCTGCCGTGGGTATGGCCGCTGTCCACGCCGAGCCGACGGCTCCCGAATATGTGGGCGCGTGCTCCGGTCGCATCGCTTCGGCGGGCATGTCCGGCTGCTCATCCGCCCGGCGGAATGCCCAATTCGTCGAGTAGGGCGCGGATGCGGTGTCCGATCTCGTCGCGGATGGGGCGGACCGCGTTGAGGCCCTGGCCGGCCGGATCGTCGAGTTTCCAGTCCAGATAACGCTTTCCGGGGAAGTACGGGCAGGTGTCCCCGCAGCCCATGGTGATCACCACATCGGAGGATTCGACCGCGTCCGTGGTGAGAACCTTGGGGATTTCGGTGGATATGTCGACGCCGATTTCGGCCATGGCCTGTACGGCTGCGGGGTTGACCCGGTCGGCGGGCTCGGAGCCTGCGGAGCGAACCTGGACGCGATCGCCCGCGAGGTGGGTCAGGAATGCGGCGGCCATCTGGGAGCGTCCGGCATTGTGGACGCATACGAACAGCACGCTGGGGATGGCAGGCATCGGCGAGCGTCTTTCAGTTGGCGGCCGGGACAGGGCGCTGAGTGGTGTTGTGGAAGAAGCGGTTTCGCAGGGCCAGGGATACGTAGACCAGCCCGACCAGAACGGGCACCTCGATCATCGGGCCGACGACTCCGGCGAGGGCCTGACCGGAGGTGGCGCCGTAGGTGGCGATCGCGACGGCGATGGCGAGTTCGAAGTTGTTGCCCGCGGCGGTGAACGCGAGGGTGGTGGTGCGTTCGTAGCCGAGGCCCGCCAGACGGCCGTAGAAGTAGCCGCCGCCCCACATGATGGCGAAGTACGCAAGCATCGGGATCGCGACGCGCACGACATCCCAAGGGCGAGAGGCGATCTGGTGGCCTTGCAGCGCGAACAGGACCACGATCGTGAACAGCAGCCCGTACAACGCCCACGGGCCGAGCCGCGGCAACAACCTCGATTCGTACCAGTCACGGCCGCGGACCTTCTCGCCGAATCGGCGGGTGAGAAAACCTGCGACCAGCGGGACACCCAGGAAGACCAACACCGATTTCGCTATCTGCCAGGGCGAGGTATGGATCGTGGTCTGCGCCAGGCCGAGCCAGCGGGGCAGCGCCGAGAGGTAGAACCAACCCAGCACGGCGAACATGACGACCTGAAAAATCGAGTTCAACGCGACCAGCACGGCGGCGGCCTCCCGATCGCCGCAGGCCAAGTCGTTCCAAATGATCACCATCGCAATACATCTGGCCAGGCCGACGATGATCAGCCCGGTCCGGTATTCGGGCAGGTCCGGCAGCAGCAGCCAAGCCAGGGTGAACATCAGCGCGGGACCGATGAGCCAGTTCAACACGAGCGAGCCGAGCAGCAGGCGGCGGTCGCCGGTCACCGAGTCCAAGCGGTCGTAGCGGACCTTGGCCAGCACCGGGTACATCATGATCAGCAGGCCGATCGCGATCGGCAGCGAAATTCCGTCCACATGTACCGCGGACAGCGCACTGCCCAGCCCGGGGACTCCGTGCCCGAGCAGCAGCCCCGCGGCCATGGCCACACCGATCCAGACCGGCAGAAACCTGTCCAGGGTGGACAGTTTTCCGGCGACCGCCGGGTGAGTGATGTGGTCGGTCGCGGTCATACGGTCGCCTCGATTCGGGCGTTGTGGCCCAGTACCTCGGACAGGTGCGCCAGAGCGTCGGGGACGATGCGGTAGTAGACCCAGGATGCGCGGCGTTCGCTGGTGACCAATCCGGCCTCGCGCAGCACTTTCAGGTGGTGCGAGATGGTCGGCTGGGTGACATCCAGGCCGTCGGAGACATCGCACACGCACGCCTCGCCCCCGGCGCGCGCGGCGATCGCCGACAGCACCCGCAGCCGGACCGGATCGGCCAGCGCCTTGAACATCATCGCCAGCCCAGCGGCCTGCTCCGCAGTCAGCGCCGGTCGCAGCCGGGCCGTGGGCTCACACGATGGTCCGGCCACCGCTGACGACACCGCTGGATTAGACATACATCGATATTGATAGGTATCGATGCGGAAGAGCAAGCGAATGTTCGGTGAATAGATTCACGCCCGAGTGCCGTATTCACGGCCGGTTCGGCCAGCAGCCTTTGCGTGACGTGCGCATTCCGGGTTCGGCAGTGGCAGGAGCACTCGGCGGCTCGAACACCGAAATCGCGGCAGGGTCCCGCGACTCGGGACAGGGCCATTGGGCATCGAACGCTTCGACATCGCTCCCGCGGGCTCCGGCTACGCCGCGATGGCCGGGCAACTGCGCGATACCGTCAACTCCATCGCCGTTATCGGTGCCGCTGCATAAGTCACCGGCGGCGGGTTGAGGGACGGTTCTGGTGAGCTGCCTTCGGTATCGCGGCGGGGCTCGGCGACTCCAATATTGCTGTTGCGGTGGAAGTTTCCGGTAGCGGGTTGAGGGGCCGGTTCTGGTGAGGGTGCCTTAGGTATCGCGGTATGGTCCTGCGACTCGGATCGGTGTCGCGGCATAAGTCTCCGGCGGCGGGGTGACGAGTGGTTCTGATGGGGGTGCCTTTGGTATCGCGGCGGGGCTCGGTGACTCGAATATTGCTGTTGCGGTGGAAGTTTCCGGTAGCGGGTTGAGGGGCCGGTTCTGGTGAGGGTGCCTTTGGTATCGCGGTATGGTCCTGCGACTCGGATATCGGTGTCGCGGCGTAAGCCTCCGGTGGAGGGGGTGAGGGCCGGTTCTGGTGAGCTGCCTTCGGTGTCGGGCGGGCTTGGCGACTCGAATATTGCTGTCGCGGTGGGAGTGTCCGATGGCGGGTTGTGGAGCGGTTCTGGTGAGGGTGCCTTCGGCTTTGGTTCGATCCGCGGAGAATTCAAGGCCGATCGCCGTGGCCAGTTCCAGGGGCGATGTCACATCGGCTGCGATACCTCGAGGAGCAGGGGCGCGGCCACAGCGTTCCGGGTGATGGCTCGAGCGCCGGGGTGCGGCAGGGATTTCGGTGGCGCGAGCGTCGCGGGCGCAACGGAAATCTCTGCTGGTGGCCCGGTTTGGTGTCGCCGTGGATTCAGGTGGCGGTCGGGGGTTCGGTGTCGCGGTCGGCGTTCCGGGTGGTGGCTCGAGCGGCCGGGCTGCAGCAGACGTTTCCGGTGGTCTGGTCGTCCGTGTTGCAGCATGTTTGCACGTTGGCGCTGTCTACCTCGAATTCTTCTGCGGCGCTGAATGTTTCGCTGTCGGCGAGTACGGTGTAGACCTCCCATCTCTCGGTGTCCGGGCCGGTGACCCACACCTTGTCCTGGGTGGCGAAGCAACATGTGGTCGCGATCTGCTCCTCGGTGAACAACCCCGCCTGCGACAGGCGGGCGATTTCGTCGTGGACCTGTTCGGAGGACTCGACCTCGACCCCGAGATGGTTGAGCGTGCCGCCCTGTCCGGTGTTCTCGAGCAGCACCAGCTTCAACGGTGGGTCGGTGATCGCGAAGTTGGCGTAACCGGGCTTGCGCTTGGCCGGTTCGGCATCGAACAGCGTGGAGTAGAACGTGATCGCCTGCTCGAGGTCGTCGACGTTGAGTGCGAGTTGGATGCGAGACATCGGAAACCTCCATTGTGTGACATATGTCGAAAAGGTTGTGCGGTCGATTCTTGCACCTTTTCGACATATGTCAATGCCGTCGCTAGCATGGAATCCATGCCCAAGACGCTGCCCGTGATCGATATGTCCGCGCCGGTGTGCTGCGCGCCGGTGGCCGCGGGCCCGGTCGACGACGCCGCCGCGCTCGAAGTCGCCCTCCGGCTCAAGGCCCTGGCCGACCCGGTTCGGGTGAAACTGATGTCGCTGCTGCTGGCCGGGCCGGAGACCGGCGAGAACGGGGGTGCGCTCGCCGCTGCGGTCGGGCTGTCCGAGTCGACGGTCAGTCACCATCTCGGCCAGCTCCGCAAGGCCGGGCTCGTCGAATCCGAACGCATCGGGATGAGCGTCGTCCATCGGGCCAGGCGTGACGCGCTGTCCGCGTTGTGTGTTGTGCTGGACCCGAATTGCTGCCGCTGACCAGAGAAACGAATATGGCCACGTCGATATTCGTATCGAGGGTGACGTGCGGTATCTGACCATGCCGACCGGAGCCGTGGTCCGGGAGTATCTGGTGACCGTCGACGACGAGGCTCGTCGTCTGGCGTATTCGGCCGTCGAAGGATTTCGGTTGCCGATCGAGCATCATCACGCGTCGTTCCAGGTTTTTCCGGACGGCGACCGGGCGCGATTTGTGTGGATTACCGCTGTGTTGCAACGAGTTCCGAAGGGAAACGTCGATGTCCGGATCGATCGCGGCGCGCATCGGCCGATCGGGCCGCGGACTCGGGCGAGCGGTCGGGGATCTATGCGGATCGGACAGGTTGCGCCAGGGGGCCGGTGTGGGATCATGAATTGGCGGCGGCCAGCGGTCCGATGAATCGGCTGTCGCGGTTCACAGTTTCATGAACACCCGAGTGCAGTTCGGCTTTGCATGCTCAATGTCTGCAATCCACGGCAACAACTTCGGGAGGCTTGTCATGAACGATGCGATCGACCAGTTCGCTGACCTGTCCGAGGTCAGGATGTGCTACCGCGACGAAGGTGATCCGGCCGGGCCGCCGATGCTGATGATCATGGGGCTCAACTCGCAGCTGATCCACTGGCCGCAGCCGATGATCGACGACCTCGTCGCGCGCGGCTACCGGGTGATCCGTCCCGATAACCGCGACAGCGGCCTGACCTCGTGGAACGCCACCCCTCGTCAGTACTACCTGCGAGCGATCGCACGGGACTGCGCCGAGTTGCTCGATTACCTCGACATCGACCAGGCGCATATCGTCGGTGCATCGATGGGCGGGATGGTCGCTCAATTGTTCGCGATCGAGTACGAGCCGCGAGTGTTGTCGCTGTGTTCGATGATGAGCACTCCTCATGCCGGCATCGGCATGGCCCACAGCGACGTGCTCCAGGAACTGCTGAAACCGCTGCCGGCGGATCATGACGCCGCGATCGAGCAGATCGCCGCGCTGTACGCGCTGATCGGTTCGAAGACCTACGCCGAGAGCGAGCGGGCCCGCCGGTACGACATGGCGACTCGGGCCTACGAGCGCGCGCGTCATCCCGAGGGTGCGGCTCGTCAGGTGACCGCGGCCGTCATCGCGCCCGACCGCACCAGCAGACTCCAGCAGCTGGAGGTGCCCGCGCTGGTCATCCACGGTGCGGAGGATTCGCTGATCAGGATCGCCGGAGGCGAGGCAACGCGTGCCGCGATCCCCGGATCGAGCTATATGCCGCTCGACGCGATGGGGCATGATCTGCCCGCACCGCTGCTCGGTGCGGTGGTCGAGGCCATCGCCGAGAACGCCGCTCGGCGACCCGCTGTCGTGTAAATCCGCATGCTCTGCCGTCGCCGGGTGGCCGTCAACGGGCCCCCAGCGACACGCGTTTCGGAGGTTTTCGAGTTCGTTTCGAAAGAGGTTGATGCGCAGTG
>CBJNFW010000209.1:0-15488 GCA_966435935.1 uncultured Nocardia sp.
TCGGTTCCGGCGATGGCCTTCAGTTGCCGCTTGAAATCATCGAGCGTAGGCGGCTCGGCGCGATCACCGACCCCTTCCGCCGGGACCACGACGCGATAGACCTCTTCGCCGAACGGCCCGAGACTGAAAACCCGGTTGGTTTCGCGGATTTCGGCTACCTTGGCGGCGATCTCCTCCGGTGACGCCGTCACCTTCATCTCGCCCATCAGCGTCTCGGTCTTTGCGGGCTCGCCGGGAAATCCGACGCCGAGCAGTTTGCGCACCGTACTGCGCCCGCCGTCACAGCCGACCAGGTACCGCGACCGCAGCCGTCGGCCGTCGGCCAGTTCGACGGTCACGCCGTCGTCGTCCTGCTCGAAACCGGCCACCGCACAGCCGCGCCGGACCTGCGCACCCAGCTCGACCGCATGTTCTTCGAGCAGACGCTCGACGACCGGTTGCGGGATACCGAGCAGATTGGTGTGTGCGGCATCCAAGTGCTCGGGCGCGGGTTTGGCGATGGCGGCGAAGGCCCCGCCGACCGAACGCTGTCTGCCGCGTTCGAGGAAACGATCCACCAGGCCGCGCATCGCGAGCAGTTCCAGACTGCGAATATGCAGACTGACGATGCGAACCGCCGATACCGGTTCGGATTCCTTTTCCAGAACCAGTACCCGGACATCGTGTAGCCGCAGTTCGGCGGCAAGCATCGCGCCGGTCGGCCCGCAGCCGGCAATCATCACATCGAACATGAACCGCCCGTTCATCCAATTCGCGCTAACCCGGTGACCGTGCGCTTCCGGTGTCGGGCGCGACTGCGCACATCGCGCTGATTCCGGATTTCCGCAGGTCCTGGGCATTGGCCGCTCATTTTGCGGCACATTCGGGTGCTGCCGCAAGCGATATACCGAATGCGGGCGAGTGCCGTACCGTAGCTCGTTCCGGTGGAATTCAGCGGAGCATCGTCGATGCACGAATCCGGGCGCGGCTAACGTCCGGCGAGCTCGGCGACGACAGGTGCGAACCGCTCGGCGCAGTCGGCGCCGAAGATGAAGTAGGAGAAGCCGATTTCCTCTCGACGCCGCTGGATCTCCTCGGCGGCGGCAGTCGGGTCGTCCGGAAGTGCGGCCAGCGAGTCGACCGCGCGGAGCGCGGCGGGGTCGGTGTCCGGCGGTGCCATGAACGGGGCGACCGTGTCACCGACGACCGGCACGCCGAGCGCGAGTTCGATGTCGTCCGCGACGGCGTGCAAGTCCCGCGCCAACCGCGCGACCTCGGCTCGAGGTTCATTCGGCATCTGCGCGAAGGTGACCGTGTCCGCGACCTCGGCCGCCAGCGCCCGGGCCTTCGGACCGCGCACGGCCATCGCCACCGGTGTGTGACGGCCGGGGCCGTCGAGAACTCTCAGCCGCTCGAGGGTCTCGCGCACCTGTTCCAGCCGCTCGTTCGGCGGGACGGCGGCAATTCCCTTGTCGCGCAATTCCTCCTCGATTCCCGGCCTGCCGGTGCCGATGCCCATCTCGAACCGCCCGTCGGTGAGCTGCGACAGCGAGTGCGCCTCCCATGCCGTCAACCAGGCCGGGCGGAAGGGCGAGGCATACACCCAGGTACCCACGCGCAGATCGGTCACGGCCGCGGCGGTGGCCAGGGCCGGGCCGGGCGCCGGTTGCAGCTGCGGGAAGTCGGGCATCAGCAGCGTCGAGTAACCGCTGTCGGCGATGCGGCGCACGCTATCCAGCCAGGTCGGCAGGTCGGTTCTGATCGGTGCGACCACCCCGAAGCGAAACGGTCTCGTCATGCCTGATTCCTCTCTGGTCGGCGCGACCGGTCAGCACGCGGTGTGCAGGTCCAGGGTCGTCGCCATCGGTACATTCAGCGATACCGACGACGGATCCATCGGAAACTCATCGGTGCGACCGAGGTGTGCACCCGCTCCCGGCGGCCGAACTCGGTGTCGTCGAACGCCTGCGAGTGACCCCCATCCGGAGAAAGTCCGTCGAGATTCGGCAGGTGCGGAGCCGACGTGATCGGGTCGCGCACCGATTTCGAGGCCGCGAGAATCTGTGAGGTCGCGTCGCAGACCGGGTTCGCCCACCGCTGATGTCGTGGGCGGATCCTGTCGATTGCCCTCCTGGCAGGCGGAATTCGGTCCGCGTATCCGTGCGCGGACCCGGCGTTGCGACCTCGAAATCGGTGTTCTCGGCCGTTTCGGCGGGCAGGCTCTTCCGCTGGCAGCTTCCCCCCGATTTCGTCGTCGGCGGGACGGTGACAGCGGTGGGCTCTCGCCGTGCGGCGGATCGGCTCACCGCCCGAGCCGGGCTCGCTGCGGAAAGGCCGAAAGTCCTTTGTCCATGGGACGAAAAGCCTCAGCTGGGCGGTAGACGCTGTCGGGGCGGGTGAACGGTGGGCATACTTGTTTGCGGCGGGCGTGCCAGCGCTGTGTGAAACATGTTCTGCCGTTCGATCTTTCAGCTTCGCCAGGGCTGGTTTCCGGCTTCGGGCCGGGCACGCCTCGCGGTTCGAGGCGCTGGAAACAGTGGGGTTCTGTTGTGGCATACGCATTGTGCGAACCGCGTGTTGGCGTCGATACGGTGACTGCTCCCACAGCGGGTTCGTCGGCATTGCCACCGAACGCCGAGATGACGCCGGAGGTGGTCCATGCTGCGCCGGAGCCGGTTCGGCGCTCCGGCGCTGCGGCGGTGTCGCTCCCGGCGGCCGCGGAGAACGAGTTCGACGTTGCGCGACAGGGCGTTCGGCGGGACGGGGGTGTGGAGCAGCCGCCGCTGTCGCCGGTCGGTGCGGAGTTGGACGCGCTCGTTCGCGTTGCGGCGCAGGGGGATCGGCCGGCTCTGGGTCGGGTGCTGGAGATCGTGCGCCCGCCGGTCGTTCGGTACTGCCGGGCGCGGATCGGATATTCCGAGCGCGGGCAGATCTGTGCGGACGATGTCGCGCAGGAGGTTTGCCTGGCCGTGGTGACGGCGCTGCCGCGTTATCGGGATCAGGGGCGGCCGTTCATGGCCTTCGTCTACGGGATCGCCGCGCACAAGGTGTCCGACGCGCGGCGAGGCGCTGCCCGGGACAAATCGTTCGCGACCGACGAGGTTCCCGATGTCGCCTGTACCGATCAGGGGCCCGAACAGCGAGCTATCGAGTCCGAGGAGACCCGCCGCGTGAACGCTCTGCTCGCAACGCTTCCGGAGCGAACACGCGAAATCCTGGTATTGCGTTTGGTGGTCGGTCTCTCGGCGGAGGAAACCGCGGCCGCGGTGGGCAGTACCTCGGGCGCGGTGCGGGTGGCGCAGCATCGGGCGCTGGCCAAGCTCAGGGCGCTCGTGCGGGCCGAGGAGACGGCCTGCTGAACAGGCGCCGATCCGCTAGGGCAGCACGGCCATGGAGCCGAGCATCGCGGGCAGGATCAGCAGGACGCCGAGGGCGATATTGGTCCGCAGATGCAGAGCCAGGAAGGCGGCGAACTCGCGCAGGAAGGCCGTGAGGACGAAATAGCGCGCGGTCCGGCCTCCGGTCACCCGGGCACGCAGACCGAGCCGGCGACTCAGCATCGCGGCCCGCAACACATGGAAATCACTGGTGACGACGACCATTCGGCGGTCCGTGCGAAGCAGGCCCCGCTCGCGTGCCGCCGCGGCCGAATAGCGCAAATTCTCTTCGGTGGTCCGCGATTCGCGCTCACGGAGGATCCGGTCGTCGGGAATACCTTGTCGCACAAGATAATCGGCCATCGCATCGGCCTCGGGCACGCTTTCGTCGGGCCCGCGCCCGCCGGAGGTGATCACGATCGGATCCGCCCCGGCCGCGACCGCGGCACGGTACGCCCGCACCGCACGATCGAGTCGCGAGGCCAGCAGCGGCGTCACGCGCGCGCCGTCCAGCCCGCAGCCGAGCACGACCAGAACTTCGCCGCCGACCGCCCGTGATCGCCGCGCGTACAGCACCGCGTAACCGGTGTACCCCAGCAACTGGACGACCAGGAACGCGCCCAGCACCACGATCACGCCGTCCACCCGCGACAACCAGCCCGCCGCGGGATCGATCATGTCCCGCGCCGCCATCGACAGCACCAGCAGGCCCAGCCCGACCACCCCGGCCAGCGCGGTCGCCACCCGCATCCCCTCCCGGCGCACCACCACGACCCCGTTCGCCAGCAGTCCCAGCCCCGCGACCACCAGGAAGACCCGCGACAACACCACGAACAGGCCGAACCCGAGCAGGTCGGCCACCCCGTGATCGACCTCGCCGAGCGAGGACAGCGCACACGGAACCAGTGCCGCGATTCCCACGAGGAAGGCGAATCCCCCTGTGGAAACCGGAGTTTCGTCGGAACCGTGGTCGAGATCGGGTGTCGTGCCGGAATCGGCAGCCCAGATTGCCGCGCCGAGTCCGGCCTGTTCGTCGTCGCGGACGGTCGAAGTCGTCGCAGCGGAAGTAGTCACTCCGCTGCGGGCGATCTCCGCGATGCGAGCGGTGTCGCGCAGCTCGCCTCCCCGGCCCGGCACCCTTGCCGGATCGGATCGCGTGCCGAATCCTTCTGTCGAACAGCAGGATTCAGAACAGGCGGCGTCGAGTACGGCGACCTTGTCGTCCGATCGCGACACCCGGGCGCGGGAAGCCGTGACGATGCGACTCATCCGGACACCTCCCGACGCCCAGCGGCGCACCCGGCCGATCCGGGTGCCGATGAATCCACTCTCATCGGCCGACCTGGATGCGGGACAGGTGCGGGCTGGGAACCCGCTGCGAACTCGCCGAGGGCGGTCGGTCAGCTCACGCGGTAGGCGACGCAGCGCACGCGGTGCGCCTCGCGCACGTAGGAGGCGACGAACAGCGACCGCTCGAATTCCGGGCGGGCGGGTTCGGATTCGATGGGGCGCACCAGCTGCCAATCCGCGCCGCCGGGCAGGGTCCGGCTCTCGAACGCGCCGCGGACCGTACCGCCGACGACCGGGATGATGCGCCGGTGCCCGGTTCGGGTGAGCCCGTGATCCTCGAGCGGCCCCAGGTCGGCCTCGACCTCGAACGTCCACTCGAGGCTGGGCGCCGGCGGGACCGTCATCGCGTCCACACCGGCAGCGAGATTCCCGACGCTCTCGGGCCGGAATGTGAGATCTCCTGGTGCGCGACGAGTGTCGAGGAGGCGTCGAAGGCGGGCTCCCCGGTCCCCGGATTGCGGGCGTAGCGCGGATGCGCCCCGGAGCTCACCTGGACCCCCACGCGATGTCCCGACCCGAAGCTGTGGAATGTCGGCCACAGCCGCACCTCGACCTCCCGGAATCCCTCGGAGTCGGGTGCGGGATCGGTGGCGGCGGTGCCGATCGAGCCGATCCGGCGGATGCCGTCGCAGACGGTGATCGCGCGCCCGTCGGGATGCACATCGGTGATGCGCACGAAGACATCGTAACTCGGTGCGCTGGAACGAATTCGGATGTGCGCGACCGGCTCCCCGGCGATCTCCAGCGGGGTCGCCAGCGGTTCGGAGCGGAAGGCCACCACATCCGCGCGTCGCTCGTGCTCGGTGTTGTCCGCGGGCCGGTTGTCGGAGGACAGGCTCGGACCGCCCAGTGCCGGAGTAGGCCGTTGCGGATCATAGGTGTAGCAGGTCGCACCGCCCGATGCGGGTTCGGTGGACAGTCCGCCGCCGGCATGCAGCAGCCAGTCCTGTGCGGCGGTACCCTCCGGCGGCCACACCTCGAACTCGTGCCAGGTCCGCGCACCGGTCTCGAACGCGCGCACCGCGGAGCGCCCGGACTCCTCGCCGGTGAACACCTCGCGCAGGAATTCGACCGTATCCCGATGTGCCGGAGCGGCTTTGCCGCGCGACATATGCCCCCACGGGCCGACGGTCAGGCGCGGCGGATTGCCGGCATCGACAAGTTGCCGGTAGTTGCGCAACTGCCACGGCAGGAAGATGTCGTACCACCCGGTCACCATCAGCACCGGCGCGGTGACATCGGGTACCGAGGCGGTGTGCGACTGGGACGTCCAGTACTCGTCGGAGAGCCGCTCGTACCGGACCCAGTCCTGATACCAGTGGATCGGATGTCCGGTGGCGGCACTGTCGCCCCCGCTCAGCGGCAGCGCGTCGAATGCCTTGTCCAGCTTGCGATCCGGCAGAAAGATCCCCAGCAGCGCCGGTCCGCCACGATCCATCAGATCCATCATGCGGCTCCAGCCCAGGGCGTTGCGTAGCGCGAAAGCGCCGTTGTCCCAGGTGATTTCGCCGAAATCCGGCATGGTGATCTGCAGCACCAGGGCTTCCGGGGCGTTGTCCGGGTCCTCCCGCCGCATCCGGCCCGCGACGGCCCACTGCGTATAGCCCATATAACTCTCGCCGAACGTCGCCAGGTGTCCGGTGAACCAGGGTTGCCTGCGCACCCATCGGTGTGTGGCCATGCCGTCGCTCTGCTCGTCGACCTGCGGGGTGAATCGGCCCTGCGAACCCCAAGTGCCACGGCAACTCTGGAAGAACACGGTGAACCCGTCGTAGGCGAGGGCGCGGGCCGCGCCGCCGATGATCCCGCGCCGGCCGTACGGCCCGCGGATGACGATCGTCGGCAGCGAGCGGTCCGGATCGGTGGGCCGATACAGGTCGCCGAGCAGTTCGATACCGTCCGCCATCGGAACCCGCAGATCGCGGATGACATCGATGTCGTGGGGCCCGAGTTCGACGCCTCCGCGCGCCCGTGCGTCCACGGCGCGAGTGAGCCGCTGTCGCAGCGTCGTCATGCCGCGCCTCCGCTGCGGTATGGGATGGGAGTCGGGGCGGTCACCCTTCGCCGCCGCCTTCGAACCAGAACACGCATACCGCCTCCTCGCGGACTCGGGCGCGGACGGGAAGTCCCGGCCCGTCGTCGCGCCTCGAACATCTCCACGAGGCTATCGTCCGAATCGGGTAACGGGCGATACGAGAGACGACGAAAGGTGTGCCATGGAGATCGCGGTCGGCTTGGATCGAGGCCTCGGACTGTCCTGGGATCAATACCGTGAACTGGGCAGACATGCTGCGCGACAGGGCTATCGGAGCGTGTGGACCAATGCCTCGATCGGTCGCGAGGCGACGCACATCTGCGCGCAGTGGTCGGCCGCGACCGCGGATCTGGTGCCCGGCGGCATCGGCACCGGCATCTCGGTCGTGCCGATCGGCTACTGGTCGGTGCCCGCGCTGGCCTCCTGCGCGGCGACGGTCGGTGAGATCAGCGGCGGCAGGTTCGTGCTCGGGATCGGCTCGGGCGCGCTGCACTCGGCGCAATTCCGGCGCTCACTGGGCTTGCCGGATGAGCTGCGGCCGCTCGGCACGATGCGCGAATGGCTGGTGACACTGCGCGCGCTGCTGGCCGGTGAGACGGTCGAACACGAGGGGCGGGCGGTGCATCTGCACGGCGTCGCGCTCGGGGCGGCACCGCCGAAAGTGCCTGTGGCACTGGGTGCTCTGGGGCCCAAGATGCTCGCGCTGGCCGGTGCGGCCGCCGACGGCGCGGCGCTGAACTGGTGCACCGCCGACCAGGTCGCCGCGAGCCGGGAGATCGTCGCCGAAGGTGCGCGGGCGGCGGGGCGCGATCCGGGCGAGGTGTCCATGATCGAGTACATCCGCATCTGCGTGGACGAGGACGAGGATCTCGCCCGACGCGGCCTGATCCGGGCCCTGATGGGATACGCGCTGGCAGCGCCCGGGGCGAACAAATCTCTCGGCTATCGCGGGCACTTCGGCCGGATGGGTTTCGACCAGGCGCTGACCGAGGTGGAGGAACGTCGCGATCGCGGCGCCTCGCTGGACGAGCTGATCGAGGCGTTCCCGGTCGACCTCGCGCGACAGGTGGGTTATTTCGGGCCGGCCTCGGGCGCCGCAGCCGGATTCGCCCGTCTCGCAAAGGGTTTGGATACCGCGATCGTGCGGGTGGTCGCGGCTCGGCCGGGCGAGGAAGCCATCACCGCAGTCATGGACGCATGCCGTCCGTCCGAGGTCCCCGCCTCCTCCTGAGATTATGATTCTCTAATTCGAGAATATACATGCCGAATTCGGTAATCGGTCTCTAGACTGTGGGCGTGGCTGAGAACGCGCGGTATCGGGTCGTCCAGTGGACGACCGGCAATGTCGGGAAAGCTTCGGTCCGGGCGATCGCCGCGAATCCGACGCTCGAACTGGTCGGCTGCTACGCGTGGTCGCCGGACAAGGCCGGACGTGACGTCGGCGAGTTGTGCGGTATCGATCCGCTCGGCGTCACCGCGACCGACGATGTCGAGGCCCTGCTGGCGCTGAAACCGGACTGCGTGATCTACAACCCGATGTGGATCGACGTGGACGAACTGGTTCGCATTCTGTCCGCCGGGGTGAACGTCGTGGCGACCGCGTCGTTCATCACCGGCCACAATCAGGGCGGCGGCCGGGACCGGATCCTCGAGGCGTGCCGCCGTGGCGGAGCGACGATGTTCGGTTCCGGCATCAGCCCCGGTTTCGTGAATCAGCTGGCGATCGTCGCGGCGGGGATCTGCGACCGGGTGGACAAGGTGACCGTCAGCGAGGCCGCGGACACCACGTTCTACGATTCGCCCGCCACCGAGCGCCCGGTCGGATTCGGCCAGCCGATCGACAACCCGGATCTGCCCGCGATGACCGCGCAGGGCACCGGCGTCTTCGGTGAGGCGGTGCGGATGATCGCCGACGCACTGGGCGTGGAACTCGACGAGGTGCGTTGTGATCCCGAATACGCCCGGACCACAGCGGATCTGGTGATGGACTCCTGGACGATTCCGGCCGGTTGCGTCGCCGGGGTGTTCGCCGGCTGGAAGGGCATCGTCGGCGGCCGGACGTTGATCGATGTGAACGTCCGATGGCGCAAAGGCCAGACGCTGGAACCGAATTGGCCCATCGACGACATGGGCTGGGTGCTGCAGGTGGACGGTCGCCCCACGGTGAAGAACGTCGTGACGTTCCTGCCGCCGGCCGACTTCCAGGGTGAAACACTGGCCGATTTCATGGAATTGGGCCACATCATGACGGCAATGCCGGTGATCAACGCGGTTCCCGCGGTCGTCGCGGCGGATCCGGGCATCGCCACCTACAACGATCTGCCGCTCATCCGGGCGCACGGTGTTGTGCCCGCGTGACCGGTTGCGCGACAGAGGGATTCAGTGCAGAAACTTCTCGCGGCCGGGGTGTCAGTCCGGCAGCAGCGGCACCGAAAGCCCCTCGCCGCGGTGTAACAGCGCCGCGCGGGTGACCGTTCCCGCGCCGAAGCGGTCGCGGAGTTGGTCGAGGGTGGTGTCCAGCGTGTTGTCGGGGCGGGGGTCGAAGGGCAGGGTGAGCTGCATGCCGCGGGCGTCGTCGAGGTTGGTCAGCGACAGGCCGATCAGGGTGAGTCCGCGTTCGCGGATCATCGGCATGGCGGCGGTGAGCAGGGTGTGCGCCGCCTGATCGATGACGCGGCCGTGGTCGGTGGCGGCGGGCAGCGAGTGCGCGCGGGTGGCCCGGGTGAAATCGTCGAATCGCAAGCGCAGCACCACCGTTCGGCACACCCGATCGGCCGCGCGCAGGCGGTGACCGAGTCGATCGGCCAGGCCGGACAGGTAGGCCTCGATCTCCTCGGGGGTGCGGGTGCGCCGGCCCAGTGCGCGTTGCGCGCCGATGGAACGGCGGCGGCGGCCGGTGTCGACGCGGCGGGGATCGCGGGCCCACGACAGGGCGTGCAGGTGGCGGCCCGCCGCGGGGCCGAGCAGGCCGGACAGGCCCTTCTCGCCGAGTTCGGCAAGCTGGCCGATCCGGGTGATCCCGTGCTCGTGCAGGGTGCGCGCGGTGACTTCGCCTACCCCCCAAAGCCTTTCGACCGGCAGCGGATGCAGGAATTCCAGCTCGCGGCCGGGCGGCACCTCCAGCAGTCCATCCGGTTTGCAGACCGCGCTGGCAACCTTGGCGAGGAATTTGGTGCCCGCGACGCCCACCGAGATGGGCAGCCCGACCTCCGCGCGCACGCGCTCGCGCAGGGAGCGGGCGATCTCGATCGGACTTCCGGCGATTCGCAGCAGCCCGCCGACGTCCAGGAACGCCTCATCGATCGAGATGCCCTCCACCTCGGGCGTGGTGTCCCGGAAGATCTCGAACACCGCCCGGCTCGCCTGGGCGTATGCCGACATCCGCGGCTGCACCACGATGGCGTGCGGACACAGTCGCAACGCCCGACGCCCGTTCATCGGCGTGCGAATCCCGTGCGCCTTCGCCTCGTAGCTGGCCGCCAGCACCACCCCGCCGCCCACGATCACGGGTTTCCCGCGCAACCGCGGATCGTCTCGCTGCTCGACCGAGGCATAGAACGAATCAAGGTCGGCGTGCAGGATCGATGCCCGCGCATCACCGGGGGACGACAACCCCGAACGTTCCCAAGCACCCGACTGTGACACGAACATATGTTCGCATACCGGGGTGGTGCGGCGCGATGGTCTCGCATCACGACCGCGCCGATGAATTTCGTGTGGACCCGTCGTCGATACCGCTGAACACACCGACAGCGGTGGGCCCGCGCTGCGGCCGTTTCGGCGCGGGAGGAAACACAGGGAGGCGATGATGACCGTCGAGGACGCCGCACAGAGGCGAACGGGCCGGACCGGGCAGGAGCGGGGCTCGGTGCGCGGTCCCAGGGCGCTGGTGGCGGGTGCGAGCATCGCTGGACCGGCGCTGGCGCACTGGCTGCGCCGCCGCGGGGCCGAGGTGACCGTGGTGGAGCGTGCTCCCGAGCTGCGTCCGGGTGGACAGGCGGTCGACGCGCGCGGGGTCGCCAAGGAGGTCATCCGGCGGATGGGGCTGGACGCCGCCGTGCGCGCGGCCTGCACCGACACCGCCGGCGCGCACACCGTGGACGCGGACGGGAAGGTACTGGAGGCCTTCCGTGCCGCCGACGACGACGGTGACGGGTACATCTCCGAGATCGAGATCCTGCGCGGAGACCTGTCCCAGGTGCTCTACGACGACACCCGCGACGATGTCGAGTACATATTCGGCGACCGGATCGCCGAACTCACCCAGGATGCCGACGGCGTCGATGTGGTGTTCGCGGGCGGCGCGCGGCGGCGTTTCGAGCTGGTGGTCGGAGCGGACGGTTTGCATTCGGCGTTGCGCGCCATGGTTTTCGGGCCTCGCGAGCGGTTCGTCCACCATCTCGGGCACGTGCTGGCCTTCTACAGTGTGCCCAACGAGTTCGGGCTGGACCGCTGGCTGATCGACTACAAGGAGCAGGAGACCGGGCGATCGGCCGGTTTGCGGCCCATCCGGGACGCCACCGCGGCGATGGCCATGTTCTCCTTCCCGGCGGGGGCCTTCGACCTCGACTACCGCGACGTCGCGGCCCACAAGTGCCTGCTGCGCGAGCGGATGGCCGGGTTGGGTTGGTTCACCTCGGACATCCTCGCGCACGTGGACGACACCCCGGATTTCTACCTCGACCAGGTCGCCCAGGTGAAGATGGATCGCTGGTCGAGCGGACGAGTGGGGCTGCTCGGGGACGCGGCGTTCAGCTCTTCGCCGCTGTCCGGTCAGGGCACCGGGCTGGCGCTGGTCGGGGCCTATCTGCTGGCCGGAGAGCTGGCCGCGGCCGGGTGGGATCCGGCGGCGGGGTTCGCCGCATACGAGGCTCGGATGCGGCCGTTCGTCGAGGCCAACCAGGAGATCGGCAGGCTGCACGCGCAGAGCCTCGCCGTCGCCGGGCCGGACGCCGAGCTGGGCCCCGATTTCACCGGAGAGTGGTTCGCCGAACTGATCGAGCGCGCGATCCACGGCGTCGAGCTGCCCGATTACGCCGGAGTGCCGGACTCCGGAGCCCCGGCCGGGCCGCTGATCACCGCGTCCGGTTCGTAGGCACCGGAACTCGCCGGGGCCGCTGCCCCGACTCACCGCTTCGGATGGTGATTGCCGGTCCATCGCCCGGCTACCGTCGAGGCATGGAAACCCTACGCGAGCAAGGTCGTTCGACGAGCGGTCAGGCCCGGAGAGTTACTCGTCGGACCGCGTTGCTCGGTGCCGCGGCGACCGCGGTGCTGGGCGCGGCCGCCGGCGGCGGAGTGGTAGCGGTGTCCCAGTATGCCGATCGGTCCGGGACGACCGGCCCGGGCGGGTCCGGGCAGGGCGAGACCGAGCGCGCGCAGATGTCCGCGCGCGCGATGCAGGCGGTCGTCTGGGGTATGCCCGCGGTCATCTACGACCGGATGCTGCAGGCCGCGATTCGCGTCGGGGGCGGCGCGAACCGGATCGTGTACTGGTCGAGGCTGTTGGACTGGCACAACCAGACCCTGACCCCCGATCCGGGCGTGGTGTACCTGATGCCGTTCTACGACACCACCGACGGCCCGGTGGTGCTCGACATTCCACCGGCCGCCGGTGATTCGTCCATCACCGGGTCCATCGACAGCATCTGGCAGACCCCGCTCGCCGATGTGGGTCCGGCGGGAACCGACAAGGGCCGGGGCGGTCGCTACCTGCTGCTGCCACCCGGCTACAACCGGCCCGTGCCGGGCGGATTCATCGTGTTGCGCTCGGAAACCTACGCCGGATTCGCGTTGTTGCGGTCGAACCCGAAATCCGGCAGCGACACCGACGTGGCGGCCGCGGTCGCCTACGGCAAGCGAGTCGGCCTCTATTCGCTGGACGCGGCCGCAAAGCCGCCCGCCACACCGTATTCCGATGCCTCCGGCCAGGATTTCGACGCGACCATCCCGTACAACCGCGACTTCTTCACCGCCTTGGACCGGCAGGTGCAGAGTGGGCCGTGGTTGGCTCGCGATATGACGATGGTCGATCAACTCGCCACCATCGGCATCCGCAAAGGGATCGACTATCAATCCGATTCGCAGGCCCTCACCCTGCTGGACACCGCGGCCGAGCGAGCGCGGGCCTGGATCGAGGACCGTTACGTCAAGTCCTTCACCCCGTCCTACTTCGACAACTCGCGCTGGGCGGTGCCGGCGGATCCGAATCTGATCACCGCCGTACAGAACGGATATCCGGACCCCGGCGACTATCCGGTCGACGCGCGCGCAGTGATGTGCTCCTTCGGCTTCCTCGCCGCCAAATCCTCCGGCAGCGGCCAGTTCTACCTGATGACCATCCACGACGTGGACGGCCGCGACCTCGATGGCGGCAGCAACTACCGTCTCACCGTGCCCGCCGACGTTCCGGTCGGCCTCTACTGGTCCGCCACGGCGTACGACCGCGCCACCCACACCCTCGTCCGCGAGGTCGACCGGGCCGGCCGCGCATCCACCACCCCTGGCCTGCAACGCAATTCCGACGGCTCGGTCGATCTGCACTTCGGGCCGGCCTCGGCCGAGGACCGGAAAGCCAACTGGATCCCGACGAAGCAAGGGCAACACTTCGAGGTGATGTTCCGCTTCTACGGACCCCGCGAGCCCCTGTTCGACAAGACCTGGAAACTCCCCGACCTCATGCCCGCCTGAGTCGCGCACTCATGTCCGGGGCGTTGCGGGGTCCTCGTCGCGTGAAAGCCCAACGGAGGCAGTCCGGTTCGACGGGAGACGGGCCGTGAGCGCCGTGCGGATCAGCGCGGCGAGTTCGGTGACGGGCCGGGTACCGTCGACGATCAGATCGCAGCGGTGGCGGGCCGGTTCGACATATGTCTCGTGGGCCCGCCGACGGAACTGAATGTAGTTGTGCAGCAACACCTTCAGTGGGACCGAGCCGTTGACGCACTGGCGTTCGATCTTGCGTGTCAACCGGATGTCGGCCGGGACATCGACGAACACGTCGAGCCGTCCGGCCCCGGTTCGCGGACCAACCCGCTGCGCGAACATTCCCTCGACCACCACCACAGCGTCGGGTGGCAAGCCGCCGAGAGCGGTTTCGAGCCGAGCGAAATCCACCGACCGTGGATCACCGACATCCAGTCGCGGTACACCGTCCTGATCGGCTACCCAGACTCCGTCGCTCGTGGTGGCGAAATAGTAGTCATCGATATGCAGTACGGACACCGCTCGCGGCGCGAACGTCTCGACGAGTGCCGCGGCCAGCGTGGTCTTGCCGGCCGCTGCTCCACCGGTCAACGTCAGTAGCATCCGGTCACGATAGCCGGAACCAACTGCGCCGCACCGGCCTCACCACCCCGCGGCCCGCTGCCATGCTCCGGGACGCGCCCCCACTTCGCGCAGGAAGAACGCGGAGAAGTTCGAGGCGTCGGGGAAGCCGAGCCGTTGTCCGCATCGGGCCGGGGACAGGCGGTCGTGGGCCAGCAGTCTCTTGGCTTCGAGAACGAGCCGTTCGGACAGGTAATCCTTGGCGGTGCGGCCGGTTGCCGCCTGAACGGCGCGGGACAGGGTGCGCGGGGAGTACCCGAGTCTGCGTCCGTAGTGGACGACGTCGTGATGGACGCGGAAGTCCTCCTCCACGGCGTCGCGGAAGCGGCGGAAGACGGGAGAGTTGACTCGATCCGCGTCGGCCGGCGGGGTCAGGCGCAGCAGCAGCGCCGAGAGCAGTAATCCGAGCAGTTCGGGCGTTCGGTTGTCCTGTGCGGCAACGGCTTCCAGGCGCAGGTGGCCCAGTGCGGCCGATATCAGCTGCCATGCCGGGGCGTCGACGGACCAGCACGGGGAGGTGCTGCCGGGCGCGGCCGAATCGCGGCTCGCGGGCGTGACCGGCGCGGTCGGCGCGAACAGGACGAGATCGCCGCACAGGTCCGCGATGTCGTCCCAGCGGTGCACCACGCCGGGCCGGATCCACACCACGGTCCTGGTCGCCAGCGCATGTTCGGAGAAGTCGATCGACACCCGTCCGAGGCCGCCGCGGATCACCGCGAGCACATGGAAATCTCCGCGCTGCGTCGAGCCGTTGTCGAGCCGCCGCAGTTGCCGGAACGACATCGTCTCCACCGGCACCGCGCGCGGAGGTTGATAGGTGAGCTGTCGAATCGCTGGCATCTGTCCATTTTTCACCATGGCGTGTCGGGGCGCGACGATGCCGGCGGATCGTCCGTCCGGTTGACTCGAAGCCGAAACAACGTACTGCTTACAGGGAGTTCACATGACAGTCGCCACCTCGTCCCGGCTGCCCGTCTACGACTACGTGGCCGGGCACGGGCCCACCCTGGTATTTCTTCACTATTGGGGAGGCGCGGCCCGCACCTGGCAACCCGTGTTCGACAGGCTCCCCGGGCGAAGCACCCTGAGCATCGAGGCCCGAGGCTGGGGACGCTCGTGCCGGTTGCCCGGACCGTACACCCTCGGGCAACTCGCGCAGGACGTGCGTGACATCGTCGCCGACGCCGGAGTCGGAGAGCATGTCCTGGTCGGGCACTCCATGGGTGGCAAGGTGGCCCAACTCGTCGCCGCCGCGCGACCGGCTGGCCTCGCCGGGCTGGTCCTGGTCGCCCCGGCGCCGGCCGAGCCCGCCGCCACCATCACCCCCGAATACCAGCGAACCCTGTCGCACGCCTACGACACCGAGGAAACCACTGTCGCGGGCCGCGACACGACCCTCCCCACCACGCCCCCTCCCGCCAAGC
>CBJNFW010000210.1:0-15422 GCA_966435935.1 uncultured Nocardia sp.
CCGGCCATGGCGGACCCGCACGGGCATCGGCGTCTCCGGCAGGACAATGGCAGCCCGCGAACGTGCCCACCGAAGTGGTGGCAGCGGGCGTGCGGGCGCTCTCGGGGACCGAGGCGCCCGCTCGATCGGTTACGGGTTACCGTCCGGGTCGAACCCCGGGATCAGCCCCTGATCGACGGCGATGCGGCTGAGCAAGGCGACCAGTAGCGCGCGTTCGTCGGGACTGAGGGCGGCGCAGAGTTCGTCCTCGTTCGCCCGGGCCGCGACGCTGAGTTCGCCGAGGAGTCGTCGGCCCGCGCGGGTCAGGTGCACGGCGTGCAGGCGGCGGTCCCGGGGGTTGCGGCGGCGTTCGATGAGGCCGCGCTCCTCGAGAGTGTCGGCGAAGGGGACGAATCGGCTGGGCGGCATGCCCAGGGCGTCGGCGAGTTCGCGTTGACTGCTGCCGGGGCGAGTGACCAGCAGTCGAAGCAGGCTCGCTTGGTGCGGAGTGAGGTCCAAGCCCGCGATGCCTTCGGCGAAATGAGTGGCCGCATGGGCTCCCACCTGCGCCAACAGGTAACCGACCCCGCTCGGTGTCCGGACGCCGCCGGCTTCCCGTTTCGTGTCCACCGCGACATGGTAGACGGCACAGAATCGTGAATCGAAAATATCGTTCAGTCTGTAATCATTATGCTCGGCTACGGTAGCCGCCCGCTGCCGGCCTGCGCGCGGTTGCGGCAGTACTCACGGTCCTGGCCGAGCGAAACTCGGTACGGCGATGCCGAAAGCGTTCGACTAGAGCAGACCCCACCAATACACCAAGCAGGCCAGTACGAAGACGACCGCAGTTTCCATCGTCGCTCCCAATCTAGTTGGCGCCTTCCTCACCCGTTCATTTCCGAGGATACGGCGATGCGCCGCGGACCAAGATCACAAGGGGGCAACGGATACTCCCGCCCGCACCGGTCACCCCTCGTGCACAGGCCCGGCCGGGCGGTTCTCCGGTCCTGCGCGGGATCGCCGCCACCTCCCCGCGACGGCGATCCCCTAACGCACTCGGCGCGACCGGGCGGCGACGGATCCACACCCCTCGCGGCGGGATCGCGGCCGATATCCGGCCGCAGGGGTCAACAGCGGTGGAATCCGGTGCTACCGGTGTCGAAGAAGACGATGCCGCCGCGGACTTGCGGTGGACTCGAGGAGAACTTGCGAACCAGCTCAGGAAGTCTCGGCCGAGTCCACGATGAGCACGATCAGCTGCCGCTGGCGATGACGGCCGTGATTGCGGGCCTTGGCGTCCGATGGTGCGGTAGGGCCACCGCACCAGGTGATCGGGCGGCGGGAATCGAGTTTGTCCAGCACCTCGGGCAGGGAGGAATCGATCTGTGCTGTGCGGACCACGCAGATATGGCATTCGGGGGCGAGGGTGCGATCGCGGAAACCCTGACCGGGCCCGCCGTCCAGCACCACGGCCCCGGCGTCGGCGACCGCGCCGGCGCAGGTGGTCACCATGGCGTCCGCGTCGTCCAATTCCTCGGCGGTGACCGGGGAGTCGTCGGTGAGGATCTGGTTGTCCTGCCGCTGGGACCAGGGCTCGAGCCATTCCTCGGGCAGACCGTGCGGTACTGCGACCGTGGTGGCTCGCTGAGCGCGCAGGGCCGCGTCCACGGCGTCGGCGATGCCGGCTTCGCTCACCCGCGCGATGCGCGCGCCGTGATGTTCGAGACGTTCGACGAACAGTTCGACGATCGTGCTGCGATCGGCGGGGGACAGATCGGCCGCGCCGCGCCGGTGACCGGGGAAGAGGGTGACCGTGCGATCGTCGTCGGGCAGCGCCTTGAGGCCGTCGCGGACTCGGCGCAGGAATTCCTCCCGCGACATCAGCGGCACCCGCCGGGGGCCCATCGGCCGGTCGTATCGCCGAGCGCGGACTGCGGATCGGTGCCACGGATGACGAGCGCCGTGCGCATGTGGCGGCCCCCTTTCTGACCGGCTGCGCAGCATCGTGCGGCACCGGAATCCGGGGCGAGACGAGCTGTGCGGGTGGTGCTGGCGCACACCCGTGCGGGCGAGCGCGCTGGTGAAGATCTTGCCCACAGGCTACCTGGGGCGAGCGAGGGGTCGGCTCGAGGGACGCCCGGTGCGCCGCCGCGGCGGCGTTCGTGGAGCCGAATGCGCTGGTCGCGTTCAGTGTGCGGCGGTGCGGATCTGGGTGAGGAATTCGGCGTTCGTCTCGGTCTGACGCAGGCCGGTCAGCAGCAGGTCGACGGCCTGGCCGGGATCGCGCCCGGCGAGCGTGCCGCGCAGCGACCGGGTGGCGAGGAGTTCGTCGGGAGTCAGCAGCAGCTCCTCCTTACGGGTGCTGGAGCGTTCGATGTCGACCGCGGGGAAGGTGCGCCGGTCGGCGATGTGGCGGTCGAGCTTGAGTTCGGCGTTGCCGGTGCTCTTGTATTCCTCGAAGATGACGGTGTCGGCGGTCGAACCGGTTTCCACCAGGGTGGTGGCGATGATGGTGAGCGATCCGCCGTTCTCGATGTTGCGGGCCGCGCCGAGGAACTTCTTCGGCGGGGCCAGGGCTCCGGCGTCCACGCCGCCGGACAGGATGCGGCCCGATCCCGCGGACGCGAGGTTGTAGGCGCGTGCCAGCCGGGTCAGTGAATCCAGCAGAACCACCACGTCGCGACCGGTCTCGACGAGACGCTTGGCATGTTCGATGGCGAGTTCGGCCAGGGCGATGTGATCGCGGGCGGGCAGATCGAAGGTGGCCGCGGCGATATCGGCGGGCACCGCGCGGGACAGGTCGGTGACCTCCTCGGGACGTTCGCCGACGAGTACCAGCATCAGGTGGCATTCGGGGTGGTTCTTCGCGATGCCGTGCGCAATCGATTGCAGCACAGAGGTTTTGCCTGCCTTGGGCGGGGCGACGATCAGGGCGCGCTGCCCCTTGCCGATCGGCATGATCAGATCCGTTACCCGGGTGGTCATCTCGTGCGGCTCGGTCTCGAGGCGCAGGCGGTCCTGTGGGTAGATGGGGGTCAGATCGGCGAAATGCGGTCGTTGCCGGGCATTTTCGGGCGGTAGGCCGTTGATCCGGTCGACGCCGGTCAGCGGCGCGAATTTGCTGCCCTCTCGCGGTGTGCCCGCGGTTCCGGTGACGGTGTCGCCGCGGCGTAGGCCGTATTCGCGGATCAGGCGCGGCGGGACGTGGATGTCGTTCGGGCCGGGCAGATATCCCTCGACCCGCAGGGCCGCGTGGTTTCCGGTGATGTCGAGGATGCCGGTCACCGATGTGCCCGGCTCCTGGGTGTGAGTCGTGTTGTCTTTCATGGTTTTCTACTCCTGGCAGAAGGAATGAGTGGTCCGGCGGCGGATGCGCGCATCATGTGCGGCAGCGCTTCGCCGAAGGGGCCGTACCGGTTCGAATGCGGCGGATCGGAAACGTTCCGATCGGCGCGGATCCTCGAAGGTGCGGGATGGAGAACTCTTGTGGGAGGGACCGTGTCCACCTACATCCACAAGCTGCGAACGATGCCAACCATAGCCGCACCCACGACAACACGCAATGGTGCTTCGTTGTTCCCGGCGCGGCGGATCGGATCGCGCGAACGGCGAGGGGCCCGTGATCGGGTTGTCGCGAGTACGGGCCCCTCGGATCGAGCTGGCGATGTATTGCCTTGCGGCAGTTATGCTTCCGTCGTTGTGGAAGCGGCTTCGGGCTCCGGCGCGGTGTGCCGGAAGCGCCGAGCGCACGCGGTTCGATGATCAGCCCGATCAGCTTCTGGACAAGACTTGCGAACTGCAAATGTTCGGGTCGATGGAAGTTACCGGATTGTGGGTGTCGTCACAGGTGTGCCGGACCGGCGAGCCGTCCCGCGCACAGCAGCGGACCCGGGCCCGCGAGGGATGCGAGCCCGGGTCCGGATTCAGCGAATTACTTTCCGGCGGTGATGAATTGGGCCGCCATCTCGCCGATCATGTAGCACGGGGCGTTGGTGTTGCCGCCGGTGATGCTCGGCATGATCGAGGCGTCCGCGACGCGCAGGCCCTCGATGCCGTTGACCTTCAGCGTCGGATCGACGACCGCGCGCTCGTCCACACCCATCCGGCAGGTGCCGACCGGGTGGTAGACGGAGTGGATGCGGTTGGGCAGTTCGGCACGCAGCGCCGTCTCGTCCATCAGGTCCGGGCCGGGGGAGTATTCCTCGGTGATGTCTCCGGCGATGGTCTTGTTCGCCATGATCTCGCGGATCAGCCGGATGGCCTCGATCAGGAATTCGGTATCGGCCGAATCGGACAGGTAGCCCGGGTCGATCAGCGGCGAGGCCAGCGGATCGGTCGAGGCCAGGCGCACCTCGCCGCGGCTCTTGGGGTAGATGAGCGTCGGGAAGACGGTCAGCGCGGAGCGCTTGTCCACCATGTGCAGCTTGTCCTCGTCCTGGTTCGGCACCGGATAGCTCCAGGGCAGGGCGTGGATCTGCATATCCGGCACATCGCCGGTGGCGAATTTGGTCTTGACGAATCCGGCCACCTCGAACACCGTGCGGCCCATCCAGGAGCTGCCCGGTTTCATCAGCTCGCGCATGATGCCGCGGGCGAAATAGGCCGGTGTGCCGTGGTGGATGGCCTTCTCGGAGACGAATGTCATCGGCACGAACAGGTGGTCGTGCAGGTTCTGGCCGACCGGCAGGTCGGCCGCGACGTCGATGCCGAGATCGCGCAGATGTCCGGCCGGGCCGATGCCCGAGAGCATCAGGATCTGCGCCGAGGCCATCACGCCGCCGGAGACCACGACCTCCTTCGCGGCGCGGATGGTCCGGCGGCCGCCCTTGGAGTCGATGACCTCGACGCCGATCGCCCGGCCCTTCTCGATCACCACCCGTGCCACGTGCGTGTGCGTCAGCACGGTCAGGTTCGGATTCGGCCGTTCGGTGATGAAACCGCGAGAGGAGCTGTAGCGCAAGCCATTTCGAACGCTCTGTTGGAAGATGCTGATACCCTCCTGCGATTCGCCGTTGTAGTCGGCGATGCGCGGGACGTTCAGGGTTTCCGAGGCGGCCTGCATGAACTGCTGCGAGATCGGGGTCAGATCCCGCTGCCGGGTGACCTGGATCGGTCCGCCCGAACCGCGGTACTCGCTGGCGCCCTCCTCCCAGTTCTCCAGCTTCTTGTACGCGGCCAGGACGTTCTCGTACTCCCAGCCCGTGCAGCCCTCGGCCGCCCAGGAGTCGAAGTTGGCCCGGTTGCCGCGCACGAAGAGCATGCCGTTGACCGAGCTGGAACCGCCGAGCACCTTGCCGCGGGTCATCGGGATCGCGCGGTCGTTGGCGTACTTCTGCGGAATCGAATACTGGCTCCAGGTCACCCGATGCTTGAGCTGGGGGACGGTGTGCACCATCGTGATCATGCCCGGACTGGTCACCAGCCGGGTGTTGTCCTTGCGCCCGGCCTCCACCAGGATCACGCGAGCGCCGTTCTCGGCCAGACGGCCCGCGACCACGGCACCGGAGCTGCCCGCGCCCACGACGATGTAATCGGCCTCGCTGGTTCCCGCGCTGTGCGGAACGTCGGTCATGGTTCGTTACCTCATCCTCGAAGTAGTCGTGGGCGTCTGGAGGGCACTGCCTGGAAGCCACTGTAGAACAAGTTCTAGTTCCGGTGAAGATCCGGTTTGCCGTGCTCTCGTCGAGGAAGCGCTCCGGGCGGCGTGATCACTAACGGGGAAACCTTCCCGGATGCCTGCGGAGAGGGCCCGCGAAGTGCTTCAATCATAGGAACCCGTTTCATTTCCATCCCGGTTCGCACAGTCGCGAACGGTGAGGAGGGGTCATGCCCGAGCCTTCGATCCCCGCCGGGTTCGACTTCACCGACCCTGCTCTGTGGGAAGCGCGCAGTCCCGTCGCGGAATTCGCCGAACTCCGGCGCACCGCCCCGGTCTGGTGGAACGCCCAGGCCCCGGAGTACGCGGCCCCGTTCGACGACGGCGGGTACTGGGTGGTGAGCCGGCACGAGGACATCCGGGAGATCTCGCGTCATCCGGAGATCTACTCCTCGCAGGCCAACGGCGCGCTGATCCGGATCGATCCGAACGGCACTCCCGAGGAGCGGGAAGTGGCGAACACCTCGCTGATGCTGAACATGGATCCGCCGCGGCACACCAAACTGCGCCGGATCATCTCGCAGGGATTCACCCCGCGCGCCGTGGCGAGTCTGCGTACGGTGCTGACCGAGCGCGCCGAGCGAATCGTGCACGCCGCCAAGCAGATCGGTGGCGGCGACTTCGTTCAGCAGGTGGCGTGCGAGTTGCCGCTACAGGCCATCGCCGAACTGCTGGGCGTGCCGCAGGAGGACCGGTTCAAGCTGTTCACCTGGTCCAACGAGTTGCTCAGCGCCGACGACCCGGAATACCGCGACGGCAAGCTGGCCACCGTGGAACTGATCGGCTACGCGTACGCGATGGCCGATCAGCGGCGAGCGCATCCGCTCGACGATATCGTCAGCCGGCTCGTCAACGCCGATGTCGACGGAGAGGCGCTGACCTCGGACGAATTCGGATTCTTCATGATGCTGCTGACCGTCGCGGGGAACGAGACCACCCGCAACGCGATCACGCACGGGATGAAGGCGTTCGTGGATCATCCCGAGCAATGGGAGCTGTACCTGCGACAGCGTCCGGCCACCGCGCCCGACGAGATCGTGCGCTGGGCGACTCCGGTGAGCGTATTCCAGCGCACCGCGACCCGCGATGTGGAGTTGGCCGGTCAGCACATCGCCGCCGGGCAGCGGCTCGGGTTGTTCTACAGTTCGGCCAATTTCGACGAAACCGAATTCGATGATCCGTTCCGTTTCGACATCCTGCGCGATCCGAATCCGCACCTGGGCTTCGGCGGAACCGGTACGCACTACTGCGTCGGGGCGAATCTGGCCCGGCTGGAGATCGATCTGATGTTCAACGCGATCGCCGACACCATGCCCGAGCTGCGCGAAGTCGAGCAGCCGGTGCGGTTGCGGTCGGGGTGGATCAATGGAATCAAGCACTGGCGGGTGAATTACGGAACGGCCTAGCGGAGCGAATCGGCGGTAGCATCTCCATTTGTGAGCATTCGAGAGATTCCCGTCAAAACCCTTGCCGACAAACCCACCACCCTGGCCGAATTGGCCGGTGACAAGGCGCTGCTGGTTGTCAACGTGGCCTCGAAGTGCGGCCTGACCCCGCAGTACACGGGTCTGGTCGAACTCCAGCAGACCTACGGGCCGCGCGGATTCAGCGTGGTCGGCGTGCCGTGTAATCAGTTCATGGGCCAGGAGCCCGGTACGGCGGAGGAGATCGCCGAATTCTGCTCCACGACCTACGGTGTCGATTTTCCGTTGCTGGAGAAGGTCGACGTGAACGGTGCGGCGCGGCATCCGCTGTATCAGGAACTCGTGCAGACCGCCGACGCCGAGGGCGCGGCGGGTGACATCCAGTGGAATTTCGAGAAGTTCCTGGTCGATGCGCAGGGCAATGTCGTGGGCCGGTTCCGGCCGCGCACCGAGCCGAAGGATCCGGCCGTCGTCTCCGCCATCGAAGCAGTTCTGCCGCAGTAACTTTCCGCGCGTACACCACGGGCCACACCGAATCGGTGTGGCCCGCTTACGGTTGCCGGTCAGCGCCGCCGGCGGCGGTAGCGCACCGCGCACGGCTGCTGCAACTGCACGACCATCTTGGAGTGGTCGTTGCGGTAGCTGTCCGAAGGCTGGGCCATCTCGAATTCCCAGTCCCGCAACAGAATCGAGAAGATCGCCTGCAACTGCATGGTCGCGAACGCCGCGCCCACGCAGCGGTGCCGGCCCGCGCCGAACGGGATCCAGGTCCAGCGGTTGAGCAGATCCTGCTGGTTGGGGTCGATGTAGCGGCCCGGGTCGAAATCGTCGGGATTCGGGAAGTCCTCGGCGATCCGGTTGGACACCGCCGGGGTGGCGGCGACGAGATCGCCCGGGGCGATGAGGTTTCCGCACACGTCGAATTCGTCGCGGGCCACCCGCATCAGGATGATCAGCGGCGGATGCAGCCGCAGCGTCTCCTTCAGGGTCGCCTCGAGCTGCGGGATCTGGCGCAGCGCATGGAAACTCACATCCTTGCCGTCGGCGTAGAGCTCGTCCAGCTCGGTGACGACGCGGTCGAGCTGCTCGGGGTGACGCAGCAGTTCGATCACCGTCCAGGCGGCGGTGCCGGAGGTGGTGTGGTGTCCGGCGAACATCATCGAGATGAAGATGCCGGTGATCTCGCTGGCCGAGAAGCGCAGGTTGCCCTCCTCGTCCTTGATCGAGACCAGCACGTCGAGCATGTCCCGATCTTCCTTGCCCGCAGGCGGATTCGCGATCCGGCCGTCCATGATGCCCTGCACCAGCTCGACCAGTTGCGCGCGCGCGGAGTCCCGGCGGCGGAAACTCTCGATGGGGGCGTAGGGGTCGACATAGCACAGTGCGTCGGTGCCCTGCTCGAGTTCGTGGTATAGATGCGCGAATCGGCCGTCGAGTTCGTTGCGGAACTTCTTGCCGATCAGGCAGGCCGAGGAGGTGTAGATGGTCAGCTCGGCGAAGAACTCCAGCAGATCTATCTCACCCTCGTCGTCCCAGCGTTCGACGATCGCATTCACCTCGCGCGCAATGGTTTCCGCGTGGCCGCGCATGTGCTCGCCGCGCAGCGCCTGATTGTGCAGCATCTCCTTGCGGCGCTCGGGGCTGGCGTCGAAGACCACGCCCTCACCGAAGATCGGCTTCATGAACGGATAGGCCGCGCTCTGGTCCAGGTCGGCATCGCTGGAGCGGAAGAAGAATTCGTTCGCCTCGGACCCCGACAGCAGGATGACATCCTTGTCCGCCAGCCGGAACGAGCCGACATCGCCGCACTCCGAGCGCACGCGCCGCATCAGCGCGATCGGATCGGTGCGGAACTCCTCGAGATGCCCGTGCTCGTGCTCGCCACCGGACACCTGCCGCGGCTTGACCAACGCCATCGTCAACACCCTTCCGACGTACCGAGCCCATCCTCATGGACACGTGTCTGGACGCTACTACAGAACTGTGAGCGCGACAACCCCGCCCGGGTCGTGGGCCGCGCGCATTCGCGATGTGATGGCTCATTTCGTGGCCGCGAGTGCGTCCCGATCACCGGCGAGAGTTAATGCGCTGTGAGCTTTTCGGTCGATCTACTTGCGATCTGTCGCCGAAATCCTCACTGAGAAGTTGAATGACAGGCTGGAAGGTATGACTCCGGATGACATCATCGAATTCCTCGACGGCCTCGAAAACGTGCTGATCGTGCGTCCCGGCCCGGGCGACGGCTCGCCCGAGATCAGCTGGGGGGACACGTTCTGCTACTACTCGGGCGACGGCAGTACGCCGAGCGCGGCGCAGCCCTTCGCGACGCTCGTCACCAAGAACTATCCGGGCGACGAGGCCTCGCGCCTGGATCGCCCCGGCGCGTTCCGGGTGAACATCGCCGCCGGGCGTGCGGAATTCATCCGGCGCACGGGTCGTAGTCCGCGCGAGACCGGCAGTGCGTCAATCGATTACGGCCTGGATGACACCGTTCTGCCGCATCCGGTGTACGGCTCGGCGGGCTGGCTCGCGGTGGTGAACCCGGGAGCCCGCACCGAACAGGTGACCCGCGATCTGCTCCGCACCGCCTATGACCGGGCCCGCGCGCACTACGAACGGCATCTCGGGGCGGGCCGGGACCGATGAATTCCAGGGCGGTGTGCCGTCGACAGTGGCATGACGACGCATACTCTCGACACCGAGGGCGCGAGGATTGTCTACGACGTCCACGGCCCGCTGCCCACCGCCGACGGGCGACCGCCGCTGTTCATGATCGGTCAGCCCATGTGCGCCGAGGGGTTCGGGGCGTTGGTCGCCGAACTGCCCGACCGCACCTCGATCACCTACGATCCGCGCGGTCTGGGCCGCAGTACCCGCAGTGACGGGCGCACGGACAGCGTGCCCGAGACCCAGGCGGCGGATATCCACGCGGTGATCGAGGCGCTCGGCGCCGGACCCGTGGAGATGTTCGCCAGCAGCGGCGGCGCGATCACCGCGCTGGCCCTCGTGGCCGCCCATCCCGGTGATGCGACGACTCTGGTCGCGCACGAGCCGCCGCTGGCCACCGTGCTGCCCGACGCCGAGGCCGCGATGCGCGCCTTCGCCGGAATGCGGGCGGCCTACCAGGCCAAGGGTTTCGGCGCCGGAATGGCGGCCTTCATGGCGGTGACCATGTGGAAGGGCGAATTCACCGACGAGTTCTTCGCCCAGCCCCCGGCCGACCCGGCCATGTTCGGTATGCCCACCGCCGACGACGGCTCACGTGACGACCCGCTGTTGTCCGACCGCTCGGTCGCGGTGACGGACTACCGCCCGGACGTCGACGCCCTCACCGCCGCCGCGACGCGGATCGTGATCGCCGTGGGCGAGGAGTCGGCGGGCACTCTCACCGACCGCACCTCCGCATGCACCGCGGCCCTGCTCGGCGGTCGACCGGCGGTATTCCCCAGCCACCACGGCGGCTTCACCGGTCCGGGCAACGGCTACCCGGGGCAGCCGGAAGCGTTCGCCCGCCGGCTGCGCGAGATTCTCGACGGCGATTGAAAAGATCGTCCCGACAACTGCAGAGATCGACTTCACCATCGGGTATCCGGTCGACGCCGCCCTTTAGAATTCGACACATGTCACCGATCTTCGATTGGGCTCGTCCGGAGAATGTGCAGCCGGAGCCGATCACTCTGGATATCTGGCGTGAGCTCCCCGAGGAGTTCTGCCGCCTGGTCGAGGTCGTCAACGGAGATGCGGTGCGGTGTGAATCGCCGACGCGGGCGCATCAGAAGGCTGTCCATCGGCTGCTCGGGATGTTCGAGGACGCAGCGCGCGAGTTCATGTCGGAGGATCCCTCCGCTTGCCTCGATGCCAATCACGACTTCGACATAGTGCTCTGGGAGGTGCCGCGGACGACAATCCGGCGCCCGGACGTCGCGCTTTTCGACTGTGTTCCGCCGGATGTGCGACCGGTGCCCGCGCGGTATCTGAAGATCGCCGTCGAGGTCATCTCGCCCAGCCATGTGAAGACCGATCGGCTCGAGAAGATGTGGGAGTACGCGGCAGCCGGGATTCCGTGGTACTGGCTGGTGAGTGTTTCGGACAGTGAGGTGACATCGATCGAGACTTACGCGCTCGACCATGGTGTCGGACACTACAGGCCGGTGCACGTCCTGAAACCGGGTACCGGGTTCGCGGTGGATCTGCCCATTCGGATTCAGGTCGATTGGAATCGGTTGAGTGACCTCGTCCTGTGAATTCCGATCGATTTCTCCGGATGGAATTCAGTTCGTGAGGACCTGGAGCGCGGATTTTTCCAAACGGTCGGCGATTTCGGCGTAGGAGGCGTAACCGACGCCCGCACGGACCAGGGCGCCCGCGTAGAGCAATTCCAGGGTTTCCACGATATCGAGATCGGCGTCCGGGCCCAGGGCCTCGAGCAGGCGTTTGCGAATTTCCGTGCCGATTCGGGTGCGCAGGTGTGAGACATCCGGATCGGTGCCGAGCAAAGCGCTGGTTACCGCTCCCGCGAGGGCGGGTTCATCGGCCACGAGCATGGCGATCTGGCGCAGTACCGCGACGACGCGCCGGATCGGGTCGGTGAGGTCGGCGATGGGCGGCTGGGTTGCGGCCAGCCGGCGCCAGAACACCTCCGCGACCAGATGCTCCTTGGAGGAGAAGTAGGTGTAGGCGGTGGCCGTGCCGACGCCCGCGGTGGCCGCGACCATGCGCACGGTCAGACCGGCGAAACCCTCGCGAGAGAGCACCTCCAGTGCGGCCCTGGTCAGCCGGTCGACGGTGTCGGCCTGTTTCTCGGTGAGGCGGCGGCGGGTAGCCTCCATATTCACCGCGGGCGGCTCTGCGGAAAGGGGATCGGACACGTGTCCGGATGCTACTATGGTGCCGCTTCGAGGGCAACTCGCACCGCCGCGGCTATCTGCGCGCGGGCTTGCCGACAGAAAGGTTCTCCGCTGATGACTCGTGCCGATTCGGTGATTTCCACGGCCACGACGCAATTGTTCGGCATTGCCGAGCAAACAACCGGCTTCATGCCGCCCGAGGAAGGGCGAGCGCTGTACGAGGCCGCGCGCCGATACGCCGGTGACGGAATCATCGCCGAAATCGGCACCTATTGCGGGAAATCCTCGATATATCTCGGCGCGGCCGCGCGGGAAACCGGGGCGACTGTTTACACCATCGATCACCATCAGGGTTCGGAGGAACATCAGCCGGGCTGGGAGTACCACGACAGCTCGCTGGTCGATCCGGAAACCGGGAAATTCGATACCGTCACCGAATTCCGCCGCGCGATCGTGCGCGCCGGACTCACCGATACCGTCGTGGGCGTGCTGGGCTCCTCGGCCACGGTCGCGAAGATGTGGCGCACGCCGATCCGGCTGCTGTTCATCGACGGCGGGCACACCGAGGAGGCCGCCCAGCGCGATTACGACAACTGGGCGCTCTGGGTCGCCGCGGGCGGCGCGCTGGCCATCCACGACGTGTTCCCGGATCCGGCCGACGGCGGCCGCGCGCCGTACAACATCTATCGAAAGGCGTTGGACGGCGGGAAGTTCCGCGAGGTGTCGGCCACCGGGTCGCTGCGCGTCCTGGAGCGCGACACCGGTTGCGGCGGCCGCAACCAAGAGGCGTGGTCCGCGACGTAGCTCGGAGGGGGACTCTTGCTCGGACCTGGTTCGGCGGTGAGAACCAGAGAATCCGGGGTGTGAACCGCCGGCCGGGCAGCGTGAACTCGTTGCTCAGCGGCGCGAACCCACGCAGTCGCAGGCGAATCCGTCGGTGATGTCGATCGGCACGGCGAGTTCGCGGAAGATCCCGTTACCGGGTGTGGTGCGGGACAGCGCGTCGGCGGCCAGGATCATCGCCGCCCCGGTCCAGGTGGTGCGTTCCTCGGGCCAGCGTTTGCCGTCCGCGAAAACCAGTCCGGTCCAATAGGATCCGTCCTCCTCGCGCAGGTGCTGCATGGCCGCGAGCAGTCGCAGCGCGCGATCGCGATGGCCGAGCCGGTCCAAAGTCAGCACCAGCTCGCAGGTCTCCGCACCGGTCACCCAGGGTCGGTCGGCGACGCAGCGGATGCCCAGATCGCCGACCACGAAATCGTCCCAGCGGGAGTCGATTCGGGCCATCGCGTCCGCACCGTCGTACGCACCGCACAGGACCGGGTAGTACCAGTCCATCGAATAGCGGTCCTTCTCGCCGAACGCCTCGGGATGATGCCGGATGGCATGGCCCAGCCGCAGCGCCGCGACCTCCCATTCGGGCTGAGGGATTCCCAGCAGTCCGGCTAGAGCCAGTGCGCAGCGAATGCTGTGGAACATGCTTGCGCAGCCGGTCAGCAGTGCCTCGGGAACCGGGCCGTTCGGGCCGCTCAACCAGTAGATCTCGCCGTTGCGCCCCTGCTGCAGCGAGACGACGTAATCGATGGCCGCGCACACCGTCGGCCACATCCGGGCCCCGAATTCGCGATCCCCGGTGCTGCACACGTAATGCCAGACCCCAGTGGCGATATAGGCGCAGAAATTGGTGTCGGCGTCCTCGATCGCCACGGCTCCGGCGCGAAACTCGCTGGGCCAGCTGCCATCCGGACGCTGGGTACGCATCGACCAGGCGTACGCGGCGCGGGCCGCGTCCAGCAGTCCCGCCGACGTGAGCGCCATGGCGTTCTCGAGATGATCCCACGGATCGGTGTGCCCGCCGCTGAACCACGGCAGCGCGCCATCGGGTTCCTGTTGTGCGGCAATGGATTGCGCGGTACGGCGAATCTGGGCAGCGGTCAGCACCCCGGCGACCGCCGGCAGCTCAGAATCCGCCACGCCGCACCGCCGGCTTGGTGAAGTACAGCGCCACGCTCTTACCGATCAGCGGATCCAGCGCGGACTCCGCGGTCCGGGTCAGCCACGGTCGTTTCATCATGTCCCACACCAGCATTCGGTGATAGGAGGTGACCGCCCAATGCTTGTCGTTGGATACGCCCGCCAGGCACTTGAGCCACCAGTACGGCGAGTGCAGCGCGTGCGCGTGGGCGCTGTGGATGAATCGCATACCGAGACCGGCGATCTTGCGCCGCAATTCGTCGGCGCGATAGATCCGCACGTGCCCGCCCTCGTTGGCGTGGTATTCGTCCGAGAACAGCCAGCAGATCCGCTCGGGCAGCCAGCGCGGCACCGTCACCACCAGCGCACCCCCGGGCGCGAGCACCCGCACCAGCTCGGCGATGGCCCGATCGTCGGCCGGGATGTGCTCGAGGATCTCCGAGGCGATGACCACGTCGAATTCGCCGTCCTCGTACGGCAGCGCCAGCGCATCGCCCTGCACCGCCTCCGCACGCGCGTGCTCGGGCGCCTCACCCGCCTCGGCCATCGCCCCGAACATCACCTTGACCTGGGCCAGATCATCGGCGTTCTGATCGAAGGCGACGATATCCGCGCCCCGGCGGTACGCCTCGAAGGAATGCCGCCCCAGACCCGCGCCCACATCGATGACGCGAGTGCCCGGTCCGACGCCCAGCCGGTCGAAATCGACGGTCAACATCTACTTGCTCTCCTCGTCCATGCGGTACCTCGAGATGGCCTGCTCGTACACCGAAACAGTCTGTGCGGCAACGGCTTCCCAGCTGTACACCGACAGCGCCCGGCGTCGCCCGGCCGCGCCGAGATCGTCGAGCCGGCGGCGCGAATCCAGCAGACCGCCGATGACCCTGGCCAACTCGTCCACGTTGCCCGGTTCGACCAGTTCGGCGCAATCGCCGACCACCTCGGGCAGTGCCCCGGCCCGGCTGGCGACCAATGGTGTGCCACTGGCCATCGCCTCCACCGCGGGTAGCGAAAAACCCTCGTACATCGAAGGGATGCAGGAGATCTGGGCGGAGCTGAGCAGTTCGGCCAGATCGGTGTCGGACAGGCCGCTGCTGACCGTGACGACGTCGGCCAGGCCCAGTTCGGCGATCAATTTCTCGGTGGGCCCGTCGGGGTCCAGCTTGGCGACGAGCTGCAATTCCACGTCGTGCGCCACGCGCAGCCGCGAAACCGCCTGCAGCAGATGGGATATGCCCTTGAGCGGTTTGTCGGCGCTGGCGACCGCGACGATGCGGCCCGGGACGCGTCCCGCACGGGGCCGGAACAGCTCGGTGTCCACACCGAGCGGCACCACCCGCAGTTGCCCGGGCGCGACGCCGAAATCGTCGGCGATATCGGTGGCCGAGGAGGAGGAGACGGTGATCAGATCCGGAATCTGCCGGGCCACGCGCTGTTGCATGCCGAGGAAGCCGTACCAGCGCTGCACGAACAGCTTGCGCCGCCACGGCGCGGCGGCCAGATCCACCGCTCGGTCCCGGGTGATCGGCTGGTGGATGGTGGCGA
>CBJNFW010000211.1:0-15409 GCA_966435935.1 uncultured Nocardia sp.
TCGAATTCGCCGCGGTACTTGGCCCCGGCGACCATCGCGCCCAGGTCGAGCGAGACCAACGTCTTGCCGCGCAGCGACTCCGGTACGTCACCGGCGACGATGCGCTGGGCCAGACCCTCGACGATCGCGGTCTTGCCGACGCCGGGCTCACCGATCAGCACCGGATTGTTCTTGGTGCGGCGGCTCAGCACCTGCACCACGCGCCGGATCTCGGTGTCGCGGCCGATGACCGGATCGAGTTTGCCCTCGCGGGCGGCGGCGGTCAGATCGGTGGAGTACTTCTCCAGCGCCTGGTAGCTGCCCTCGGGGTCCGGGGAGGTGACGCGGGCGTTACCGCGCACCGCCGTGAACGCCTCACGCAACCCGTCCGCGGTCGCGCCGTACTTCAGCAGGAGTTGGGATACGTCGGAATCGCCGCGCGCCAGGCCGACCATCAGATGTTCGGTGGAGACGTACTCGTCACCGAGTTCGGTGGCCAGCTGCTGTGCGGCGGTGAGGGCGGCGAGGGCCTCGCGGCCGAGCTGCGGCGTGGTGGTGGCGCCGCTGGCCCGCGGCAGCCGGTCCACGATGTCCTGGGCCTCGCGCCGGACCGTGGCCGGATCGACGGCGACGGCCTCGAGCAGCGGGGCGGCGATGCCGTCGGTCTGATCCAGCAACGCCACCAGCAAGTGCGCCGGACGGATCTCCGGATTGCCCGCTGCCGAGGCGGACTGCAATGCGGCGGTCAGCGCCGCCTGGGTCTTGGTGGTGGGATTGAACGAGTCCACGGTCACCTTCCTACGTGTCGTCTGCGCAGCCTCGTCCGGCTGCTTCCGATCACTTCAACGCAGTAGAAGTTGAGTCTGTTCCGCTCAAGTTTGGTTCTTTTCCGCGGTGCTCGCAACATGGCCCGGGACCGCTTCCACCACGCTAGCCCCGCGAACCGGTCGACCACGACGTTTCGCCCTCGGCGAGGTTGGGTACCGTCAAGACCTCATAACCGTGCGACCACGGTTTTTTCGGGGATACTGGAACCCGAGCCGATCCGGGCCCGCGCCCGGATCGGTGGTATGCAGAAAGGAAGCTCGAGTCGTGGATGCGCGTTCGGCTGCGCTGGTCCGCGCCAATTTCCGGTCCGTCGTCGAAGCCCCGAACGGTCCGGAACGGCTGGTCAGCGCGTTCTACGGCCATATGTTCGGCGAGAACCCTCGGCTGCGGGAGCTGTTCCCGCCCGCCATGGACATGCAGCCCAAGCGCGTGATGACCGCCGTGCAGTTCGTGCTCGACCATCTCGAGGACTGGGACCGCGCCCAGCACTTCCTCGAACAGCTCGCCCGTGACCACCGCAAGTACGGTGTCGAGGCGGCACATTACGATATCGCCGGCCGCGCGATCGTGGCCGCGTTCCGCACCTATTGCGGGATCGGCGGCTGGTCCCGCGAACTCGAGGAGGGCTGGCGCGATATCGGCATCCTCATCTCCGCCTCGATGGCCATCGGCGCGAATTCCGATACCTCCCAGCCGTTCTGGGAGGCCACGGTGGTCGGGCACCGGCAGGTGCTGGAGGATCTGGCGATCGTGCGGCTGCAGTCCGAGACGCCGATTCCGTATCAGGCCGGACAGTACGTCCCGGTGTCGGTGCCGCAGCGGCCCAAGATGTGGCGGTACCTGTCGCCCGCGATTCCGACGAATCCCTACGGGGAGATCGAATTCCACGTCCGCAAGGTGGCGAACGGCTGGGTGAGCCCGGCCATCGTCGCCGAGACCGAGGTGGGCGACGTCTGGCAGATCGCCGGCCCGCTGGGCGGACTGCACGTGGACCGCGACAGCGGCACCGATGTGCTGATGATCGGCTCGGGCACCGGTATCGCGCCGCTGCGCGCCCAGCTCATCGAAATGGGCAGGCGCACAGACAATCCGCGGGTGCACTTCTTCATGGGCGGGCAGTATCCGTGCGATCTGTACGACGTGCAGAACATGTGGCAGCTCTCGCTGAGCAATCCGTGGCTGACCGTGATTCCGGTGTGCGAGAACGCTTCCAATCCGTGGTGGTATCCGCACCCCCCGGCCGATCCGCCGTTCGGCATGCACCGGCGGCTGATCGGTAATCTGGGTGCGGTGGTGGCCAGCTTCGGCTCCTGGTCGGATCGGCAGATCCAGATCGCCGGATCGGCCCGGATGATCGCCGCGACCACGCGAGCCCTGCTGGCGGTCGGCACGCCGGAATGGGCCATCACCGCGGATCCGGTGTGATCCGCGGCCGAGCTATTCGACCGCAGCACAAGGCAGTTCGACGAACAGGGATGGTGTATGACCCTCGGCCCCGATGAGACCGGCGAAATCCACCTCGGCGCGCCCACCGAATGGGCCGCGACGGTGGTCGGCCACCACCGCCTGCGGCACGACATCGCGGTGGTGCGGTTGATCGGTGATTATGTGCCCTTCGTCGCCGGGCAGTCGGTCGAGGTGCAGATTCCGCAGCACCCCGGGGTGCGGCGGCGGTTGTCGCCCGCCCTGGCGCCCTCGCGGGACGGCAAGTTGGAGTTCCATGTCCGGACCGTGCCGGGCGGGTGGTGCAGCGGCTCGATCGTCGCGGAGACCCAGCCGGGCGACGAATGGCGGATCACCGACCCCGCGGGCTGGCTGTCGGTCGACAACGACGCCACCGACGTGGTGATGCTGGCCGGCGGCACCGGCCTGGCGCCGCTGCGTTCGATCCTGCTGGAGATCTCGCGTCGCCCGGAACCGCCGCGCACCCATCTGTTCATCGGCGGCCGCTCCCCCCGCGACCTGTACGCCTCCGACATGCTCTACCTGCTGACCGGCGAATTGCCCTGGCTGACAGTCGTTCCCGTGGTCGAGAGCCCCGACGATCCGACCTGGGAAGACCCCTGGTACGAGGCCTGCAGGGTGGATGTGGGCTTCGACGTGGACGAGATGCTGGAGGGCACCCTGGCGGACGTCGTCGGCGAGATGGGCCCCCTGGAACACCATCAGATCCTGGTCTGCGGTTCCCCCGGCATGACCACCGCCACCGTCGACCGCCTGATCCAGACCGGCCCCCCGGCGGAAGCCATTCGCTACGAAGGGGTTTGAACCCGGCACGGGCACGCGAGACACACCCGCCCACCTGGTTCCGCCGGCGCCACACAACTCCGCCACCAGTTCGCGTCCCTTCTCGCCGTTCGGACGCTTGGTGGTGCGAGAAACGAGCACCAACACGGGGCCGAATGGGGAGACCAGGGGGCCGCGAACCCACCGGAACGGAGCGGAGGTCAGAGGTACGGATCGTGGCGGATGTTGGCGGCCGGGGTGCCCGCGGCCATCAGCCGGAATTTGGTGGTTTGCACCATCGATGGGGAGCCCGCGATCTGCACGTCGCGATCGGCCCACGGGCCGTACCCCGCCACGACGGCGCCGATCCGGCCGGTGCGGCGCGGGTCCAGGCCCGGCAGATCCGCCGAGGGCGCGTCGGAATCGAAGTACCACCAAGGGTTCTCGTCGCTTTCGACGATCGGGGTGACCGTCAGCCATTTGCCGGCCGCCGCCAACTGGCTCAGCGTCTCGAGGTCGTACAGATCGCACGGATGGTGCCCGCCGACGAACAGGTGCACTCGCGGATTGGACCGGCGACGTGACATCGCCACGAGTTGTGCTCGCAGCGGGGCGATTCCGGTTCCGCAGCCGATCATCAGCAGTTTGCGGCGGGTGTTTCGGGGCACCCCGAGCCCGCCCATCGGCGCGCTCAACAACCACCGGTCCCCGACGGCGGTGTGACCGACCAGCGCGGGGCTGACCCAGCCGCCGGTGCGGCCGCGCACGTGGAATTCGATCTCCCCCTCGGCATTCGAGGGAACGGCCGGGGACAGATACCGCCACATCCGCAGCCGGGACGGAATCTGCACGCTCAGGTACTGCCCCGCGGCGTAGTGCATCGGCTGATCCAGCCGCACCCGCACGACCGCCAGATCGTTCAGCACCCGGCGATGTTCGATCACGGTGCCGGCCCACACCGCGGGCGTGTCCCGGTCCCCCGCGCCCACGATCATGGTTCGCGTGATCAGGTCGACGCACTCCTGCCAGGCGTGCTCCGCCTCCTCGGTCCACAGCTCGGTGCCCGCATGGGCGCGTACCGATGTGATCAGCGATTTCCCCACGCAGGGATAGTGTTCCGGCTCGATGCCGTACTTGCGGTGATCACGCCCGAGCTGCGCGAGGAACGGCAGCAGCTCATCGGGCTCGTCCAGCCGGTCCACCACGTGGGCCAGGGCCTTGACCAGGCGCTCACGCTGGGTGTCGAGGGATGCGGGAAAGTACTCGCGCAGCTGCGGTTGCGCGGTGAACAAGATCGCATAGAACGATCTCGCCAATTTCTCATGCCCCGCCTCATCCGCAGCAACCGCTTTGAACGTCGTCCTGACCAATGCGGCGGCACGCGAATCCATCTGTCTCACACCCTCATTTCGCACTCGAATACGAGTCCGGCCACGAGTGACGCACCGTCCAGAAACCCGGCAGCAGCCGATGCGATCCGAGTGTATGCGAGGTTTGCCAGTGACGGACCGAACCGACCGAACATCCCGCAGGTAATTCCCGCCGAACCTGCCCGGAGCCGGTCGGGACACCTCGAAACCAACCGTTTGCCCAGTAAATTCGGTCATTCCCCAGCGAATCAGCACTGGAACAACATGATTCGTTTTGAAAGACTCGATTGTGCAGCGATCTCTCTGCAATCGATCACCGGTCGATCCGAACGCTCCCGCAGGCTCGGATCAGCCATCCGGCAACATTCTCGCCACCTCACCGGCGATTCCGTCGGCGCTCCGCGCCGCGTGATACCACCCGCGAGCGCAGCACACCTCCCGCAACCCGAATCCGCGACGAGCGAGACGACAGCGGCCGATCACGTCGTCGAGCGGGATCGGCCGGCCGGAGACCGCCCGCGCTCAGGGCTCCTCGGGTAGGAATTCGGCGATCTCGCCGCGCGAGGTGATCCGAAGCTTCTGGAAGATGGTGCTCATCTGAGCATCGACCGTCCGGCGCGAGGTGCCGCGCCGCGCGGCGATGACGGAATTGGTGCATCCGGCGGCGGCCAGCCGCGCGACCGCCTGTTCGGCACGGGTGAGGTCGTACCACTCCCGGGGGAGGTCACGCTGTTCACCCGGCGGCGGCGGCAGATCGTCGATCGTCGAGGCGCCCATCGCGAGCCGGTGCACTTCCTGAAGCTCCGGCCGCATTGTCGCCCCGCGCTTTTCGGCATTCTCGAAAGCGCGCCGCCCCAGCACGTCTCGCGCCACGCGGACCGCTTCCGCGGCGATGTCGTCGAACGGGCCGAGCCTGCTGATCTCGACGCCGAGCCCGGCACGAAGTGTCCGCGCGCCCCCGGCGAGCAGGGCGATCTCGGTGGCCGAGGTCATACTGTTCCGCCCGGCCGCACGCGCCGCGCCGCTGTCGGCGATCAGGCGCGCCAACGACCAGGCCCGGAACTGCACGGCCCAGAGCGCGGCCCACTGCTCGCGGGAGGCGACCACGTTCGCCAGCACCGACCGTTGCAGCTCGAGCGCCTCTTCCGCGCGGCCGAGCCGGGTGAGCACGATCGACCAGGTCAGCTCCGCCCACAGCCTGGTCCACGAAATGCCCACGGTGGCAGTGTGTTCCAGATACCTGCGGGCGAGTTCGCGCGCTTGCTCGAGCGGTCCGAGCAGAACCGCCGCGAGCGCCGCGAACTGTTCGCTGGGAATCGCGCCGGAGGTGTTCCCGGCGCGAGCGAACTTCTCCCGGGCGCGATCGAGCACCGCGACCGCGACCGGATCCTTCCGGCTCAGGAAAAGCTCTACGCCCCAGGCGAAGTCGACCACAGCGGGCAGGCCGAGATCGTGATCGGGTTCCCGGCGCCAGTCGCCGGCCGGCTCCGGCGCACATTCCCGGACGCATTCGTCGAGCAGCCGCTCGGCATCACCGGTCTGCCCCTGGCACAACAGAATCCACACCAGCAACGACATCGCGGTCACCCGCAGCTCGCCGGCCCGCGGCGAGGCGGCGGCGCCGGTCGCGGCGAGCGCGCGCTCGGTCCACAGCCGCATCTCCCGGAACGAACCCTTGAAGAACGGCAACCGCAGAATCAGCAGGCCGACGCAGATCTCCAGCCCCTGCGCGGCGTCGCCGCCCGGTGCGAGGCTGCGGTCCAGCGCGATGACGATATTGTTCCAGGCTGCCATCGCCCAGGCCAGCAGCTCGCGTTCGGCCGGTCCGAAGTAGCTGGCGGCCGCGTGTAATACCTTGTCGCGGTAGTAGTTACGGTGCCGCTCGACACACCGCGCGGCTTCGTCCGTACCGTGCGCCGACCGCTCGCGCAATCGTTGCTGCGCGTAGACCCGGAGATTCTCCGACAGCGAATAGGTCACCACCGCGGCACCGATGTGCCGGGACACCAGCGACTGGTCGGCCAGCCGCTCCAGCGCCGCCTCGATCTCGCCTGCGCCGAGACGGATCGGGCCGGCGTGCGATCCGGATTCCGCGGCGGGTCCGGCCGCCTCCGGATCGGCGCATACCGCGCGGATCGCCTCCAGATCCGTGCCGACGTCGAAGGTCACCGCGCTGTTCGGGGTGGTGTCGTATCCGGTGGCGAAGACGGCCATCCGGTCGAAGAGCAGCTTCTCCTTCTCCCCGCACAGATCGTAGGACCAGCTCACGACGTCGTTGATGCTGCGATGACGTGCCTCGGCGCCCAGCGCCGGGCCGGGGATCCAGTCCAACCGCCGGTCCGCACCCGAATCGGCGTCCAATTGCCGGGCGATCTGCGCCAGCGGCTGACGTACCAGCCGTCCGGCCGCGAGCCGGATGTACAGCGGGTGGTGGTCCATCTGCCGGCAGATCCGCACGGCGAGCGCGCGCTCCTCGGCACTCACGACCGGATGACCGGTCAGCTCGGCGCGGCGGCGGAACAACTCCAGCGCCTGGTCGGCGGACAGCGGCGGCACCTCGAACCGGTACTCGTCGACCCAATCGATGGCCTCCCGGCTGGTCGCCAGGACGCGCAATCGCGGGATCGCCGTGAGCAGCCGGGTGACGACCCGCCCGACACCGGGCAGGACGTGCTCGCAGTTGTCCAGCACGAGCAGCGGCCGAGACCGGCCGCCGCGATCGGCGCCGGTCAGTGTGGCGACGAGCGCGTCCCACCGGCGCCGGCCCGAGAAGTCGGTGGTCACAACGGATCTGGCGATCTCCTCGGCCACGGTCTCCGCATCGCTGCGCGCGGGCAGATGGGCCAGCCGCGCCCAGTACACCGGCGTGTCCCGCAACCGCTCGCACGCCTCGGTGGCGAGCCTGGTCTTCCCGATTCCGCCGGGCCCGAGCAGCGTGACCAACCGGGTATTGCGCAGCAGCAGGGTGATGAGGGCGTCCACATCCGATCGGCGTCCGACGAAGTCGTCCGCCGACACCGTGGTATCGAACTCGTCGCGGGGCCGTGCCGACATGTTCACGACAATAGCCATCGACCGCGCCGATCAGCTCGGCATTCGCCGACGGCTACCCGAAACCCGAGCGCCACAACGATTATCGCGGATCACCCGGACGAGACCGGCTTCGCGGCAATGTGCCGCGCCGTCGACGGCGCGCCCGGCGCGACGCCCGTCCGGAACGGCCGGGACGGCGGAAAGACGACCGGCAGCGCGGCCAGTGCTCGATGAAAGGGACCGGGCCGCCAGGCGAGCGCGTCGGGCGCGACGCCGAGCTGGATGTCCGGCAGCGCGTCCAGCAGCTGATCCACCCCGTCCTGCGCGATCAGGTACGCCGCCTGACGCGCGGGGCAGGCGTGCGGGCCCGCGCCCCACGCGAGATGGGACCGGTTGCCGATGTGGTCGCCGCCGGCGCTGATCGACGGGTCGTTGTTGCAGGCGGCGATGCTGATCACCACCGGCTGGTGCGCGGGTAGCCAGACGTCCTCGATCAGGATCGGGTGACGCGGGTAGGTCATGCAGAAATTCGCGATCGGCGGATCGGTGAACAGCACCTCGTCCAGAGCGTCGCGGGTCGGCAGGCTACCGCCCAGGACCGCACCGAATCCCTGCTCGCCCAGGGCCGCCAGCAGGGTGTTGGCGATGAGGTTGAGCGTGGGTTCGACGCCGGCCCCGTAGAGCGGGACCAATTGTTCGACGACCTCGCGATCGTCGAGTCCGGCGGGGTGACGGATCAATCGGGTCGTGATGTCCTCGCCCGGCTCGCGATGCTTGTGCGCGACCAGTTCGCTCAACGCCTCGATCAGCATCGCGTTGCCGTGGACGGCGTCGTTCCCCTCGAACATCGCCATGATTCCGGCCGCGACGCGCTGCCCGATGTCCGCCGAGCAGCCCAGCATGGTGTTGATCACCTGGAAGGCCAGCGGAGTCGCGTACTGACCGAGCAGGTCGGCCGTCCCGTCCTCGCAGAAGCCGTTGATCAGGGCGATGGCGATGTCCTCGACGACGGCGTGCAACCCGTGCAGATCGACGGCCGCGATCGCGGCGACATTGGCCTGGCGGTACCGCAGGTGTTCACTGCCCGCACTGCGGATGGCGTTGGGCCGCCACTCCAGTATCGGGCGCACCGGGCACCCCGCCGGGATGTTCTGCTGCCACCTGCGCGGATCGGCCGGGAAATGTTCCGGGTCGTGGAGGATGCGGACCGCCGCCCGGTAACCGATCACCAGGGTCGCGGGAACGCCCTCGGCCAGTTCCACCGGAACCAGCGGACCGTAGTTTTCGCGCATGCTCCGATAACTCGCGTGCGGATCGGCGGCGAACTCGGGCGCGTACAGCGCCACTCGCCGACCGTCGACGGCGGTCGGGGAATCGGTCATAGCGGCCTCAGTTCGATCGTGGTCCGGTCGTGCAGATCCACGACGACACGGGCGGTCCCCCGGTCGTCGGCGCGGACCTGGCGGTCGTTGGCGCCGTGCGCGGTGTAGATCCGACCCGGCTGCAGCCGGTCCAGAGCGAGCGCGAAGCGTCCGGGTCGCAGGCCGGGCCACAGCACGGCGTCCAGAGCTGCGCCGTCGGTGACCGCCCGAGCGACCACGACATCGGGATGCGGCACGTCGCGAATGTGCGGACCCGCGGACCAGCCGGCCGGGCGCGGGGTCGACAGCATATCGGTGAAGGCGAACGGGCGGCCGAGTCCGGCCAGCCCGAGCATGCCGTTGGCGTGCACCGACGCGGCGTGGAAATCCCTTACGCCGGGCCGGTTTCCGGATTCACCGAACCCCAGCTGATCGACCGCGGCGCGCCACAGTTCCGCATGCCAGTCCGGCTCGCCGATCTCCTGGGCCAGCAACATGGCCCCGGCGAGGGATTCCGCGTTCGTCGCGGTGCGCGAACCCCAGTCCTCGGCCGTCGGGGATTCGGTACCGGCCGAACCGGGTTCGAGGTAGCGGCCGGTCTCCAGCCAATCCCTGCGCAGGATTTCCCATGCGCGCCAAGCGAGTTCGGGCAGCAGCGGCGCGAGGAACGCCGCGATGCTCGCGGTGGTGGTCGGGCCGCGGAAGCCGCGCGCGGTCAGTCCCAGGCCGGACACCAGGAAGGTGACGATATCGCCGTCGGCAGCGGTGAATTCGGCCTCGAGCGCGCGTCGCAGTCGCGGCGCGAGTTCGGCCGCGTGGCCGGTGCCGCACAGCGCGTCCGAGACCGCGACGCCGGCCGCGCTCACCGCGTTGCAGTAGGGGAAGACCAGACCCCGGGTGCGTGATCTGCCGATCGGCAGTGGTTCGCACGGCCACAGGCACAGTTCCCCGCCGAAGTTCCGCACGACGATCGCATTGATCGCGTCGCGGCCGTAGGCCACCGACCGATCCGGCGACCAGCGGAACTCCAGAGCGTCCGGGTCGCGGTAGCGCGGGTCGCCGGTGGCCTGCTCGAACATGCCGAGCTGCAGATTCAGGTATCCGGTGAACATGATGTTCTGCGGGACATCGATCGGATCCCCGCGACGGTGCCGGAAGTCCCAGTTGCCCAACAGGTTCTCCCGGTACCAGTAGCCCCAGACCTCGGGGCGCCGCATCCGGTCGAGCAGATTGCACTGGGCGAGGTGCAGCGGCCCGGCCAGGGCCGGGGTGTGCGCGTAGGTGTACATCGACAGCGCCCAGCCCAGTGCGTTCAGCTGATAACGGTACTGCTGCAGCGGGCCGGGCCCTTCCTCGTCGAAGCCGTCCCAGACCTGCGGCGGCTGCATGGCGATGCTGAGCAGGTGCCGGACCAGGGCCAGCTGGTCCGGAGTCGCCTCCGATACCGTCGGCGCCGCGCGCTCGGGACGCAACGGGACCGGGTTGGTGCGCGCCGCGGTGTGCCTCTCCCGCAGATATCGCTCCCGCTGCGCCCCGAGACGCCGGGCGGCGCGGTGCCGGACCAGTTCCCGGATCGAGCCCGCCGCGATACCGCCGAGGGCGATGCCCAGTGCGGCCCACCCGAACCAGGCCAGCGGGCCGGGCATGTCGCCGTGGTACCGGGCGAGCGCCGCGCCCACCACCGCGGCCACCACCACGATCGCGGGCAGCGTCACATAGTCCGAGCGCGCGATGCACCGGAACAGGTACGCCCAGCCGGAGGCCACCAGAACCCCGGCGAACGCCACGAGGTGTCCGGCGCCGACGACAGCGGCCGGCGCCATCGAAACCCCCAGGGCCAGTAGTACTCCGAGCCCCACGACAGCCGCGGCCGCCGGTATCGGATGACGGCGCAGCGCCCAGCCGGCGGCCGCGATCTCGGCAGCGATCAGCACGGCGTGCCCCGTGACCATGGCCGTACCGAAGTGATGATCCAGCGGCGGCATCGCGACCAGCAGCCCCGCACCGGGCACGATCAGCCCCGCCCCGAAGGCACGCCATGGCAGCGATGCCCCCAGCACCGCCGGGCCGACGGCCGCGGCCACCCACACCGCGACGGCCACGAGTACGGTGCGCACGAACCACCGCGCGGTCGCCGGACCGCGCAGACGAGAAGAAACGGCAGTGCCGTCCGTCGAGTTCACCGAGCCACCCCGCCGGGAACGATCAGATGACGCGCCACGCCGACCTCCGCTGGTACGACACGGATCGACCGAGAAGCGTTGCGGCCCCGCACCATTCGCCACACCCGCTGGGCTTCGGGTCCCAGCAGCAGCAGTCCGCCCAGTAAGAGACAACACACCACGGCAGGCGTACCTCCTCGACGGATCGGCTCATCTCGTCCGGAAGTAAGCGTGATTACCTAAGTAACCGCCCGCACATCGGTAAGCTCCACCGACCCGGCGCGATGCGCACGCCGAATGTCGCTGTGGGGTAACGGATGTCAGAAGCCGGGCACGCGCTGCCGAAGCCGGAGCACGCCTATCGGGCGGCACCGGATACGCCTGTCCGGCGCTGCCGCAACGGAATTGGAGACCCGGTGCCGCACGAGAGTGTCCACACCAACCGATCGAACCTCGGCGGCGGCGCGATCGCGGGCCGCCCGGCGAGCCCGGACGGTACTCCTACACCTGCACGATGGTGTTGTAGATGTTCTGGGCGTCGGCCATGCGGGTGCCGCGAGAGGAGCCCGAGCTGCGCTCGTAGTACTGGTCGAATGCGGCGGCCGCGGCTTCCGCGGAGTTGGCGGCCTTGAGCTGGGCCAGGGCGCCGGATTCGTTGCCGTTGAGTTCGGACATCAGGAAGTCCAGCTGGGTGTTCAGATCGGAGGCCGAGGTGTGTCTGGACGCGGCGAACGCCCGCAGGGCCGACAGGCGTCCGCCTTCCCACTGGGACAGTCCCAGGGCGCCCTCGCCGGAGTTCCACGCGCTGGTGTCGAAGCTGGACTCGACCTGCATATTGCCCAGGATGCCCGCGATCTGCGCGGAGGTCAGTCCCATCTTCGTACCGGGGCCGTAGTGCTGGTAGAGGTAGTCGTAGATCTGTTTCGCGGTGGCCTTCACGCCGCCGGACAGGTCCTGAGGGTTGGCTGCGGCGACGTTCTGCGTCCAGTTGCCGGTGCGGAAGGTTCGGCTGCCGTCCGAATTGGTGGTCACCGTCGGAGGTGACTGCGCGGCGATCTGGGCGGCCTTCTTCTGGATCTGCGTATTGGCTTCCTTCAGATCCTTGTGAATCTCGTCGACCGTGTTCGCGCACGCTGTGAGCATCGGGCCCTCGAGCGCTATCAGGCTCTTCGGGTCGTCCTTGGGCAGGCTCACGTTCAGCTGGCTCTGCAGCCAGTTGATCTTTTCGATGATCTTGTCGGCCGTGCTGTCGGCGATGCCCGCGGTATCTCCAGTGTGGTCGCCGACGTAGTGGTCGAAACCGGCCAGGTCCGTTTTGACCTGCTTCACCTGTTCGGAATGACTGTCGTACGCGGCGACCATCTTGGAGGTGTTCGAGGTGTCGGTCAGCGATTTGCCGTCCTTGCCCACATCGGCCCGCAGCAGCTCGGAGTAATCCGGAGCGGTGGAGGGGTCGCCGTTGCCGGTCAGATCGACACACGTCTGGGCGTACTGCCATACGGCGTCGACGGCCGCGGCCAGCCCCGGCGAGGCGTTTGCCGGCGCGGTGAGCTTGGGCACCTCACGAAAATGCTGGTCGCCCACCTCACATCACCCAGCCTTCCTGAGCACCCTTGTCCACCCTCAACTATGCCGCCCTCCCAATGCTGGGAGTACGCGTACGAAAACAGCGCCCCTGTGGTCAGGGGCGCTGTCCGGTGTTCGTATTTCGCGGTCTAACGCCGCTTGTTGCGCGGCTGCCAGACCACCAGGGCGGTACTGCGTTGCGGCGGACTCAGATCGGGGCGGTAACCCGAGCGCAGGCGTTCCACCTCTTCGGTGAGTTCGCCGACGCGCTGCTGTAACGCCTCGACCTGGTTGGTGAGCTCGATGATGCGTTTGATGCCCGCCAGGTTGACGCCCTCGTCCTGGGAGAGGCGCTGCACCTCGCGGAGCAGTTCCACATCCCGGTTCGAGTAACGCCGGCCACCGCCCGAGGTGCGATGGGGGGTGACCAGACCCAGCCGGTCGTAGGTGCGCAGCGTCTGCGCGTGCATACCGGCCAGCTGGGCGGCAACCGAGATCACGAAGTACTCGGCGGTTGCTCCACCACGGCCGCTACCGGGTGGTTGTGGGGACGGAGCCCCTGCCTGACCGGACGTCATACTTACGCACCTGCCCATCCAGCTCGCGGGTCGAACCCACCGGCCTTCTCCGCCTCCGCGTAGCGCCGCAGCGCCTCGGAGGCCTCGTCGTCCAGCTTCGGCGGAACCGCGACCTTGACCGTCACCAGCAGATCGCCCGCACCGCCGGAGCGCTTGGGCACACCGCGCCCACGCACTCTCAGGGTACGGCCGTCGGCGGTGCCCGCGGGCACCTTCACTCCGACGCGCCCGTCCAGCGTGGGCACGGACACCGTTGTGCCCAATACCAATTCGCTGTAGCTGACCGGCAGCACCAGGGTCAGGTCGTCGCCGTTGCGGCCGAAGACCTTGTCGTTGCTGACGTGCACGGTCACGAACAGATCGCCCGCGGGAGCACCGCGCAGACCCGCCTCGCCCTGACCGGCCAAGCGAATTCGCTGACCGTCCCGCACACCAGGCGGAATCCGCACCGTGATGGTGCGGGTCCGGTTCTGGATGCCGGTACCGCGGCAGTCCACGCACGGATTGTCGATGATCGAACCCGTGCCGCGGCAGTCGTCGCACGGTTCGCTGAATCCGAACGCGCCCTGGTTCCGGCTGATCACGCCGGTTCCGTTGCAGTGCGGGCAGACTCGCGGACTCGTGCCGGGCTTCGCGCCGCTGCCGTGACACGTGGTACACGGCGACGGACTGGTCATCCGCAGCGGAACGGTGACACCCTGCGCGGCCTCACGGAAGCCGAGATTCGTCTCGGTCTCCACATCGCTGCCGCGCCGCGGCCGCGTCGAGGTGCGCGTCGCGCCGCCGGGTCCGCGGTTGAACAGGCCGCCGAGGATGTCACCCAGACCGCCGTCCGCGGAACCCGCCGCGCCGCCGAAGATGTCGCCCAGGTTGAATTCGTTGAATCCGCCCTGTCCGTAACCACCACCGGGGGAGAAGCCGCCGCGACCGAAACCGCCGTTGGCGAACAGCCGCCGGGCCTCGTCGTACTCCGCGCGCTTCTCCGGATCGGACAGCACGGCATGCGCCTCGCTGACGGCCTTGAACCGCTCCTCGGCCTTGGTATCACCCGGATTCTTGTCCGGATGCAGGTCCCGGGCCAGTTTGCGATAGGCCTTCTTGATCTCGTCCTGGGTGGCGCCGGAGGAAATACCCAGCTCCTTGTAGAAGTCCTTCTCGAGCCACTCACGATTCACCAGGCATCTCCTCCTTTCTGATCAGCTCGAATGTGCGTTTCTCAATGGTCGTCGTCATCGGTGCCAGCGTTTCCTGTCACCAGATCTGTTACCCCGTCGGTCACTCCGACAAGCGCGTGCCGCAGCACCCGGTCACCGAAGCGATACCCCTTGCGCATGACGACACCGATCACCGGATCGTGGCCCTCGCCCTCATGCTGCACGGCCTCGTGCAACGTCGGGTCGAACGCCTCGCCCTCCGCGCCGAACTGCTCGAGTCCCTGCTTCTGCAGCGCCTCGGAAAGCTTGTCCGCCACGGACTTCAGCGGCCCGGACTCCAGGTCGCCGTGTGCGCGGGCACGATCCAGATCGTCCAGCACGCCGAGCAGTTCGGTGACCACCGACGCCTTGGCGGTATCGATCGCGGCCTTGCGGTCGCGTTCGGTGCGCCGCCGGTAGTTGGCGTACTCGGCGGTCAGACGCTGCAGATCGGCTGTGCGCTCGGCCAATTCGGCATGCACCGGGTCGGCCTGCGCGTCGGCGCCGGCCGCGGGTTCCGGCCCACCCTCGGCCGCGGCGTCCTGCGACGCCGCGGCCTGGCGAACCTCACCAGTGACCGGATCGACCTTGCGGTTGTCCACGATCGTGACCGGTTCGGATTCCGAATTGTTCTCCGTCACTTCTTCTCCGGCTCTTCCACGACCTCCGCGTCGACGACCGTGTCATCGGAGCCGGGAGCAGCACCGTCACCCGATGCCGAGGCATCGGCGGCCGACGCCTCGTAGATCGCCTGACCCAGGGCCTGCGACTCGGTGGCAAGCTTCTCCACCGCGGTCTTGATGGCCGCGATGTCGGTGCCCTTGAGCGCCTCGTTCGCGTCGGCGATGGCCGACTCGACCTTGCCCTTGACGTCCGCGGGCACCTTGTCCTCGTTGTCCTTGATGAACTTCTCGGTCTGGTGCACCAGGGATTCGGCCTGGTTGCGGGTCTCGGCCTCCTCGCGACGCGCCTTGTCCTCGGCCGCGTGCGCCTCGGCGTCCTTGACCATCCGGTCGATCTCCTCCTTGGACAGGCCGGAGCCTTACTGGATCTTGATCGTGTTCTCCTTGCCGGTGCCCTTGTCCTTCGCGGTCACGTGGACGATTCCGTTCG
>CBJNFW010000212.1:0-15320 GCA_966435935.1 uncultured Nocardia sp.
CCGATGCCGACATTCTGACCGTCACCGTCATCGTCGACGACGCCCTCACCATCACCGTCGAAGACAACGGCACCGGTATCCCTGCCGACCTCACTCCCAGTGGCCTGTCCAACCTGGCCACCCGCGCCCGAAACTCAGGCGGCCACTTCGACCACTGTCCCGCCACCCGGCCCGGCCCGCACGGGCCCGGCACCCGCACCACCTGGAACGCACCCCTGCCTTGACCCGACATTCCGGCCGAAGCCAACCCGATCCCGTCGACCGCGACGTTTGCCCGAACTCATGGCCGAGTCCCGGTTGCACGTACGTCGACACTTCGCCGATCGGTATCAGCGGAAGCGCGGAATCCGACACGGACAGTCCTGCATGCACACAACCCTGATTCCCTTCGCGCAGATCGCCGACAGGTGTCAGCGAGTAGGCTGGACGATATCCGGAGGCATTGCACGCCGACCCATGAGGTCGCGTCGTCTGCGATTCGAATTCCGGCCCGCCCGGGGGCTGTGACAGGAGCGTCTCATGACGCCACGATCGACGAGTTCGCATACCGCACCACCTCGCTGCCAACCGCTCGATACACCACGATTGCGATTGCGTCCGCACGGTGATGGCGCCGGTTACGTCGACGGGGTCTGGTGGCCGCGCACGCAGGACCTCGCCGCCGACCTCCCAGGACTGTTCACTGTCCTGCGGCCGCGCCTGGGACCGGTATGGCGCGTCGTCTACGACCCCACCGGATGGTCACGCTCCGCTCGGCGCCTCCAACTCGGCAGTCGTCTGATCCGTTTGGACCCCTACCCTTTCGAGCTATTCAACACGATGTACGTCTGCAGTTCGCGCGGCATCGTCGTCGTGCTGCAGGTCATCCCCTCCACCACCGACGGCAGAGTGGCGAACGCGGCCCTCGCAGCGATACCTGGTGCACGGGAAACAGGTCGATCATGACCGCTGACAGCGCACCACGTCCCATCACCAACCACGCCGCCATGGCAGGCGCGTCCCGCATCAACCAGCAGCCCTTCCCCGGCCCCACCCTTACGTCACGGCGGCTGCTGCTCCGACCCGACGACGGCCCCGCCACCGGTGCCGTCGACGGCGCCTGGTGGCCGCGCACAGCGAACCTCACCACGCGCGCCCCTCACACCACGACTCGGCCGGATCGCCCGGACCGGATTCGCCTGGAACAACCTCGGCCGCGGCCAACGCAGGACCGATGACAGCGATGGCGTGGACGTCCACGACCCAGCGCCCGATCAGCCACCCGACACTATGGAACTGTCCGTAACCGAGGGCGCCAACCTGACTCTGCTGATCATCCCCGCCGACACCGGACCGTTCGTGGCCGCCCAGCGCATGTGGGACGCGTCGGGAGGGTTGTCAACGATCGAGTCCAGACCGATAGTGCCGTACCACCCCAGCACGCGGGGCACGCGCGCGCCATGAGGTGACCCGGTGTCGCCGTTCACCGATCGCAAGGACGCCGGCCGGCAGCTCGCCATACTGCTGCCGGCGTTCCGCGGTAGTGACGTGGTCGTGCTCGCCCCACCCGGCGGCGGTCTGCGAGTCGCCTACGAGATGGCCGCAACGCTACAGGTGCTGGTGGATGTGATTCTCGTCGGCGCCCTCAGCGTCGCCCGGCGGCCTGGTCTCACCTACGGCATCCTCGGCGAAGACCACACGCTCATCCTCGACACCGCAGCCATCGCCCGCGGCGCGATCGGCCCGGCCGAACGTGCCCGCGCCGAACAGACCCAGGACGCTGTCCTGCACTGCGAGGCTCTCGCATACCGCGGCCACCGTCTCCGCGTCGACCTCCGCGACCGCACCGTCCTGGTTACCGACGACTGCCTGGCTGACACCACCACCCTGCGCGACGCCTGTCGGATAACCCGCCTGCTCGGGGCGATACGTACCGTCGTCGCCGTCCCCGTCGGCAGCCGCCAATCCATGACCGCCCTGATCCCCTACACGGATAAGATCGTCTGTCCCAACCCCACCCCCAAACCCCCGACCCTGACCAGTGGTACCCCCACCCCGACGACATCACCAGCTCCGGCCTCGTCGCCCTGCTCGACTCCGGCAGCGACCGATCAGCAGTGACGCACCAGCGCCGGGCACGCCGCCAACCCGGGACGCGTTCGACTTTGCCGCTTCGGCCACGGTCCTTGGGCAGCCGTATTGCCGGGAGGCCCCGAGTCCACATGCCAAGGGCCTCCCTCGACCGCTGACCCGAATTCGGGGACGGGACCGCGGTCTCGTGCTGATCCTCTCAGGAAGATCCAAGATTCGTTGCCGGACAACGAGTTCCCGGATTCAGGCACAGCGGCGCAGGAGATTCCCCATAGGTGCGACGACCGAATACCGACGATCGTCGCGGGAACGCGTGAATGGGAACGGGATGCTGACCAACATCGTGTACGTGACGATCTACGTCACCGATCAGGACCACGCGCTGGGGTTCTACACCGAGGGGCTCGGCCTGGAGAAGCAGATCGACTACGACATGTTCGCGGTCCCGTTCCGCGAGATTGGTCAGGCCCTGGGCAATTCCGCCGACGCAACCGAGAGGTCGTCCAAGTCTTTCGTGTCGCCGACCTCATCTGCTCCTGGATGGGGCGGCCGCTTTGGGCCTACGGGCCTCTCTGGCCCGGGCCGACCTCTCGGCAGACGCTGGTGAGCAGGCCTGGCCGGTATGGCTTTGTGCCGGGCACACCAGCCCCAACGACCAGGACTTTCGGCCCTCACGGTGCACTCCCACACGGAACGACACTAAAGGCGTCCTACCGACGCGCCGACGCGAGGCAGTGCACCAGGCAACGAGCCTGGAACCAGAATCCGAGTGAAGATCATGAATGACCCACTGCTCAGCTACTCCCTGGTCGCATCCCCCCTGACGGGCTCCGGAACCAACAACGGAACCAATGGGCCGAAGAAGCTGGCCCTGACCGTCGAACCCGGTGAATCCGGTGCTGAGCAGCCGGTCGCCTGCGAGGCGATCATGATCGCCGTTCCCATCGGGGTCAGTGCGCACGACCTCACCGATCACCCCGAAACCATAAAGATGAACCAGGCGGGTGGACTCGAGCCCAGGCAGGGCGGCGGTTGGCTGCCCCAGGCACAGATGAACAGTGCGAGCACCTACATGATTTACACCTGGAAGCCTCAGTTCCAGACAGGTCTGCTCGACACCACCTGGGAGCTCTGCCTCGAACTGAATCACATTCGAGTGAACCTCGATGTCGGCGCTGTCGAGATTTTCATCGCAGAAGACACCACGGCGCAACCATCCGGCGGTGAGGCAACCTACAAGGTCACGCGAGGTGACCTGCAAACCGCCACCTTCCATCCGTCCGACATGCTATCGGTCTTCCAACCGTTGCCGTGAAACGCCCGGGCTCTGATCACACGGCAGATCGCCACGAAGCGTAGTGGAAGGTATGGGCTTGGACCGGTAGTCGCCTCACTTCGTCTGTCGACCAGTACGCTGGTTATTGGTCCCGGTGATTGCGGAGCCGCTCGAGGCCTCTCTGCGGTCCTGTTTCTCGAATCGCGATGCCGCCCGAATCTCTCGGAGAGGCGAATGTGGCAACGACCGCAGGCGAAATGAATGACCAAGATTCCACTGGCGACTCGGCGGGACACGAAGACGCTGCGGACGACATCTGGGATGCGGAGGAGTCTCCGGCGTTGCGTCGGGCGCGCGAGGAAGCCGAGTTCGCCGCCGGTGGGGACTCGACACGGGCGTATCTGAAGCAGATCGGGCGAGTCCCTCTACTCTCCGCGGCCGAGGAGGTCGATCTCGCGGTCCGGATCGAAGTCGGTCTGTATGCGGTGCAGAAACTGCAGGCCGAATGCGAGAGGCCAGCGGGTCTCATGAGCGCACGTCGCCGAGACCTGACCTGGCTGGTGAAGGACGGCGCCGCGGCCAAGGATCATCTGCTCGAGGCGAACCTGCGGCTGGTGGTGTCGATCGCCAAACGGTACACCGGGCTGGGTATGGCCTTCCTCGACCTGATCCAGGAGGGCAATCTGGGTCTGGTGCGTGCGGTGGAAAAGTTCGACTACAGCAGAGGATTCAAGTTCTCGACCTATGCCACATGGTGGATTCGCCAGGCGATTTCTCGCGCCATGGCAGACCAGGCCCGCACCATACGCATTCCCGTGCACATGGTGGAGATCATCAACAAGCTCGGGCGGGCAGAGCGCGAACTGCTGCAGCAGCTGGGCCGCGAGGCAACAGACCAAGAGCTTTCCGTGGAATTAGGTATTACACCCACGAAGGTTCTCGAGATTCGGCGAATCGCGCGGGAACCGATCTCGTTGGATCAGACGTTCGGTGACGAGGGCGCGACCCGGTTCGGCGATTTCATCGAAGACTCCGAGGCTGTCGTGGCCGTCGAGAAGGTGGCGTTCACTCTGCTGCAGGGGCAGTTGCGGTCGGTACTGGACACGCTCGGCGAGCGTGAAGCCGGCGTCATGCGTCTGCGTTACGGGCTGGGGGATGGGCGGCCTCGAACGCTCGACGACATCGGGAAGGTCTACGGCGTCACCCGTGAGCGGATCCGGCAGATCGAGTCGAAGACGATGTCGAAGCTCCGTCACCCATCGCGCTCACAGTTGCTTCGGGATTACCTCGAATAGAGGGCGATGGTCCTGCGGACGGTTGAAGGTCGGCAGCGGGCCCTGCCGCAGTGGTCCAGCGTCATCGAGAACACCGCGTAGTCGGTCGAGGCATTGGCACACACCTCCGGCGGTCTTTCCAACGAGATCGTCAGCGAGGGTCGGAAAGACCGTGACACCGCGCGACATGCTGAATGTCGGGCTGAGCGGGCTGCGGATGTGAGAGGTGGTGTGGTGCGGGAACTTTCATCCGGCGTTCTGTTGTGGGCCGGTGGTGCGCAGGGGTGCGCCGACGTGGTGCAGGTGATTCAGTGCCTCGCGGTACGAGGAGATCAGTCCGGTCTGGTGGTAGGGCACGCCGATTTCGGCGCAGTAGTCGCGGACGATCACCTGGGCGCGGGGCAGGTTCGGTGTCGGCATGCTCGGGAACAGGTGGTGCTCGATCTGATAGTTGAGTCCGCCCAGGGCGAGGTCGGTCAGCGCGCCGCCGCGCACGTTGCGGGAGGTGAGCACCTGTCGGCGGAGGTAGTCGGGGCGGTCGTCGCCGGTCAGTGTCGGCATGCCCTTGTGGTTGGGGGCGAAGATGCAGCCCATGTACAGGCCGAACAGCGCTTGGTGGACAGCGAGGAACGCGAACGCTTTGTCGGCGGGCAGAACCGCGAACAGTGCGGCCAGATAGACGGCGAAGTGGCCGAACAGCAGCGCGCCTTCCAGTCCGCGGTGTTTGACCGATCGGTTTGCGAGCGCACGGACGCCGGACAGGTGCAGGTTCAGGCCCAACAGCATCAGCAAGGGGAAGAACAGGAATGCTTGTGCCCTGCCGATGAGACGAGCCACGCCGCGGCTGGCCCGTGCTTGCCGTTGTGACCAGAGCAGGACGTCGGGCGTGACATCGGGGTCGAGTTCCTCGTGGTTCGGGTTGGCGTGATGGCGGGTGTGCTTGTCCTGCCACCACCCGTAGGCCAGGCCTATTCCGGCGTTGCCGACGACCCGGCCCATGATCTTGGTTGGCCGTCGTAGCCGGAAGACTTGGCGGTGCGCGACATCGTGCATGACCAGGGCGACCTGAGCGCACGTCACGGCCATGAACGCCGCGATCATGAGCGTCCACCACGAGTCACCGACCAGGACAAACCCTGCCCAGCCGGCGGTGAACGCGATCCCGACGAGGCTGAGCCGGACCGTGTAGTAGAGGGGACGCCGGGTCATCAGTCCCGCCTCGGTTACCCGGCGCAACAGGCGGGCGTAGTCACCGTCGGCTCCGGGTCGCGCTGATCGTGGAAATGACTCGGGGACCAAGGCTGGTGTGGTCATGGATCTTCCTGAGAGCTTGTTTTTGGATGGCACATTCGCCCGTCCTGATTGCCGGGCGGAGGCTGTGACTCGATTAGGCACTGCTCGGTTCGTCGGTTCGGACGTGATGGTTCGAAGCTATCGGTCGGATTCTCGTTCGATGTAATACCTTGGTATGACATGGGTTCGGACTGCGATGTGATACCAAGCGCACACCGCAGACCAGCCTCAGCGGGCCGGGTGCAGAGCGTTCGACACGCGAGATCGACTGCGGCGCAAAATATCCGGAAACGCCGATGCGCCGTCCTGATGCTTCTGGCATGCAGGCCCGATTGTGCTGCGAATCCGCCAGGCCCGCCGATCGCCGCGAACTACCATTGGGTACCTTCGGATTCAGGAAGATAGCCTCGGACCTCCGCCAGATCGCCGGTTGCTCCACTGTCTCGGGCGATAGCCCCCAGACTTATACCGTACGTCGTGCGCGTGGGTCGCCGAGCAAGGATCGCGCGCGTCCCCAGCGGCTCGACCGGGCTCCGACCAGTCCGCGGAGATTCGTTCGTCGACTCGGCGGAACGTCGACCTCCCCGCATCGGAGCTGAGCCCGTGAGGGCTGAACTCCGGTGCCGCACAGGAGTATGTCTACTTGCGCTTCTTGTCCCTGTTCTCCAAGGCTTCAACGCCGGAATGAGCGGCGGCTGACTTGGCCTTCTTCTCCGCTCGTTTCTCCTTGATCGATTTCCCCTGCTTTTTGGACATCGTGCTACGCGGAGATTTGTCGGACAACTGAGCATCCTTTGATTGCAAGACCTCGGCGGTCTCGTTCCCTCGACAGTACGCCCTGGGGGAGATTCCGGCCCGGAGCAGGGCGAGGCGCGTCGGCATCCGAGCGTTTCCTCGACGAGCGCGATCCTCTTCGGTGCTGCGGGTGCCGAGAGGATGAGCAGCCCTCTCGCCGCGCTCACGCTTCACAACGGCACATACCCGACCAAGGATGCGCTCGGCGGCTATCCATGGGCGGTCGGCTGGCCCCGGATGCGTGTCGGACAACCGGTCAGGCGCGCCACGCCAGACGCGCACCGTGTGGCAGGACGGTGTGGTTCTGTCGGGACGCGTTTTCGTTGCACGGCGGCGGAACGTCACCCCGGGGCGTTGTCCCCGACCTGATGCTGTAGACAGGCCTACCCGAGATCAATGCTGCAGGGCGCCGGCGCTCTCGGGCTGGTTCGCGGCCAAGCCGGTGAGCAGATGTCGGCCCCATCTGATGACGCTCGTCTGTGGGGGTGATCGGGTGGGTGTCGGCATGCCATCCGAGCTGAAAGTCGTTGATTTGCAGCCGGTTCGGTGCAGCATGGCTCTACTCCTGTGGGAGCGGGCTTGTTCGGTAGGGCCGCATGTTCGGCCATGCTGTCCAGGCCGCAGCACTCGGGTTTCGGGGGGTTGCCGGTGAGCGGGGTGGTCGACACGACGGCGGCCTCACCGCGAGCATCGGACCGGCGTCGAAGTTCGCGGTGCCGAGTATCTGCCTCAGCCTGGATCCACGGGTAAATATGGTCGCGTGTCCGTGTTGAAATGAAGGAAGTGCCCTCCAAGCAGGGAAGATCCGAGTTGTCTACGCTCGATCGTTCCCAGCTGGAAGGCACTTCGCAAGTGCGATTGTTGCACGCCCCGAACCGAACCGCGGCCACCTTCGACGACCCGAATCTCGTGTCGTGCGCCGGCCTGGCCGCTCTCGCCCGACTCACCGACCGACTCGGCGTCGACGACCTCGTCACCGATTGCCTCCACGTCAGCGGCGACCACGGCGCGAACCCGGCGGCCAAGATCGGCACCCTGCTCGCCGGAATGGTCGCGGGCGCCGACAGCATCGACGATATGAACCTGCTGCGCCACGGCGGAATGGGATTGGCGTTCAACGGGATCCGCGCACCCTCGACCCTCGGCGAGTTCCTGCGCGCCTTCAACCACGGCAACGTCCGCCAACTCGCCCGCGTGCACCGCGAGCTGCTTCACCGCGCCGGGGGCCACACCGATCTGCTGCCCGGCGCCGACCAGCTCGCCACCATCGACATCGATTCCCTGCAACGCCGCGTCTACGGCTACAAGAAACAGTGCGCCGCGTTCGGACACGCCAAGATCGCGTCGAAAGACCTGATGGTCCGAGGATTGAACGGACTGGTCGCGACCGTGTCGACGCCGGTCGCCGCGCCGATCGCGGTCGCCGCGCGGCTGCGTGGCGGCTCCGCGGCGTCCTCACGCGGCGCGCATACCCTGCTGGCCGAGGCGGTCAACACCGTCCGCGCGACGACCGAGGCCGGACATATCATCGCCCGCGGTGATTCCGCCTACTACACAGGCGAATTCGTCGCCACCGCCCGTCGGCACGGGATCGAGTTCTCCGTCACCGTGAAGATGGACGTGAAGGTGAAACGCGCGATCGCCGGCATCGACGAGAAGTCCTGGACCGCGATCCGGTATCCGAACGCGATCTTCGAAGAGGAGACCGGTGAGTGGATCTCCGACGCCGAGGTCGCCGAAACCACTTACACCGCTTTCGAATCCAAGAAACGCCACCGAACCACCGCACGCCTGATCGTGCGCCGGGTCCGCCGCCTCCAGTCCGCCGACGGGCAGCAAGAACTGCTGCCTGCCTACCGGTATCACGCCATCTTCACCAACTTCACGTTCGGGCTGGTCGAGGCCGAGGCTTTTCACCGCCGCCACGCCGTGGTCGAACAGTTCTTCGCCGACCTGATCGACGGCCCGCTCGCTCACCTGCCCTCGGGGAAATTCAACGCGAACGCCGCCTGGCTCCAACTCGCGTGCACCGCACATCTTCTCGGCCGAACTCTCGGTGTCATGGCCTCATCACGGCACGCGGTTGCCCGGCAGGCCACGATCCGCCGGGAGTTGATCAATGTCCCTGCCCGGCTGGCGCGGTCAGGACGTGGCAACCTGGCCTGGCATCTGCCGGTGGGATGGCGGTGGGAGATGGCCTGGCACAACATCTTCCACACCGCAGGGCCGCCTGCGGCGGCCCGCGCCGCTTGACCGTCACCACCAACACCGCAGCCCTTGTCCCGCCGAGCAGCAGCCAGTGAACACACCGGATCCGAGGCCGGTCGACCTCGTGCACCTGAAATCAGGAAATCGGGATCAGCCGATCACCGAATACCCGTCCGTGGATCCAGGCTCAGTAGCGTGGTCGACGGCGATGATCGAGTGGGGTTGTGTTTCGTCGATCTGGACCGGTTCAAACAGATCAACGACTGGTATGGGCACGGTGTCGGTGATCAGGTCCTGCGCACAGTGGCGACCCGTCTGCACGAGGAGTTGGCCGGGCAGGACTGCACGCTGGCCCGCATCGGGGGTGATGAATTGTGGCCGGGTGCATCTCGCCGCCGCGGTCGCGCTGGACCGGGCCGTCGGCACCGAAGGAGTTTAGTTGGGAATTAGTTGGGGGATCGGTCCGATTCGGTCCCGTTTGATCTCCAGAAACAACACCCTGACCTGGGAAAAGGTGCCCCCGGCGGGACACGCAAAACATGGGCAACCGGGAAACGCTTGGTCATCGTGGGTGCGTACCCGATCTAGGTATCGCGATACCCTGCGCCGATTATGCAGTCGGTCTCGTCTCTTTACACCCTTACAGCTGTGGGTGGGGCGCCGTGTAGATGGTACCGATGGTGACCTGCTGGTTCGAGTGGGCAGCTGGTGCTCGAGGCTGACTTCTCGTTGTCCGGCTGACTCTCCCCTCTTGCCCGGGAGTAGGGTCGTCCCGTCTCGTCGCGCGTCGAGTTTGGGAAGAAGAGAATCGCATGCTGGCGGTCCATGCCTTCTGGTCTGCGGGATCGGGTTTGTGTCTGTGGGCGGAGGACTCCGACCGGGCGGTGAAAAGCCCTAGTCAGGCGCTGCGGTCCGCCCGGCCGCATCCTTTTGCCGCACCCGCCGAAGTGCTCGGGGGACTGCACCCGGGCAAGTACGATACCGCGGTGCTGCGGCTGCCGTCGCTGCGTTCGGCGCCGCTGGATTCCCCGGAGCTGGTGCGGGTTATGCCCCGTCCGGCACCGTCGTCGGAGGCGGCGCTGCTGGCGTGGACGGTGCCGATCGTGCGGCTGGATGTGTCCTCGGAGGTGGCGCTGTCGGACGAGCGAGTGCCCGGCGTTCGTTATGGTGCGTCGGTCGATTTCCTGGGTGAGCTTGCCGGGTATGCGCGAGACCTGGTCGAACGGGGGCGGGTGCTGCCCGCGCTGGCCGATGCCGGGGACGGTCCGCGCGCCTACTGGCGGCCGGTGTTGCGCGGCCTGGATATCACAGCACTGAATTCGTTGACCGTCTCGATGCCGCCGGTGTGCCGGGCGGCGTTCGCCGAGACTCTGGATGAGCCGGACCCGCATGAGCTGGTGTTGTCGGAGCTGCTGGTGATGGTGGACGCGCTGGCCAGGAGGCAACTGCCGGCCGATCTCGATCTGCTGCAGGCGCGTCGTGGTCGTGCGCCGAAACGTCTGCCGGCGGTGGAGGCTTGGCTGGCGGCGTTGACCGGGCCCGATGGGCGGTTCGACGCGGATCCGGCGCAGGTGCGGGTGTTGGCTGCGGGATTGGTGGAGTGGGACGAGGTGGGGACGGGTGCCGTCGGTCCCGCGCATGCGACCTTTCGTTTGTCGGATGCGCAGGGTTCGCCGGATGCCGGGGACGGCGAACATTCCGACCCGGTCAGGGCTGAGAGCTGGCGGCTGGAGTTTCTGTTGCAGTCCAGCGCGGACCCGAGTCTGCTGGTGCCCGCCGCGCAGGCGTGGGACGACGACGGCAGTCTGAGCCGCTGGATCGCCCGCCCACAGGAGGTATTGCTCGGCGAACTGGGCCGGGCCAGTCGGGTGTATCCCGAACTGGCGCAAGGGTTGCGGGTGGCGCGGCCGTCCGGTCTGGAGTTGGATGCGCATGGCGCGTTTCGGTTCCTGTCGACGGCAGCGCCGATGCTGGACGATGCCGGGTTCGGGGTGCTGTTGCCTGCGTGGTGGAACGGGCGCCGCAAGCTCGGGCTCGCGCTGTCGGTGTCCACGCCGGTCGACGGTGTGGTGTCGAAGCAGGGGGCGTTCGGGCGTGAGCAGCTGGCCGATTTCTCCTGGCAGCTGGCGGTGGGCGACGATGTGCTCACCGAGCAGGAGATCGCGGCGCTGGTCGCGGCCAAGGCCCCGCTGGTTCGGATGCGCGGCGAGTGGGTCGCGGTGGATCCCGAACAGTTGCGTCGTGGACTGGAGTTCCTGCAGCGGGCGCGGTCCGGCCGCAAGAGCGTCGGCGAGATCCTCGCGTTGGCGGCGGCCCACCCCGATGATCTCGACCTGCCGCTGGAGGTGAGCGGGGTCCGTGCCGACGGGTGGTTGGGGGACCTGCTGGCCGGTACCGCGGCGCAATCCTTGCGTCCGGTTGATCCGCCGGCCGGTTTCTCGGCTACGTTGCGTCCGTATCAGCGGCGCGGATTGTCGTGGCTGGCATTTCTGTCCTCGCTCGGATTGGGCAGCTGTCTGGCTGATGACATGGGCCTGGGCAAGACCGTGCAACTGCTGGCGCTGGAAGCGGTCGAGCGCGGGATCCGAAAGCGCGGGCGCCGCAAGGATGCTCAGCCCTATCCGACCCTGTTGATCTGCCCGATGTCGCTGGTCGGCAACTGGCAGCGAGAGGCTGCGAAATTCGTTCCGGGACTGCGGGTTTACGCCCACCACGGCCGGGAACGTCTGGCGGGCGAAAAGTTGGCGGAGCACCTCGCTGACATCGATGTGGTGGTTACCACGTACGCCACCGCGACCCGCGACCTCGACGAACTCGCTGAATATCATTGGCGCCGCGTGGTTCTGGACGAGGCTCAGGCGGTGAAGAACAGCCTCTCGCGTGCCGCGAAAGCGGTGCGGGAGTTCGAGGCCGAGCACCGGGTGGCATTGACGGGTACGCCGGTGGAGAATCGGCTGGCCGAAATGTGGTCGATCATGGACTTTCTCAATCCCGGTGTGCTCGGTTCGCCGGAGAGGTTCCGGACGCGGTTCGCGATCCCGGTGGAGCGGCACGGGCAGACCGAGCCTGCCGATCGGCTGCGTGCCATTACCCGTCCCTATATCCTGCGGCGGGTGAAGACGGACCCGGCGATCATCGACGATCTGCCGGAGAAGATCGAGATCAAGCAATACTGCAAGCTGACCGCCGAGCAGTCGTCGCTGTATCGCACGGTCGTCGACGACATGATGGAGCGGATCGAGGGCAGCGATGGAATCGCCCGCCGCGGTAATGTTCTCGCGGCCATGGCCAAGCTCAAGCAGGTCTGCAATCATCCCGCGCACCTGCTGCACGACCGGACGGTGATCGGGCAGCGCTCCGGCAAGATAACCCGGCTCGAGGAGATCCTGGAGGAGATTCTGGCCGAGGGCGACCGGGTGTTGTGCTTCACCCAGTTCACCGAGTTCGCGGAGATGCTGGTGCCGCATGTGGCGGCCCGGTTCGGCGTCGATGTGGCCTATCTGCACGGCGGCACGCCGAAGAAGCGGCGCGATGAGATGGTGGCGCGGTTCCAGTCCGGCGACGGTCCGCCGATCTTCGTGCTGTCGTTGAAGGCTGGCGGCACCGGGCTCACGTTGACCGCCGCCAATCATGTGATCCACCTGGATCGGTGGTGGAACCCCGCTGTGGAGAACCAGGCCACCGACCGGGCATTCCGCATCGGCCAGCAGCGAAATGTGGCGGTGCACAAGTTCATCTGCATCGGCACGCTGGAGGAGAAGATCGACACCATGATCGAGGAGAAACAGGCCCTGGCCGATCTGGTGGTCGGCGATGGTGAGGGCTGGCTCACCGAGTTGTCCACCGACGACCTGCGGTCGGTGTTCGCGCTGTCGACCGAGGCCACCGATGACTAGGTTCGGCTGGTACCCGCCGTCTCGGCCGCGGCCGGTGGCCGACGGCATCAAGGCGCGCAGTACCCGCGGCGCCATCGCGCAGACCTGGTGGTCGGACCGGTTCATCGCGGTGCTCGAGGGCATGGGAATGGGCAGCCGGTTGCAGCGTGGCCGCACCTATGCCCGCAAGGGCCAGGTGATGTCGCTGGAGGTGGCCGCCGGGTCGGTCACCGCCCTGGTGCAAGGCTCGCGCCCGCGGCCGTATCGGGTGCGCATCGGTATCACGGCCTACGGTAAGGCGGAGTGGGCGAGCATCGAACGCGGTCTCGCCGACAATGCCTGGTACGCGGCGAAACTGCTGGCTGGGGAGATGCCCGAGGACATCGAGACTGTTTTCATCGACGCCGGACTGTCGTTGTTCCCGGCCACGGCGGCGGAGCTGTCGCTGGACTGTTCGTGCCCGGACTTCGCGGTGCCGTGCAAGCATGTGGCCGCGGCTTTCTACCTGCTCGCCGAATCCTTCGACGACGACCCTTTTGCCATCCTGGCCTGGCGCGGACGTGCCCGCGACGACCTGATGACCAATCTGGCGGCTGCACGGTCCGACGGGCCGGTACCCGCCGATCGCGAGCGTGCACGTCCCTTGACGGACTGTATGGATGTCTTCTTCACACGCCTCGCACGCGGCATTCCTCCCCGCCCATCGGTGGCGTCGCCGCTGCTCGACCAGCTTCCCGAGACACCGATTACCGTGCGCGGCAAGCCCCTGACCGACCTGCTCCGCCCGGCGTACCGCGCGTTCGAGAACCCTGAAGGTGAATGCGAATCGTGAGATGTGCGTTCGAGCTTCGAGTGTGGTGAGCTTTTGCTGTGCCGAAGAGTCGTGGTCGTCGTAAGCAAGGCAAGCCGGTCTGGGCTCTTGCGCGTGTTCCCGGTGCTCCGCATCGTGCAGACATTCTGTTGCGCAGGGCCCGTGCCGATCTGCTCGACTGTGACGATGCGCTCGCAGCCGAGGCGTGGGCCAGCGGGCGGTTCGGTGAGGCGTGGGGTGCCGCAGCGGTGACCGACCGTGACGTCGAGCACAAATTGTGCATGGAGGTGGTCGGCCGGGCATGCACCACGCCCACGCGGCATGGGCTGGCAGCGGTCGCCGCACTGGCTCGAGTGGCTCCACCGTCAGAGACGACCCTGCTGGCCGAAACGATCGATCTGCTGGCCGAACAGCAACCATTGCCGCTCTGGTATGCCCAGCCGGGGTGGTCTCCGGCTGCGGCGTGGCGGGCGGTGGATGTGTGGGACAGCGAGCGGGTGCTGTTCGTCGAGTTCGCCGGCCCACGCCCGCACGCCGTGCTCGCGCAGCTCACCCAGGCCGGTGGACTCTTGATCGGCAAGCTCGGCATCCTGGCGCCCGGGGGCGCTCAGGAGTGGGACGCGTTTCAGGTCGACCAGGAAATCCCGATGCCGCTGCGGGAGGCGCCGGTCGGCGATGTGCTCGCCGAGTTGGCGCATGCGCTCCGTATAACCGAAATGACCTTTCCCCGCACCGACGACGAGGATTTCCTGGGGCTGCGGGCGCTGGCGTGGAGCCGCAGCCGCGACCACCTGCCGGACTGGCCCGAGCACCCCGATATGCCGGACGCCCGGCGGCAGCAGTTGATCGACGGTCTCGTCGGCGAGACCGGCCGGGACGACGACTCGACCCGTTTTCTCGCACAGCTGTTCCTCGACTACGGCGAGGGCCACATCACCGCCGGGCCGCTGCACTGGAGCCCGGCCGAGGTGATGCTGCTGCTTACCGATTGGTTGCCGCGCAAGGCGGTTCTCGATGCGAGCGATCGGGCCGCACTGCCGGAAGTGTTGCGCCGCTGGGTGTCGTTCGCCCTCACCCGGCGTGGTCTCGACAAGCAGTGGATTGCCCCGGTAGTGGCCGCGGTGGATGAATATCTCGGCGACTTCCGCGCGGCCTTCGACGAAGAAACCAGCTGGGGCCCGGCAAAACAGATCGCCACCGCGCTGGCCGACCGCGGCGTCGACCTCACCGACCGCGCGGCCGTCGACGACGCCGTCCGCGCTCTCAACGCCGAACGACTGACACAGCGGTTGCTGCTGTAAACACGTGCCTCGAAGGACCGGGCCGCCCTGAGCGCCGTGCCAAATGCGTACCACACGCCGCGAAGACTGGACCGGACCGCAACCAAGCCCGGATGCTTGTCCATTCGGATCTGATCCGAAAATAGGGTGAGAGGCCGCCGTGGTGGCCGCACGCACCAACAACGGTCACTTCGACGCCCACCACCGGTTCAGCCGATCCTGAAAGCCGGTCTGCCGGCACGGTTGCCCATGTTTTTGTGTTTCCTCGAGGGTCCGCATCAGGGCAACCATTAAAGTTGCACATTTCCAGCTCGGCTGGTGATCCGGCAGCGATCGCGGATCGAGAAAACCTGCTGAACTGCGGAAACGTGTCGCAGGTTGGTGCCCCCGGCAGGAATCGAACCTGCGACCTAGGGATTAGAAGGCCCTTGCTCTATC
>CBJNFW010000213.1:0-15276 GCA_966435935.1 uncultured Nocardia sp.
CATCACGTACGGCACGAACAACGAGTTCGGCTTCGACTACCTGCGCGACAACATGACGCACTCGAAGGACGATCTGGTCCAGCGCGGGCACAACTTCGCCATCGTCGACGAGGTCGACTCCATCCTCATCGACGAGGCCCGCACGCCGCTGATCATCTCCGGCCCGGCCGATGTCACCGCGTCCAAGTGGTACACCGAGTTCGCGCGGATGGCGCCGGAGATGAAGGGCATCGACACCACCTCGATGACCAGCCAGGAGCGTCAGCAGCGGGCGTCGGAGATCGATGGCCGGTTCCACTACGAGTTCGACCTGAAGAAGCGCACCGTCGGCGTGACCACGACGGGCGTCGCGTATGTCGAGGATCAGCTGGGCATCGACAATCTGTACGAAGCGGCCAACTCACCCCTGATCAGCTACCTGAACAACGCCATCAAGGCCAAGGAGCTGTTCGTCCGGGACAAGGACTACATCGTCCGCAACGGCGAGGTCATCATCGTCGACGAGTTCACCGGTCGCATCCTGGTGGGCCGCCGCTACAACGAGGGCATGCACCAGGCCATCGAGGCCAAGGAGGGCGTGGAGATCCAGCCCGAGAACCAGACGCTGGCCACCATCACGCTGCAGAACTACTTCCGCCTCTACGACAAGCTGGCCGGTATGACCGGTACCGCCGAAACCGAGGCGGCCGAGCTGCATCAGACCTATTCGCTCGGTGTGGTGCCGATTCCGACCAACAGGCCGATGATCCGCAAGGATCAGGCGGATCTGATCTACAAGACCGAGGAGGGCAAGTTCTCCGCGGTCGCCGACGACATCACCGAGCGGTACGAGCGGGGGCAGCCGGTCCTGATCGGTACCACCTCGGTGGAGCGTTCGGAATATCTGTCCGGACTGCTGACCAAGCGCGGCATCCCGCACAACGTGCTCAACGCCAAGTACCACGAGAAAGAGGCGGAGATCGTGGCGGAGGCGGGCCGGCCGGGTGCGGTCACCGTCGCTACGAATATGGCCGGTCGCGGTACCGACATCGTGCTCGGTGGTAACCCGGACATCCTCGCCGACCTGCTGCTGCGCCGGCAGGGACTGGACCCGGTCGAAACTCCGCAGGAGTACGAGGCGCACTGGCACTCGGCCCTCGAACAGGTCAAGCAGGAGGTCGACGAGGACGCCGAGGCGGTGCGCGAGGCGGGTGGTCTCTACGTGCTGGGCACCGAGCGGCACGAGTCGCGGCGTATCGACAACCAGCTGCGCGGCCGGTCCGGCCGCCAGGGCGATCCCGGTGAGTCGCGGTTCTATCTGTCGCTGGGCGACGAGTTGATGCGGCGCTTCAACGGCGCGACGCTCGAGTCGATCATGACCCGCCTGAATCTGCCCGACGACGTGCCGATCGAGGCCAAGATGGTCTCCCGGGCCATCAAGAGCGCGCAGACCCAGGTCGAGCAGCAGAACTTCGAGATCCGCAAGAACGTGCTGAAGTACGACGAGGTGATGAATCAGCAGCGCACGATCATCTACGCCGAGCGTCAGCGCATTCTCAGCGACGAGGATATGGACGGTCAGGTCCAGGAGATGATCACCGACGTGGTCACCGCCTACGTCAACGCCGCCACCGCCGACGGCTACGTCGAGGACTGGGATCTGGAAAAGCTTTGGACCGCGCTGCGGTCGCTGTACCCGATCACGATCGATTACAAGGATCTGACCGGCGAGAACGAGGACGGCGAGATCGGCGAGCTGAGCCGCGAGGAGCTGCTCGACGCCGTCCTCGAGGATGCGCACGCCGCCTACGAGCAGCGGGAGAAGGAGATCGACGACCTGGTCGGCGAGGGCAGTACCCGGACCCTCGAACATCAGGTGCTGCTGCAGGTGCTCGACCGCAAGTGGCGCGAACATCTCTACGAGATGGACTACCTCAAGGAGGGCATCGGCCTGCGTGCGATGGCCCAGCGCGACCCGCTCGTGGAGTATCAGCGTGAGGGATACGACATGTTCTCCCAGATGCTCGAGGGTCTGAAAGAGGAGTCGGTCCACTACCTGTTCAACGCCAAGTTCGAGTTCGAGGCGCCGCAGCAGCCGCAGGGCGCCGCCGCGATCGATCAGGGCCTGCGTTCCCCGGTCGGCGCTCTGGTCGACGCGCCGCAGACCAATGGCACCGCGGCCCCGGCTCCCTTGCGCGCCAGGGGAATCGACAACGCCAGCCCGCGCGGCCTGAGTTACTCGGGGCCGGACGAGGACGGCCACGCCGCCCGCCGCAGCGCCGCCCAGGAGTACGGCACCGCCGAGGACACCGGCATGACCCGTCGCGAACGCCGCGAGGCCGCCCGCAACGAGGGTCGCGCCGACCGTGGCCCGAAGTCCCGGCGCCGCCGGTAGTTTCGCGGATATCGCGGACGCCCGCTCCGGCGCCGGAGCGGGCGTTCGCGCTTTCTCGGGCCGACGCATCGACGGGCCGTTCCGGGTCACACACCTCCGGAATGCCCCGTTGTACGGCATCCTTCGGGAGCCGTGAAACGAGTTGGGGGAGTACTCGTCCAGCTGCCCAACCCTGCCGAGAAGCTTCGCGCTTCAGTAGGCTCCGCGAGGTGTCGAAGTTCCGGGGGCACGCCGTGGCGCGGGTATCGCCGTTGTCGCAGTGGTCTTCTGGTCGGTCGTCTCGGCCGCGCCGGCCCTCGCCGGACCGGTGTCGACGGTGAAATGGCAACAGTGTCCGAGCCGTATCGAATTACCTTGTAAACGGCCAACTTCCGCCCCCGGGAGCGCACTGCACCCCGGACGTCGCCCCGTTCGCCTCCTGAGTCGGCCGGATCGATCCCGGCCGGCGTCGTGCATCGCCCGTGGATCCCGGAGGAGCGCTTCCACGCCGATATGACGCGAATTACCCTGCGGGACACCATCTCGGCGGGGCTCCGTAGCCGTAGTCCTTCGGTACGTTAATATTTCGTCGTCAGGTTGCGGCCCGACGGGCTTCCGAGGGTTCGGATATGCCCCCACCGCGCGAGAATTCGTGCTGCCGGGGGTGTTTCGTTGTCGAGCCGGGTGTATCGATCGACCGTGCAAGAAGTGTTGGATCTGTCCATCGAGCAACAATTGTCGGCGATGGTCGCGCGGCATCTGGGACGTACGCGTCGGCAACGACCCTCCGCCGAAGAACGCTCGTGGGATGTGAGTCTGCCGCTGATCGCCCAGGACCTGAAAGCGGTGGGACTCGGGCAGATCGAGATGCTCATCGAGTTTCAGCTGCCGGAATCGAGCCGCAGGGCCGACGTGATTCTCAGCGGTGTACATCCGGAGACCGGTGCGGACAACTACGTGGTGGTCGAATTGAAGCAGTGGAGTGGCGCCACGCTCGAACACCACAGCGATCGCATCGTGCGGGCCTCCGGTATCCCGGACGAGCAACTGCACCCGATCGATCAGGTGAGTGCCTATTGCGGCTATCTGACCCAGTACGTCGAGGTGCTCCACGATCGGCCGGAGGCCGTGCACGGAGTTGCCTACCTGCACAACGCGACCGAGAATTCCATCAGCGCCCTGCGCGAGCGGCCGCCGGAGGACGCCGGGCGGATGTACACCGGCGAGCAGCACGACGAATTCTTGACCTATCTGAAGAGTCAGTTCGCTCCGGATTCCGACACCGGAGCAGCGGACCGACTGCTGCGCAGCGCGATTCGGCGCAAGGAGAACCTCTTCAGCTTCACCGGCGCCGAACTTCGTGCGGCCACGCGGTATTCGCTGCTCGATCACCAGAAACTCGCATATGAGATGGTGATGAATCGGGTGCGCTCGTCCAGGCGAGCCGATCAGAAGAGCATCGTCATCGTGACCGGCGGGCCCGGCAGCGGAAAGAGTCTCATCGCGGCCTCGCCGCTGGCCGAGTTGCACCGGGACGGATACCGCGTGCGGCACGCGACAGGCTCCCTGGCATTCACCGAATCGCTCCGCAAGTTTCCCGGAAAGGGATCGACGGAACTACAGGGCTTGTTCAAATACTTCCGCAACTTCTCCGATGCCGAGAAGAACGAGCTGGACGTCCTGATCTGTGACGAGGCGCATCGGGTTCGAGAGGTGTCCACGAACCGCTTCACACCCGCGGCGAAGCGAACGAAACGTCCCCAGATCGACGAGCTGATGGCTGTTGCCCGGGTACCGGTGTTTCTCCTCGACGAGAATCAGGTGGTTCGCCCGGATGAAATCGGGACGGTCAAGGCCATCCGGGAGCATGCGGTACGTTCCGGCTATCTGGTACACCATGTCGAACTGGATGGTCAGTTCCGGTGCGGTGGCAGCGCCGAATACGACGAGTGGGTGCGCAGACTGCTCGACCTTCGCGTCGGCGGGCCCACGCCGTGGCTCGGTGACCCGAGGTTCGACGTGCGGATCGCGTCGTCGCCGCGTGAAATGGAAGACTTTCTGCGAGAGCGGAATTCGGCGGGGATGACCGCGCGGATGGCGGCCGGCTACTGCTGGCCGTGGAGTTCTCCGAACAAGGACGGCACACTGGTCGACGATGTCGTGATCGGGGACTGGTCGCGGCCGTGGAATCTCCGGGGTGACCGCGCCGTCGGTGACGCTCCGCCGAGTTCGTTGTGGGCGACCGATCCGCGGGGTTTCGGGCAGGTCGGATGCATCTATACCGCACAGGGATTCGAATACGACTGGTCCGGTGTCATCGTCGGACCGGATCTCGTCGTGCGCGACGGACATCTGACCACCGTGCGACCGGCATCCAAGGACACCGCGCTCAAGGGGACGAAGAAGGATCCCGTCCCTGACGAGAAGTTCGATGTTCTGGTGCGGAACATCTACAAGGTGCTGCTCACCAGAGGTATGCGCGGTGTCGTCATCCACTCCGTGGATCCGGAGACCCAGGAGTTCCTGGCCGGCCTGGTGAAGGCGTCAACCGTTGCCCACGACCCACGGGTCGTTGGAGTTGAGGGCGACCAGTAGGAGGCGGATGGCGGCCACTCGGCGTTCTTTGCCGGGGAGGAGGTCCAGGGCGCATTCGGGGTCGGCTGGGGGGCCGAGGTGGGTGCAGCCTCGGGGGCAGTCCTCGATGGCTTCGGACAGGTCGGTGAAGGCGGCGATGACGTCGTCGGGGGTGATGTGGGCCAGGCCGAAGGAGCGGATGCCGGGAGTGTCGATGATCCAGCCGCCGCCGGTGAGGGGCAGGGCCAGGGACTGGGTGGAGGTGTGCCGGCCCTTGCCGACGCCCGATACGTCGCCGACGGCTCGGTCTGCCTGGGGGACAACGCGATTGACGAGAGTGGACTTACCGACGCCGGAATGCCCGAGCAGGCAGGTGAGTTTGTCGTGCAGCAGGTCGTGCACCGCGTCGAGGGGGTCGTCGCGGCCGCCGTAGACGATGGTGAGGTCCAGATCGTCGAAGGCGGAGGCGAATTCGGATTCGGCGGCCAGATCGTGTTTGGTCAGGCACAGGATCGGTTCCAGCCCACCGGCATACGCCGCGGCCATGGCGCGCTCGACGAATCCGGTGCGCGGCGGGGGATCGGCCAGGGCGACGACGATGAACAGCTGTTCGGCGTTGGCGACCACGATCCGCTCGTAGGGATCGGTGTCATCGGCGGTGCGCCGCAACACCGTCGCGCGATCGGCGACCCGCACGATGCGGGCCAGGGTGTCGGGTTTACCGGACAGATCGCCCACCAGGTCGACCTGATCGCCCACCACGCTCGGCGTGCGGCCGAGTTCGCGCGCGCGCATCGCGACGATGGGCTGATCCGGATCCCCGTCGAGTACGCAGCTCCAGCGGCCGCGATCGACGGAGGTGACCATCGCCGTGCGCGCGTCCCGGTGTTCGGGCCGATTCTTGGTGCGCGGACGCGAGCCCCTGCCCGGGCGCACCCGGACATCGGACTCGTCGTACTCGCGCCGCTTCAGTGCGCCGACTCCGCCGCGTCGTCGGCAGGTTTCGCGTCGTCTGCGGAAAGCATTGTCTCCCACAGGGTTACGAAGTCCGGCAAAGTTTTGGCGGTGGTGCCGACATCTTCGACGTGTACACCGGGCACGCGCAGGCCGAGGATCGCCCCGGCGGTGGCCATCCGGTGGTCCGCGTAGGAGTGCCAGGGCCCGCCCTGCAACGGCGTGGGCTCGATGGCCAGGCCGTCCTCGGTCTCGGTGACCTTGCCGCCGAGCCGGTTGATCTCGGTGCACAGCGCCGCCAGCCGGTCGGTCTCGTGCCCGCGCAGATGTGCGATCCCGCGCAGCCGCGACGGCGAATCCGCAAGCGCCGCAAGGGCGGCCACCGTCGGGGTGAGTTCGCCGACATCGTGCAGATCGATATCGATCCCAGCCAGCCGTTCGGGCCCGCGCACGACGAGCTTGCCGTGGGCGCGGCGCGCCTCGGCGCCCATCCGCACCAGGATCTCCCGGATGACGTCCCCGGGTTGCGTGGTCAGTTGCGGCCAGTGCGGAATCGTCACCTCACCGCCGGTCACCGCGGCCGCGGCCAGGAACGGTGTCGCATTGGACAGGTCCGGTTCGACCTCCCAGTCGACGCCGTGGATCGGCCCGGGCGCGACCGTCCAGACCTGTTCGCGGCGCGGATCGGTGGGCGCGGTGACCTCGACGTCGGCCTGCCGCAACATCTGCACGGTCATCTCGATATGCGGCATCGAGGGCAGCGGCGCACCCTTGTGATGCACCGTCAGTCCGTCGGTGAAGCGGGCCGCGGACAGCAGCAGTCCGGAGACGAACTGCGAGGAACCCGACGCGTCGATGGTCACCGATCCGCCGCGCAGCGCGCCCGCGCCGTGCACCGTGAACGGCAGGGTGTCGCCGTCGATGGCGACACCGAGCCCGCGCAGCGCGTCCAGAATGGTGCTCAGCGGCCGCAACGCGGCCTGGTCGTCGCCGTGGAAGGCGACGTCGCCGCGGGCCAGCGCCGCCACCGGAGGCAGGAATCGCATGACGGTCCCGGCGAGTCCGCAGTCCACGGACGCACCGGTCAACTCGGCGGGGGTGACGGCGAGAGTATCTGCGTCACCGCTGATCTCGGCCCCCATCGCGCGCAGCGCCGCGATCATGAGGTCGGTGTCGCGACTGCGCAGCGCCCCGGCGATGGTCGAGGGCCGATCGGCGAGCGCGGCGAGGATCAGGGCCCGATTGGTGATGGATTTGGACCCGGGCAGGGTCACGGTCGCGTGGACGGGGTGCTCGGTATGGGGCGCTGGCCAGAGACTCACCCCACCATCTTCGCCTATCGGCCGATCCGGGATGCGCATGGTCACGAACTCGCAGTAAACGCACAAGCCCGCGGCATGAAAATCGCCGCGGGCTTATGAGGTTTCACCGATCGTGGCTCCGCTTTTTCAGAACTCGAGTTCGGACCACGGGATGGAGATGGGGAACGGATGGGTGATCTCCACGCCGTTCTCGTCGGCATGGGTCCATTCGCCGACGAGGATGTAGTTGGACGGGTGCAGCGCTCGCACTCCGTCCGGGAGTTGTCCGGGGCGGGTCTCGCGTGCGAAGGCGCGCACGGTATTGATCGCGCTGACGTCACCCGCCAGCTCGACTTCCCAGTACCAAGGGATGCCGGCATCGGCATAACGAGCACGCTTGGTCTCGATCTCCGTGACGCTGTTGGACGGGGACAGCACTTCTCCGACCAGGACGACGTCGTCGGCACGAACATCCTGATACGGGGTGCCGAGGCAACGGTGCACCAGGAAGTCCGGCGTCACGAAGTCGGATTTCCCGGTCTTCCCGAAGAAGACGTTGGTCTCGAGATTGGCGACCCAGCAGTGCTCGGTGCGGTCCGACATGTCCTTGCGGGCGAAGCGTTCGAGAGAGTTCGTCAGTCGGCGAGTGAACATCTGATGCTCGCCGGGCCCCCGTCTGGCCCAGACCACATGACCATTCCATAGCTCGATCTGCGCGGCGATCTCTTCCGGAAGACGCTCCAGCTCCTCCCAGGTCATGGTCTCGGGGAGGTTGGATTCGACGGATGGGCCGGACATGCCGAAATGATAGCCCGGACCGCAGGTGGCCGGTGGTTTCCACCGGCCACCCGAATCCGCCTACTTGTGCCGTCCGTGCAGGATCGGCACGACCCGGCGCAACAGCTTCATCGTGCTCTGCGTGCGCGAGTAGCTCAGCAACGCCATACCCGGAATCGTGAAGCGCTGCACCGCGATCGAGTGCGGCGCGGTGAACTCCAGCAGGCCGGGCGCGCCGTGGATGCGGCCCAGGCCCGAGTCCCGGCCGCCGCCGAAGGGCAGCGCGGAGATCGCCGCGAATCCGAGTACCGCGTTGACCGAGGTGGCCCCGGCCTTGATCCGGCGGGCGATCTCGAGGCCGTGCTTGCGGGAGAACACGGTCGAACCCAGCGAATAGGTCGAGTTGTTGGCCAGCTCGATCGCCTCGTCGATGTTCTTCACGGTGCGGATGGTGACCGTCGGGCCGAAGGTCTCCTCGCGCACGGCAGCGGATTTCTCGTCCACGTCGACCAGCACGACCGGCTCGATGAACGGGCCCTTGATCGAGTCGAGGCCGCCGAGCACCGCGGTGCCGCCGTTGTTCAGCGCGTCCTCGATGTGCCGGCGCACGATATCGATCTGGCTCGGCATGGTCATCGGACCGTAGCTGGCCTTGCCGTCCGAGCCGGGGTGCACGTCGGTCAGGATCCGCTTGACCTCCGCGACGAACTTGTCGCGGATGGAGGCGTCCACGTAGACGCGCTCGACGCCCGCGCAGGTCTGGCCGCTGTTCATCGTCGCACCGTAGGCGACCGCGTCGGCGGCGGCGGTGACGTCGGCGTCGGCCGCGACGATCACCGCGTCCTTGCCGCCGCATTCGAGCAGCACCGGGGTCAGCCGTTCGGCCGCCGCCGCCATGATCTTCTTGCCGGTGGCCGCCGATCCGGTGAACGCGATCTTGTCGATGTCGGCGCGCACCAGCTCCGCACCGGTCTCGCCGTAGCCGTTGATGGTGGTGAAGACTCCGTCCGGCAGTTCGGGATTCGCCTCGGCGAAGGCCTGGGCGACGAAATTGCCTATGCCGGTGGAGAATTCGCTCGGCTTGTAGACCACGGCGTTACCTGCGGCCAGGGCGTAGGCGATCGAGCCGTTGGGGGTGTAGATCGGGTAGTTCCAGGGGCCGATCACGCCGACCACGCCCAGGGGACGCTGCTCGATGTACGCGCCGAAATTGGACATCAGCGCGCCGGGGGAGACCTTCTTGGTCTTCAGCACCTTCTCGGCGTTCTTGGCGGCCCAGGAGATGTGCTCGAGGGTGAGCATCAATTCCAGGAACGCGTCGTCACGGGTCTTGCCGTTCTCCGCGTGGATCAGATCGCAGAGCTCGTCGGATTTCTCGACCAGCCGGGTGGCCCATCGCAGCAGATACCGCTTGCGGTCGGCATAACTCAGCGCACCCCAGCTGCCGGCGGCGGCGCGGGCCTTGGCGACCGCCGCGGCCACGGCCTGCTCGTCGGCGATCGGATGCGTGTCGATGACCTCGCCCGTGGCCGGGTTGACCGAGGTCAGCACGGTCCGTCGGGCGGTTGTCGGCTCGGTGGTGGACATGGTTTCGGCGACCCCTAGTGAGAAAGTGATTGCATGAAGTTCTCATAGCTTAGATATGAACAGCTTAGATATGAAGTCACCCGCCATCACATGGAATTCCGGCCAACTGTATCGGCCTCCGCTCCGCTCCGGCGTATTCGCGGCTCAGTACCATTGACCGCATGTGCGGCAGATATGCGACCACGGTGAATCCGGGCCGTCTGGCGGCCGAACTCGATGCGATCGATGAGACCGGCGATGCGCCCGTCGCGCCCAACTACAACGTCGCGCCGACGAATCAGGTGCTGACGGTGGTCGAGCGGCATGGTCACGACCATCCCGGCGACGCCGCGCGGCTGCGTATCCGGCGCATGCGGTGGGGTTTGATCCCGGCATGGACCAAGGCGGCCGAGCCGGGCGTGCCCGCGAAGGGGAAGCCGCTGTTCAACGCGCGCGCGGACCGCGCCGCCGAGGCGCCCTCGTTCCGGGACGGAGTGAAGAAGCGCCGCTGCCTGGTGCCGATGGACGGCTGGTACGAGTGGGTCGTGGACGGTGACTCGACGGTCAAGGGCAAGGCGGTCAAGCGCCCCTACTACATGTCCCGGGCCGACGGTTCGCCGCTCTACATGGCCGGTCTGTGGTCGATCTGGCGGGATCGCTCCGAGGAGATGGATCCGCTGCTGTCCTGCACGATCCTGACCACCGACGCGGTCGGCGATCTGACCGCGATCCACGACCGGATGCCGCTGATGATGCCGCGCGAACACTGGTCCGCGTGGCTGGACCCGGACCGTCCCGCACCGCATGAACTCCTGGAAACCCCTGGGCTGGAACGGGTTTCGGATATCGTGGTGCGGGAGGTGTCACCTCTGGTGAACAGCGTCCGCAATAACGGGCCCGAGCTGCTGAGCGGGATCGAGGAGCAACCCGGTCAGATCAGCCTGCTGTGATTCGCCGACTCCGCCGGAATCAGTCGCAGCGGACGCTGGGCACGACCAGGTTCAGGACGCACTTGGTGAGATGCGCGCTCGTATCGATCATGTCCGTGACGATATCCCCGCCGAGGTCCTCGGCTCGCTTGGCCTGGTCGTTGAGATCATCGGATTGCTGATGTCCCGGGGGCTGGTTCTGTGCGCCGAGCGGATAGTCGGGATTCCCCTGCGGCTCCGCGGCGGCGGTGGCGGCGCCGAGTGTGAGAATCACGCCGCCGGACATGGCGATGATCAGGGTGCGAACGGATTTCCGGTGGAACACGCGCATCACATCCTCGGGTCGACGGAACGGGCCCGTCAAGTAAACGCACTGCGCGCGGTGACGCCGGTGATTGACACGATTCGTCGCCGTGGCCGTGCGTGTTCCCAGCGGGCCGGCCCGCGTGGCAAGCCCGGCGCTAGGCGTCGCCGGTGCGGTCGTCCGCCATCTTGTCCGGCAGCGGAACTTTCGGATGCAGGGTGAGGATGCTCTCGCGCGCCTGTTCGTAGTCGTCGACGAAGCGTCGCATCATCTGACCGAGGGCCGTGCGTTCCTCGTCGCTCCAGTTCTTCAGGACGTTGTCCAGCATGGCGTTGCGGCGCTGTCGCAGCGACGCGGCCAGTTCTCGTCCGGCGTCGGTGACGGCCAGGACGCTGGCGCGTCCGTCGGCCGGATCGGCGCGACGCTCGATGAGCCCGCGTTTGACCAGAGCGGCGGCTTGGCGGCTGATCGTGGAGGCGTCGGAGTACAGCAGTTCGGCCAGCGCGCCCGAGCGCATCGGGCCGTCGTAGAGCAGCCGGAAGATGATCGAGTAAGCTGCGGCTTCGATCTCGCCTCCGGAGACGGCCGCGATCTGAGCGTTGGTGCGCTCCCGGATTCGGCCCAGACGGATCAGTTGCAGAGCGATGACGTCGATCGCCTCGTCGTGGTCCATGGACGCCCTCCTCGGAGAACCGCAACGCGGTTGACACAGCCAATTGCTTGAAAGTTCCAACTAGTTGTACTTGGCAAGTGTGTGTCAGGATGTGGCGGATTCGCAAGGTGAGCGATGTGACATTCCATCGCCCCAGGTAGCTGGCTACGCTGTCCGAGTTGTCCGGATCACCGACGGGGTTCAGACGGCGGTGACCGGTGCGGTGACGGCCTTGGTGAGCCGCACGAGATCTCGCGGGGCGAGTTCGATTTCCAGCCCGCGTCGCCCCGCGCTGCACAGCATTCGATCCCATTCCAGGGCCGAGCTGTCCACCACCGTCGGCAGCGCCCGCTTCTGCCCCAGCGGCGAGATCCCGCCCAGAACGTAACCGGTCGTGCGTTCGGCCTTGGACTTGTCGGCCATGACCGCCTTCGAGGCGCCCAGCGCCGCCGCGGCGGCCTTGAGCGAGAGCGTCGACGGGACCGGCAGCACCGCGACCGCCAGCCCGGATACGCCCGATCCGCCGGACAACTCGATCACCAGCGTCTTGAAGATCTGCCCGGCCTGCACGCCCAGCCGTTCGGCCAGGGCCGAAACCGCTTCGGCCCCGAACGAATCGGTGCGCGGGTCGTGCGGATAGGTATGCACGCGATGGGCGACCTCGGCCTGGGTCGCGGCACGGATAGCGGGGGTCGGGGCTGCCATGCCGGTCACTCTAGGACGGCCCGTCCGGGCCGGCCGAGCGGTGTGCTGCGACACCGCGGGAACACAGCGACCCCCGCACATGTTGCACGCCATACGCATCCCATTCCGTGAGAACCGAAGGAGTCTGCCGGTGACGGTTCTGATCGACGAACGCCCCGTGCGCACCGTGTCGTCCGCGGAGCTCACCGCGATACCGGTGGTTACCGTCACCGGATTCTCGCTGCCCACATCGCTCACGGTAGATTCTGTGACTACGGCGATCGAAGGGATGGGCGTGACGAGCGACGACGATTTGGCGGCCGATCGCCTGGACGGTGAGGCCGAGACTCGCGATTCGGGCGGTGACGACGCGGCGCGGGAGTCGGGCGCGCCCGCGGACCCCGCCGAACTGGCGCAGCGGTTCGAGCGCGACGCGCTCCCGCTGCTCGATCAGCTCTACGGCGCGGCGCTGCGGATGACCCGCAATCCGGCCGACGCCGAGGATCTGGTGCAGGAGACCTTCGCCAAGGCGTACCAGGGCTTCCGGTCCTTCCGCGAGGGCACCAACCTGCGCGCCTGGCTGTACCGGATCCTGACCAACACCTACATCAACTCCTACCGCAAGAAGCAGCGTCAGCCCGCCCAGTACCCGACAGAGGAGATCACCGACTGGCAGCTCGCCGCCACGGCCGAGCACACCTCGACGGGTCTGCGTTCGGCGGAGATGGAGGCGCTCGAGGCGCTGCCGGACGACGACATCAAGGCCGCGCTGCAGGAACTTCCCGAGGAGTTCCGGATGGCGGTGTACTACGCCGACGTGGAGGGCTTCCCGTACAAGGAGATCGCCGAGATCATGGGCACTCCGATCGGCACGGTCATGTCCCGGCTGCATCGCGGGCGCAAGCAGCTCAAGGGGCTGCTCGCCGATGTGGCCCACGAGCGGGGGTTCGATCGAAACCAGGCGGGGGACGGGGCGCGTCAGGAGGTCACCCAGTGAGTGGGCACGAGCACAGCGAGCAGGGTACCGAGGGGGATGCGGATATGAAGCTGGACTGTACGGCGGTGCTCGCCGATGTCTGGCTGATGCTCGATGGCGAATGCGATCAGGCCACCCGCGAGCGGTTGCAGCACCACCTGGAGACCTGCTCACCGTGCATCGACGCGTACGGCCTCGAGGAGAAGCTCAAGCGGCTGCTCAACCGCAAGTGCGGCGGCGACCGCGCGCCGGATTCGCTGCGTGAGCGTCTGACCGTGGAGATCCGGCGATCGATCACGATCACCGAGAGTTCCACCGAGTCCTGAATTCTCGCCGGCGGACAACCGGCGAATCATCGAGCTACGCTCGGACGACGAGCCTTCGGAGCCGCGAACGCGCGGCGCCGAAGGCAACGCCGGAATTCCGGCTCAGCTGTTCGGACGCTTGCCGTGGTTGGCCGCGTTTCCCTTGCGGCTGCGCTTCTTACGACCACGCTTTCCCATGATTTCTCCCTTCTGATCGAAAGACATTGTTCCACGTGTGGTTGGCTATATCGTCAGCTGGTCGATCACGTCGAACTCCGGAAGGGTGCCATGGCTGAGGAAGTGCTCGCGGAGATGGTCTCGACCGTCTTCCAGATCGTCGCGCGGGAGGGCGCTGCCGTGGCCGAGGGCGACACACTGGTCCTGCTGGAGTCGATGAAGATGGAGATCCCCGTGGTCGCCGAGGGGCCCGGCACGGTCACCTCGATCAATGTCAAGCCGGGTGACGTCCTGCAAAAGGGCGACCTGATCGCAGTGATCTCGTAATTCGTTCATGTCCACTCTCAGTGACCTGCTCGCCGAGCACACCGACCTCCCGGGTGCGGCGGTGGACCATCTGCAGCGCGTCGTGGGGGACTGGCAGCTGCTGGCGGATCTGTCGTTCGCCGACCTGCAACTGTGGGTCGGTGTTGGTCCGGTCGCCGACGGGGCCGACGTGGTGTGCGTGGCCCAGTGCCGCCCGACCACCGCGCCCACCGTGCATCCGGAGGATCTGGTGGGCTCACTGGCCTCCCATGCCGACCATCCGCACATCTTCCAGGCACTGAGCACCGGTGCGATCGTTCGCGTGGACACCGACGAGGAGCAGACCGGCGTCTACCATCCGAATCCGGCGCACGTGATTCTGGAGGCGATTCCGGTGCGCGTCGGCGAGGACGTCATCGCGGTGCTCGGACGCGATATCGAGATGCAACGCACCAAGGTTCGCGGCAATCTCGAGAGCGCGTACATGGCGTGTGCGGACGATCTGTGCCAGATGATGGCCGACGGTACCTTCCCGACCCTCGAGGATCGCACCGGTTCGCATTCGAGCCCGCGTGCCGGGGACGGCTTCATCCGGCTCGACACCGACGGCATCGTGCGGTACGCCAGCCCGAACGCGCTGTCCGCCTACCACCGCATGGGGCTGCAGGCCGATCTGGACGGCCAGGATCTGGCCCAGACGACACGTTCGCTGATCACCGACCCGTTCGATGCCCAGGAGGTCGTCAGCGATATCCAGGCCGCATTGGCGGGCAAGTCCGGGCGCCGGATGGAGGTCGAGGCGCGCGGGGCGACGGTTCTGCTGCGCACACTGGTGCTGCGCCCGCACGGTGAGCTGGCCGGTGCCGCGGTGCTGGTGCGCGACGTCACCGAGGTCAAGCGCCGCGATCGCGCGCTGCTGTCCAAGGACGCCACGATTCGCGAGATCCACCACCGGGTGAAGAACAATCTGCAGACGGTGGCCGCGCTGCTGCGGTTGCAGGCGCGTCGCACCGAGAACGAGGAGGCGCGTCTCGCGCTGACCGAATCGGTGCGCCGGGTCACCTCGATCGCCTCGGTGCACGAGATGCTGTCCATGTCGGTGGACGAGGAGGTCGATCTCGACGAGGTCGTGGACCGTCTGCTGCCGATCATGGCCGACGTCGCGACGGTCAACACCGCGCGGATCAAGGTGCGCCGGGAAGGCTCGCTCGGCGTGTTCTCCGCCGAACGCGCTACGCCTTTGGTGATGGTGCTGACCGAATTGGTGCAGAACGCCATCGAGCACGCCTTCGACGCCGGTGAGAACGGCACCGTGACTATCCGCTCGGAACGTTCGGCACGCTGGCTGGACGTCATCATCGGCGACGACGGCCGCGGGCTCCCGGACGGTTTCAGCCTCGAGGGGTCGGACCGGCTGG
>CBJNFW010000214.1:0-15268 GCA_966435935.1 uncultured Nocardia sp.
GGAGGAGAGACTCGGCGCCGGCGCGGGACTCGGTGTTGTCACCCAGGTCGGCCCTCTGGTGACGGTGCTCATCGTCGCGGGCGCGGGCGCCACCGCGATCTGCGCCGACCTCGGGTCACGGACGATCCGAGAGGAGATCGACGCGATCCGGGTTCTCGGAATCGATCCGATCCAGCGACTGGTCGTGCCGCGTGTGTACGCGTCGACGTTGGTTGCGGTGCTGCTGAATGCGCTGGTAGTGACCGTGGGTTTGGTCGGTGGCTTCCTGTTCTCGGTCTATGTGCAGAGCGTGACGCCGGGGTCGTACGTCGCCAGCCTGACCTTCGTCACCGGCGTTCCCGAGGTTGTCATCTCGGAAATCAAGGCCGGGCTGTTCGGGCTTGTCGCGTCACTGGTGGCCTGCTACATGGGCCTGCACGTCAAGGGCGGGCCGAAGGGAGTTGGGGACGCGGTCAACGAGACTGTTGTCTACGCCTTCATGGCGCTGTTCGCGGTGAATGTCGTGGTCACCGCCATCGGTGTCAAGGCGACGGTGAGGTAGCGCGATGTCGAATGTTGCCGTGGTCCGCAGTCGCTACCCGAAGTATCTCCGCCGGTTGTCCGGGCTGGGACGTAGTGTCCGACTGGTCGGCGAGCATGGGGTGTTCTACTTCCGCACCTTCCGCGACATGGGGCATGCCCTGTCCGCGTATCGCAAGGAAACTCTCCGCATCGTCGCCGAAATGGGCATGGGCACAGGAGCTTTGGCGATCATCGGCGGAACGGTCGTGATCGTCTCCTTCATGACGCTGTCGGCTGGCGCGCTGTTGGCAATCCAGGGCTTCGCATCTCTCAGCAACATCGGAGTCGAGGCGCTGACCGGGTTCTTCGCCGCGTTCATCAACGTGCGAATCGCCGCGCCGGTCACCTCCGGGATCGCGCTGGCTGCCACCATCGGCGCCGGCGCGACGGCACGAATCGGCGCGATGCGCATCAACGAGGAGATCGACGCGATGGAGGTCATGGCGATCCGATCCATCGCCTACGTCGTGTCCACTCGCGTCATCGGCGGCCTGATCGTGATCATCCCGGTCTACTCGATGGCGGTGCTGATGTCGTTCCTCTCGGCCCAGCTTTACACCACGTATATCGCCGGTCAGTCCGCTGGTGTCTACGACCACTACTTCTACACATTCCTGCGGCCGACCGACCTGATGTACTCGTTTCTCCAGGCGATCGTCATGGCGATATCGGTCATGTTGATCCACTGCTATTACGGCTACCACGCCTCGGGCGGCCCGTCGGGTGTCGGGTTCGCCGTCGGACGCGCCGTACGGGCTTCGCTGATCGCGGTGGTCTCGGTGACTCTTCTCGTTTCGCTCGCTGTCTACGGAACTTCCGGCAACTTCGATCTGGCGGGATGAGGACGATTTCTGTGGCATTCTTGCGAAAATATCGCCGAGGTCAGTACCGGAAACCGCCAGTTCTGCGTGCGGGCGTCCTTCTGCTGGCGGCCCTGGTCGGCATTGTCTGGCTGTGCCTGGCCTCGTTCCGCGGCGCGTTCCACCCGATCGTTCACGCTCGCGTGGTATCGGACCGGTCCGGGCTGGTCATGGAGCCCGGGTCCAAGGTCAAGCTGCACGGCGTTCCGGTCGGGACCGTCGAATCCGTATCCCTTGTGGCCGGGAAGTCGATGTTGAATATCGACATCGAGCCCGGCAAGGTCGACCTGATTCCCGCGAATGTGGCGGCGGACATCGAACCCACGACGGTCTTCGGTTCGAAATACATCGAGCTGGTGGTCCGGGGGCGGCCGGCTCGGTCGCATTTGAGCGCCGATGCGGTAATACCCACTCTGAATGTATCCACCGAGGTCAATACGGTTTTTCAGAACATCACCGACGTGATGGATCGAATCGAACCCGACAAACTCAGCGCTACTCTCGCAGCGCTGGACGAGGGGCTGCGAGGCAGAGGAGCGCAGTTGGGACAGACCCTCACCGATGCGGACACACTGCTCGTCGCGATCAACCCGCAACTGCCGAGACTACAGGCCGACCTGCGCGGAACCGCTGATGCGACAACCAATCTGGGTGATGCGAGCGACAACCTGATGAAGATTCTCCGCAACGCGTCGGTGACGTCGAATACGCTCGTCGCCCGCCAGGACAATCTGGACGGAGCCCTCACCTCGGCGGCCGATCTGGGTCGTAGCGGTACGACAATATTCGGTGACAACGGTAAGGGAATCATCGATACTTTACGCCTGCTCGCCCCCACCACCGCGTTGTTGAAAAAGTACAGCCCGCAGTACGTCTGCATGCTGCACCTCGGCGCCATGGACGCGGAGAATATGGCCAAGACGGTCGATGTCACGAATTATTCCGTGCGATTGGATGCCGGTCTGCTGATGGGGGACGACCCGTACAAAAATCCGCAGAATCTGCCCGTGGTCGCGGGAAAGGGCGGTCCGCACGGTACGCCGGGGTGTTATCCACCGGTCACCTGGAATACATATCCGGCGCCATATCTGCGGATCAATAACGGAGCTCCGCTGCACGGGCCGGGAACCGATCATCCGCGCCCCGCGGATCCCACGATCGTCGACTTCATGTTCGGCTTCACGCTGCCCGGGGGTGGTCACTGATGAGGATCACGGGCCCCGCCGTGAAGTTCGCGGTATTCGTTCTGACGATGAGTTTCTTCCTGTTCGCGATCGTCACCGTGTTCGGGAACCTGCGATTTGATCGGGAGACCGATTATCGTGCGGTTTTCACCGATGTCTCGAGCTTGCGAGCGGGCCAGTTCGTCCGGATCGCCGGCGTCGAGGCAGGGCGGGTGCGCAGTGTGTCGGTGATCGACGACTCCAGGGCGCTGGTCACCTTCTCCGTGGCGAAGAACGTCGTGCTGACCGGAGGCACGCACGCGGTGGTCCGCTACGAAAACCTCGTGGGAGACCGGTATTTGGAGCTGACGCAAGGGCCCGGGGCGTCGCGGCCGCTGCCGAAGGGCTCGACGATCGGAGTGGACAAGACGGCTCCGGCGTTGGACATCGACGCGCTCATCGGAGGTTTCCGGCCCCTGTTCGAGGCTCTGGACCCGGACCAGGTGAATCAGATGTCGAGTGAGCTGATCGCGGTCTTGCAGGGCCAGAACGCCGATATCTCGAACTTCTTGTCGCACACCGCGAGCCTCACCTCGGCCCTGGCCGACCGGGACGCGCTGATCGGCAGTGTTATCACTAACCTCAACGCTCTGCTCGGCACGATCGACGACAAGAACGGCCAGTTCGATTCGATGATCGACAATCTGCAGAAATTGATCAGCGGCATCTCCGCGCAGACAGGGCCGGTCGGTGACGCACTGACTCATATCAACGCCGTTTCGGGTTCGGTCGCGCAATTGCTGGATGTCACCCATGGGACATTCCGATCCGATGTCCAGCAGCTGGGCCGGGTCAGCACGAATGTCGACGACGACGAGAGTTATATGGACAATCTGCTGTCGCAACTGCCGGACCGATACCGGCGACTGAGCCGGCTGGGTCTGTACGGTGACTTCTTCTCATTCTATTTGTGCGATGCAACGTTGAAGGTCAATGGCCCTAAGGGTGATCCCGTGTATATCAATGTCGTCGGTCAACGCGCAGGAAGATGTACTCCACCGAAATGAACGCAATGCTGGAATCCAACTCGTTCCGCGCGGGTCTGATCGGCGCGGTTCTGGTGATCGCGGGCGTACTGAGCGCGCAGAATTACGACCACATCCCATACCTGGCCGCACATCGCGAGTACGAGGCGTACTTCGCGGAGGCGGCCGGATTGCAGGCCGGCGCGCCGGTCCAAGTCGCGGGCGTTACGGTCGGGCAGGTCTCGGGACTGGACCTGAGCGGTGACAAGATCCTGGTCCGGTTCACAGCGAACGGCGTCCGGCTCGGCGACCAGACCGAGGCGGCCATCAAGACCAAGACCGTACTCGGCGCAAAAATGATGGAATTGCGTCCGCGCGGTACCAGGGAATTGAGCCCCGATTCGGTGATCGGACTGGAACACACCTCCACTCCGTACGTTCTGCCGGACACTCTCGGGGATCTGACCACAGCGATCAGCGGGCTGAAGACCGATCAGCTGACGCAGGCGTTGCATACGTTGAGCTCCAGCATCAACGCGGCGCAGCCGGATCTCGCCGGGGCGCTGGATGGTGTTGCGCGCCTGTCGCAATCGATCGACAGCCGTGATCGGATGCTGACCGATCTGCTCTCGCACGCGTCCGGGGTCACGCAGGTGCTGGCAAAACGCAGCGATCAACTGAATCGCATGGTGGTCGACGGCAACGTCCTGCTGGCGGGACTGGACGCGCGCAGTTCGGCGATCGGGACGCTGCTGGACAAACTGACCGAGGTGTCGCGGCAGTTGCGCAGGTTGGTGGCGGAGAACCGGGAGCAGCTGAGCCCGGTGCTGGATCGATTCAACAACGTCATCGATCTGCTGGACAAGCGCCGGTCCGAAATACAGCAGTCCCTACTCCCATTGAGCCAATACGCACTGTCTCTGGGCGAGTCGGTAGCCTCGGGCCCCTTCTTCAAGGCATACATCGTCAATCTGCTGCCCGGACAATATCTGCAGCCCTTCGTCGATGCCGCGTTCAAAGGCGCCGGTGTGGATCCGTCGATTCTCGGCGGACCGACCTACAAGATCAACGGCGGATACAACAACCCGCCCGGGACGGTGCCGCCCAAGGACACGGCTCCTGGTCCGAGGACTCCGGTGCCCGCGGCTCCACCTCCGCCGTTCCCGACATTCCCGCCGGTGCCCACGCTGCCGATTCCCATTCCCGGAGCCAGGTGATTGCAATGACGATGACCAACACATTGCGGCGCATAAAGATAACGCGGCGCACCGCGCTGCGCATCGGGGCGGTGATCGCGGTGTGCGCGGTAGCTCTGGTCGGCGTGCGGGTGTACCAATTCCTGACCCGCACGACCGTCGTCGCCTACTTCAGCAACACCAACGGGTTGTACAAGGGTGACAATGTCCTGCTGCTCGGACTGAAGATAGGGTCGATCGACGCGATCGAGCCGGACGGCGACAAGATGCGGGTCACCTTCCATTACAAGTCGTCCGTGCGGATCCCCGCGACGGCGAAGGCCGTCATTCTCTCTCCGACGCTGGTCTCGGCGCGCGCGATCCAGCTGACCCCGGCGTACGAGCGCGGGCCGGAACTGGCGGACGACGCGGTGATTCCGATCGACCGGACCGCGGTCCCCGTGGAATGGGACGACTTCCGCAAACAACTCGATCGGCTGGCCACATCCCTCGGTCCGACCTCGACGGAGCCCACCGGTCCACTGGGTTCGTTCATCAACTCGGCAGCCGGAGCCGTGGACGGTAACGGCGCCCGGCTGCATCAGACGATCACTCAGTTGTCCGACGCACTCACGACGTTGTCCAACGGGCGGCGCGACCTGTTCAGCGTTGTGCGCAACCTGCAGATCTTCGTCTCGGCGCTGGCTGCGAGCAATCAGCAGATCGTCCAGATCAACGGTCATCTGGCTTCGGTGAGCGGTGTGCTGACCGGGACCGACCAAGACCTGTCCAGCGCATTGGGCCAACTCGACGGCGTGGCAAACGATTTGAAGACGTTCGTCGGTCAGAACCGCGACGGGGTACAGCATGCTGCCGAGGCGTTGACCACGCTCACCTCGACGCTGGATCAGAGCAAGCCGGTGATCGAGAACCTGCTGCACGTGGCTCCCAACGCTTTCGGAAATTTCAACAATATCTACAACCCGGCGCAAGGAGCGCTCACCGGAGCGCTGGCCGTCACGCAAATGCAGAATCCGCTGCAGTTCATCTGTGGCGCAATCCAAGCCGCCAGCCGCCTCGGCGCTGCGGACGCGGCGAAGCTGTGTGTGCAGTACCTCGGGCCGGTGCTGCAGAGCCTGAAGTTCAACTATCCACCGGTTGGCGTCAACGTCGCGGACGGCGTGGATGCCAAGCCGAACCAGGTGGATTACAGCGAACCGTCGCTGAACCCGTACCCCAACGGCCTGCCCTCGGCGAGTGCGGTTGTCGCCCCGGGAACGGGTTTGGCCGGACTGCTGCCAGGAGGGCACCGATGAGCGGGTGGACATCGTCGTGGGGAATTCGACCGGCCAGGCTCGCGGCGCTGGCCTGCTGTGCGGTTGTCCTCGCGGGCTGCGGCGAATGGCGTGGCGTGAACGGATTACCGCTGCCCGGGACCAAGGGCGAGGGGGCGAATTCGTTCCAGATTCGTATCCAGATGCCGAATGTGACCGGGATCCAACCGAATTCGCGTGTGCGAGTCGCGGATGTGAATGTCGGCACCATCACCCACATCGACCTCGAGGGCTGGCATGCGGTCGTCACCGTCAGCTTGAACGGCGACGTCCAACTGCCCGAGAACGCGATCGCCAAGATCGGCCAGACGAGCCTGCTGGGCAGCCAGCATATCGAATTGTCCGCACCGACCGGCGAACCGGCGGTCGGGCGGCTGCACAACGGTGATGTGATCCCGCTGAACCGCGCCGGGCAGTACCCGACGACGGAGCAGACCCTCTCGGCGCTGTCGGTGGTACTCAACGGCGGCGGCATCGGGCGACTGCAGCAGATCGACACAGAGTTGAATGCGGCTCTGTCGGGCCGGGAAACGAGCGTCCGCGACTTCATCGGCCAGCTGTCCACCTTCACAGCGAGCCTGGACAAACAGAAGCAGGACATCGTGGCCGCCATGGCCGGACTCGACCATCTCGCGGGGACTGTGAGCCGGCAGGACGAGACGTTGTCCCACGCGCTGGACGCGATCCCGCCCGCACTTGCTGTTCTGAACACTGAGCGGGACAAGCTCATTCAGGCCGTGACGACGATCGGGGACTTCTCCGGAAAAGCCGACAACGTGGTCGCCGCCAGTCGCGACGACGTGATGAGCAATCTCCAGAACCTGGAGCCCGCGCTGCGGGCTCTGGGCGATGCCGGCCGAAATCTGACCCGATCGATGGGCATATATGCCACCTACCCGTGGCCGGAACGCAACCTGGACAAGTGGATTCGTGGCGACTACGCGAACCTCAGTGCGGTCATCGACCTGACGATGGGCCGTATCGACAATTCGTTGCTGCAGGGCACCCCGGTGGAGGGGCAGCTCACGGCACTGGAGACGGCGCTGGGGCGCACCAAGGACAGGCAACCGGGATTGAGCGCACCGAACCCGCTCACCGGTCCGGTTTCCGGGGGCCACCGATGAGACTGACGCGATTCGTCCGGATTCAGCTGACGGTGTTCACGATCCTCACGGTCGTATCACTGACGGTGATGGGCCTGAAATTCATCCAGATCCCGGCGATGTTGGGCATAGGCCGCTACGAGGTGAAGATCGAGCTGGACACCAACGGAAACCTCTACAAGACAGCGAATGTCACCTACCGCGGTGAGACGGTGGGCCGGGTCACCGATATCGAACCCACGCCCGACGGTGTCCTGGCAACGTTGAGTATGTACAGCGACACGAAGATCCCCGCCGACGTGAACGCGAACGTGCACAGTCGCTCCGCCATCGGCGAGCAGTACGTCGATCTCGTACCGCGCACGGCGTCTTCGCCCTATCTGCACGACGGCAGTCTGATTCCGGTGGATCGCACCTCGGTGCCACAGGACATCGGCACCCTGCTCGACACGGTCGATCGAAGCCTCGCCGCGCTGCCGGCGGACAACCTGCACAGACTGATCGATGAGAGTTACCGGGGCTTCGACGGCACCGGGCCCAGCATCGCGCGCCTGCTCGACGCGGCGCACGGCCTGAGCAAGGACGGCCGGGACAACATCACCCCGATGACCAGTCTGATCAAGGATGCCGGGCCGGTGCTGGACGCGACCGTGGCGTCCGACGCGTCCATCAGAGCATGGGCGGGCAACGTCGCGACCCTCACCGGTGAGCTGGCGAACAGTGACGGAACGTTGCGTGATCTGCTGGTGCAGGGACGCGCGGCGGCCGACCAGGCCACGTCGCTGTTTCAGAAGCTGCAGCCTACCTTGCCGATCCTGCTGGCCAATATGGTCAGCCTGGGGCAGGTCGCGGTGACGTACAACGCTGCGCTGGAACAGATCCTGGTGCTGTTGCCGGCCGGAGCCAGTGCCCTGGACACGATGGCGTACCCGAACAGGAACGGTATTCCCGGCGACTTCATGTCGTTCAAACTCGGTCTGAACGTTCCACCGCCGTGCACGGCCGGTTACCTGCCGGCGTCGGAGCGCCGCGACGCCAGTGCCGAGGACGAACCGACCCGGCCTGCCCAGCCGCTGTATTGCGCACTCCCGCAATCGGATCAGAACGCGGTGCGCGGTGCGCGGAACTATCCGTGCGTCGATCATCCGGGTAAGCGCGCACCGACAGTCGAGATGTGTGACAGCGACAAGCCGTATCGCCCACTGGGCACCAACCCGTGGATCGGGGAATCGCAAGCGTACGTGGACAATCCGCAGTATCACCCGTCCGCGTACGTCCCAGGTGCCGGGGCGACCGGGCCGCCGAGACCCACGGTGAGTACCGCGGCCTACAGCACCGACGGTGTGTACACCGGCCCCGATGGACGGACCTACCGGCAAACCGATGTCGCCACCAACACAGGAAGGCAACCGACATGGCGGACCATGATGAGCCCAGCGGGGTGAGCGAGACCGGGAACGATCCCGCGGTCGACACTGCCGCCTCAGCGGAGTCCTCCGGCAACGACGGTGAGCAGGACGCTGCGGCGATGCGGGATTCCGGGGATGCGGCCGCTCCGGATGCGGCGGGGGAGCGGCACTGCGAGGCGGCTGCCCGGGCCACGGCACCCCGGCGCCGCGATCGTCTGCGCAAGGCCGGTGTCCTGGTGACCGCGCTCGTCGCACTGGCAGCGGCGATCACCAGCGGGTATCTGGCCCACCATCACCGCGCGGCGCGGACGGCGGACGATCAGCGCCTGGCGTACGTGCAGGCAGCGCAGCAGGAAGTGCTGAATGTCCTCACCGTGCACTACGACTCGGCAGGCGATGACGTGCAGCGGATTCTCGACGATGCCACCGGTCAGTGGCGCGCGGAGTTCGCGCCGCAGGCACAACCGTTCACCGCCGCTGTACAGCAGGCGAAGGTCATCACGACGGCTGAGATCGCCGGTGCAGGTCTGGAACACGTGAACGACGACGGAAGCGCTCTTGTTCTGCTCACCGCACATTCGAAGGTGTCGAATTCGGCGGGCGCACACGAGGAGCCGCGAACCTTCCGAGTCCGGGTGACCGTCGCGCCCGACGGCAGCAGGCTCAAGATCTCGAAGATGGAGTACGTGGCGTCATGACAGTCGAGCTTGAAAATCCGGTCGGCACAACACCGTCCGAGAATGCGGACGATCCGGATATGGAGCGGGGTACTACCGGGGCCGGACAGGACGTGACCGGGGGGATCGAGGTCGGCGAGGACGATCTCGGGCCCGCCCGGTGGCGGGCCCGAGTACTGGCCTATGCGATCGATGTCCTGTGCCCGCTCGCGACCCTGTCGGTACTGGGCCTCATCGTGCTCGACGATTCGCGGAACATCTACGTACAGTTGGTATCCGCGGTGGCGGCGGTCGCGGTCGTCGGCTTCGTGCTGTGGAATACCGTTTACCGCCAAGCGATGACGGGCCGGACGATCGGCAAACTGATTGTCGGCATTCATACGACCGCGGCAGCTACCGGGGGCGTGCCGGGTCTCGCGCGGACGGTACTGCGGGAGGTGGCCCATATCGTCGACACCGTCCCGCTGCTGCTCGGCTGGTTGTGGCCGCTGTGGGACGAACACGGCCGGTCCTTCGCCGACAAACTTGCGGAAACGCGGGTGAGTGCCGATGGCGCAACGAAACTGGGGCAAGCGCGGCCGAAGGCCCAACAGGTCGCGTGCGTCGTCTTCGGAGTCTTCGCCGCGGCGCTTGTCGCCCTCACTGTGACGCAATACGCGCACGACTATCGAAGCGATCGGGAAACCGCGCAGATCGAGACGAGTGCCCAGGACATCGCACAGAACGCGACCGTGGCACTGCTGTCCTATCAGGCGGCGACAGCGGACAAGGATCTGGCCGCGGCCTCGTCCAAGCTGACCGGAAGTTTCAAGGACTACTACGACAAGTACACCAACGACGTCGTCATACCGACCGCTCGGGAGAAGGCGGTGGACACCCACGCCCAATCCGTCGGGGCGGCAGTGGTTTCCGCGGACTCCAGGCAAGCTGTCGTGCTCGTGTTCGTCAACCAGGTGACCACCACCGCGCAGGACCCGCAGCCGTCGGCCATGGCGAGTACGGTCCGGGTGCAGTTGAGCAACGTCGGAGGCCGTTGGCTGGTCTCCGGGTTCGATCCGATCTGATGGCCGGGCAGATGTCTGTGTCGAAGTCTCGCGGTGGGGTCACTGGCGAACGGCGTGGAGTTGTTACTGTGCTGGCGCCTCGTGCGCTCGGGTTGGCCGCACTTCATGTGTCGGCCCGGACCGGCCTGGCGTACGCGGTGGCGTATTGGACACCGTTGAGCGCGGTAGCGCGGTGGCTCGCCCTCGCCGCTGTCGTTGTGGCTGCGGCGATATGGGGCGTCATGGATGGACGCCGGCACCGCGCGCACCCCGATCGGCCTGCGCGCGATCTGACCGTTTTTTGGCTCGGTGTGGCATTTGTCGCCGCATTGGTATCCGGGCTCGGCTACGGGATTCTCGGGCAGGTGCCGGGTATCCGTACCGACGGCAACTCGTTCGTCTTCGAGTTGACTACTGGCGTGGCTTGGATTCTTCTGGTGATATATGTTCCTGCGATGGTCGGTGTGATGATCGATCGGCAACTGGAAGAGCGGGCGGCACGCAAACGGTTCCCGGGCAGTGTCTAACGCAGCAGGTCATGCTACGAGACGGCGTCTGATCATTGCGGCCGAGCGCCTATTTGCTGAACGAGGGTTCGATGCGGTTCCGCTGGCGTCGATCGCCGAGGCTGCCGGGCAGCGTAACGTCGCGGCAGCGAACTACTACTTCGGCGACCGTGACGGCGTCCTGCGGGCTATCTGGGACTACCGGTTGCCGCAGGTCGTCGAACGGCAGCAGGAGTTGCTGGACAAGGTCCGAGGTGGTGCCGCGACCAGTCGTGACGACCGCATGCGAAGTCTACTTCGAGCATTCGTAATTCCATTGGCAGAGCAGATCCGGGTCGGCCATTTCATCGGCTTCTTGTCAAGGCTGCAGACTGACCTCGGTCGCGTCGACCGCTACGTCGATGAGCGATGGATGCGACTGACGCAAGAGATATTCCTCGAGATGCGTTCACACTGCAGAGAAACGGGACCTCGGTTCGAAAATCGGGCCATTGCTATCGGCATCCTCACAGTGCACATGCTGGCGACCCGTCAGCTACTGATTGGGCGCACCGAAGGCTTTCTGTCGGAGGAAGAGTGCCTTTCAGACCTGATTGCTATTCAGCAACATCTCATCTCGGCTGAGAACTCTGGGGTGCACGCCGAGTGAGCGCGAGGCGCGTGCGGAGCACCAGGAACCGCGTTCCGCGCGCGGACGACGGCGTGAGTGAAACCGGGTGAAGCGGAATTACGAAATGCGACTGGAGCCATCGAACAGCGCCGACGGGGCGGTGGAGGCGTCCGGGATCGCCTGCCACCATCGGCTCCGGGCATGTCGCTTACGGGAACGGTGTCGAAGTCGGGGTTGACGACGGCAGTCAAGGCTCGTCTAATGGGCAACTAATTGAATCTCTTTAACTATTTCGCTCACGTGGTGACCGCCATCGGCGGGCGGCTGGTGGCCCTCGTCGGCACTCCCGCCGAGGCGTCCGGCATCGGCGCCGGTCGTCGGAGGCGTGGCGCTGGCGCGCATCGGGATCAGTTGAGGGGTTCTGTCCCGAACCGCATCGACGGTGTCGTTCAGTCGAGGCTTGAACCTGGCTAGGAGTCGCATCGATGACCAGCTCGCAGACGTCCGAAACGCAGCAGTTCCCCGCGGAATCGAAGCGCGACACGCGCTTTGCCAAGTGTCTGCCGATTTTGGCGCAGACCATCTCCGACCGTTTGATTGCCGACGGTCACCTCACGCACGGTATGGAGAAAAGTGATCGCATCGACGTCATCTCTGTGACAACGGCATGCCTGGAGACGGTCACTGCCATGATGGCGGGGCGTGATCCCGCCGGTCCGCTCGCGGTGATCGAGCGGTTCGGGGCTCGGTGTGCCCACGGCGACGTTCCGCTGTTCGCAATCACCCAAGTCGTTCACCGCGGTACTCATTATCTGCTCGACCAACTCGCCGAGGCGCGCGACCGGAGTACCGCGATAGAAGCCCTGCAGTGCCTCTTCACGGCGCGGACCGCGATCACGGCGAGCCTGTCGTGTGCGTATGTTCGTGAGAAGGCAGGCGGCGCGGCGGCGCCAGGCCGAATTACCCGGAATGTCGCCGCAGCACTGCTGGCCGGCAGGACTCCGATTGCCCTTGCCAAGGCCGGCGCCGTCACCCTGGCCAAGCGGTACTGGGTGCTGGCCGTGATTTTCAGCCAAGCCTTCGAGCTTGCCGAACATGCGGCGGCGTGGTGGGAGAAGATGCGTGAGACCCTCGCCCAGCGCCACCCCGGCGTTCTCGCGGTGGTGGGGCGGCGTGGCGCAACGGTCCTGGTGCCGGCCCCGCACGCGGGTGAAAACGATGCGCATGGCGTTGCCGAGTTCATCGGCCGCGTCCTTCGCCAGGAAGTGCATGTCGCGGTGCTGCAAGGCGAGGTCTCGCACCTGCCCTCGACCGCAAATCTGGCCCACGATCTGGCCCGGCTGGCTACCCAGCACAACTTGCCGGGAGGTGTCTATCGCCTCGATGACCTGGTGCTGGAACGCATGCTTTCCAAGCCCGGGCTCGAACGAGATCGTCTTGCGGAGTTGGTGGTGCCCCTGGCTGCCTCAGCTCATCTGCTCGACACCGTTCGCGCACATCTGAGTACGAACCTCAACCGCCGCCGGACTGCCAAGATCCTGGGTGTACATGTGAATACCGTCGACTACCGAATTACCCGGATTCAGGCGTTGACCGGCTTCGACATCCGACGTTCGGATCACCTGTTCAGGCTTCGCGCAGCGCTGATCGCCTACGACAGTGCGAGATTCGACCTTGCCGAAGCGGCGGTTGTCGATCTGGGCCGACCTGCTACCGCATGGCGAGGCGGCAACAGCAACGCGGCGCCACGCTGAGCTGACTCGCCCGATGTGCGTCTATCTGCCCGATTCTGCCCTGTACAGGTCTCGCCATTTTCGATACGCTGTAAAGTATATGAGGACGAGCTGTCTCGTCAGTTCGTCCTGGAAGTGACTCGAACGAGGAGAGACGCATGACCGAGGCGATATCCGCCGTTGGGGAGCAGGTCGACGAGGGCAAGATCTGGGCGCATTCGGGTGATTCGCACCTGATGGAGCCGGACGATTTGTGGACTTCGCGGCTGCCCAAGCGGCTCGCGGACCGAGCGCCGCGCTCCGAACGCGGCGAGAAGTACGAGATCCTGTACATCGACGGGATGCAGATCGATCGTCAGCTCAACGACTTCATGGATGCGATGCGGCCGCCGGGGTTCAAGGACCTGCGGATCCGGTTGCAGGATCTGGACCAGGAAGGCGTACGCAACCAGCTCGCGTTCCCCTCGATGGGTTTCTGGACGTGTTCCATCCGCGATCCCGAGCTGGAGAACGCCGTCGTCCGTGCCTGGAACGACTGGGCGATCGAAGAGGTCATGTCCAAGCAGGACCGCATCTTCGCGCCGGCCATCGTTCCGCTGATGGATGTGAAGAATGCTGTAGCCGAGGCGGAGCGCGCTGCCGAAATGGGCTTCCGCGCACTGTATTTCCCGTGCGGCATCGATGACGATCGGGCTTGGGGCCTGGACCTGTGGGAGCCGCTCTGGACGGCCGCCGAGGAACTCGGCCTGCCGCTGGCCTACCACATCGGGACCGGTGCGCAGAACGTCGTCTATCGCGGCCCCGGTGGTGCGGTGGTGAATTACATGGAAACCACGTACCCGGGCATGCGCGTGATCACGCACCTGGTGGCCGGTGGTGCGCTGGACCGGCACCCGGACCTGAAGGTTCTCATCGCCGAGGGCGGTGCGGGCTGGGTTCCCGCGATCGGTGATCGGATGGACGAGGCGTATCGGCAGCACGGGATGTTCGTGCGTCCGCGGTTGTCGCGGTTGCCCAGTGAGATCATCCGACAGCAGGTGTACGCGTCGTTCCAGCACGACATCAGCGCTGTGCAGGTCATCGAGGACACCGGGTACAGCAACGTGATGTGGGGAGATGACTATCCGCATCTGGAGGGTACCTACGGGCACACCCAGCAGACGTTGCACCAGATCTTCGACACGGTCGGCGAGAAGGTGCGTGATCGTGTCCTGCGCGGGACTTTCGAAGAGTTGTTCCCTGCGGCAGCAGCCGCCTGACGAGTTCGGAGCATGAGCGCTCGGGCTCATGCTCGGTTGAGTGTTGTTCCGGTTCGATGGCCGAGAATTCGGCCATCGAACCTGGTCAGTGGTCCGTCCCGAGTTGTCTCGACTGTGTTCGGATGATCGCGACCCGCAGATGATATTGAAGGGAGCCCTGTGACCGAGGTCGAAACTCCAAGGGGCGCAACAGGTGCCGAAGACATGGAAAGCAGCGCGATGGATCAGGACGATCCTTCGTCGCTGTACTATGCGCCGCGATCGCCGAGTGGCGTACGTCTGTGCCACGGCTGCCACCGCTTGAACCGGTGCCGTTTCGGGATCGAGGGTGAACGCCTCGACGAATCCGGCGTCGTGATCAGCCGGGTGGTGTGTTCCTCGGAGAACGAGGGAGGTCCAGAAGTCGCGCACGGTGGGTGGACCGCCAGCGTCATGGACGAATTGGTCGGGCACACACTGGTTTTGAACCGGGAGTTCGGCGTCACAGGTACGCTCACCGTCAAATTCGTCCGGCCGGTGCCGATCGGATGGCCGCTGGTCGGGCGCGCGTGGACCGAGCGGGTGGAGAACCGGAAGGTGTTCGTTCGGGCGACCTTGGAGCTCGAGAGTTCCGGCGCGATCCTTGCCGAGGCCGACGCGATCATGATCAAACGGCCCGACACCCATTTCCAGCAGCATTATCGGTGGCTCGAAGAGCAGGGTGCCCCGCCGACGCAGAGCTGACCTCGTACCGCGCCAGCACGCGAATGCTGCGCCCGGCAGGCCTTGCCCTCGCACGCATTCGGTGATCATCGGCGCGGCCGCGATCCC
>CBJNFW010000215.1:0-15201 GCA_966435935.1 uncultured Nocardia sp.
CTGAGCAGCACCGCGGGCATCACCGCGCTGTTCGACGCCGCGCAGGCGGAGCTGGGCGGAATCGATATTCTGGTCAACAATGTCGGCGGCGGCGACGTCGATCAGATGACCCTGGGCGGATTCCTCGACATCCCCGACGAGCAGTGGGACCAGATCTTCGAACTGAATCTGATGAGCGCGGTCCGGGCCACCCGGGCGGCACTGCCGAGTCTGATCGAACGCCGGGGCGCGATCGTCACCATCTCCTCGATCAACGCCCACCTGCCCGCGGCCGGTCCGGTCGCCTACAGCGAGGCCAAGGCCGCGCTGACCTCGTTCTCCAAGCGGATCAGCGAGGAATTCGGTCCGCGCGGCGTGCGGGTGAACACGGTGTCCCCGGGTGTGGTCGGCACCCCGCTGTGGCGCGAACCCGGCCGGTTCGGCGCCAAACTCGCCGAGGTCAGCGGGGTCGGCCACGAGGAGTTTCTCGCCGCGCTACCACAGCAATTCGGGATGGCCTCCGAGCGGATCACCGAACCGGAGGAGGTCGCCGCACTGGTTGCCTTCCTGGTCTCGGGGCGCGCGGGCAACATCCTCGGCGCGGATTACGTCATCGACGGCGGAACGCTGAAGGTGATGTGAACGACGCATGAGTGCGCCCGCCCCTCGGCGTCCGGGCGTTAGAGTTCGGGGATGTTCGAGAATCGGCGGCACGAACGCAGGCTGCAACGTATCGAGTACAAACTCGATCTCATCATGCGACATCTGGAGATCACCGATTCTTCTGTGCCGCTGATGAATTCACCGACTCGGCCGATGTCCGGCTCCGCGCCGCTGTCCGGCGCGGACCTGGCCGAGATCGATGCGCTGATCGCACAGGGCAAGAAGATCCACGCCATCAAGCTCTATCGGGAAATGCTGCCCGGCACGTCCTTGAAGAACGCCAAGGACGCGGTGGAGGCTCGGGAGCAACCGCACTACTGAACGTGCTTGTCCACCGTGACCGTCAGGTCCGGCCACGGTGGGCGGCGCAGCACCGCGGCTGTGCCGAGCGTCGCGGCCGAGAGTCCGATCAGCAAAGCCAGCAAGGTGATTCGGGTATCGTCGGTGGCCGGGATCCACTTCGAGTCGCCGCCCTGGACCACGATCGCCCCCAAGGGACGCGGTCCGCGCCGGAATCGGCCACCGGGCCGGGCGACGGTTATGACCGTCGCGCCGTCGGGGGTTTGATGCGGGGTACCGAAGATCGCCGAATCGTCTACGGCCGCAGGAACTTCGAGGTGCTCTCCGGGCGTCATACTGCCCCCTGACTCGAGGATCGGTCACCGGCTGTGTACCGGTGAGCTGGACGGTCCACAGCCTAATCGCGTTCGGCCCCCGGCAGCGAGATCGACGCGATACGGCCCGCACCGATTCGATCGGTGCGGGCCGTTTTCGCGAAAGTTCTACAGCGCCTTGAGTTCTTCGGTCACGGCGCCGACGGATTTCTTGGCGTCACCGAACAGCATCGAGGTGTGGTCGGCGTAGAACAGCGGGTTGTCGATTCCGGCGAATCCGGAGTTCATCGAGCGTTTCAACACGATCACGCTGTGGGCCTGATCGACGTTCAGCACCGGCATCCCGTAGATCGGGCTGGAGGAGTCCTCCCGCGCCGCGGGGTTGGTGACATCGTTCGCGCCGATCACCAATGCCACGTCGGTGCGCGCGAATTCGCCGTTGATGTCGTCCATCTCCTTGAGCGCGTCGTAGGAGACCTCCGCCTCGGCCAGCAGCACGTTCATATGACCGGGCATCCGACCGGCCACCGGGTGGATCGCGTACTTCACTTCCACGCCCTTGGCTTCCAGCAGCGAGGCCATCTCCTTGACCGCGTGCTGGGCCTGCGCCACGGCCATACCGTAGCCGGGCACCACGATCACCTGGTTCGCGTACGCCATCTGAATCGCCGCGTCCGCGGCACTGGTGGCCTTGGCCTGCTTCTGCTCACCACCGCCGGCGCCCGGGGCCGTGCCGCCGCCGCCGAAGCCACCGGCCACGATCGCGGGAATCGACCGGTTCATCGCCTTGGCCATCAGGTTGGTCAGGATCGAACCCGACGCGCCGACGATCATGCCGGCCACGATCATCGCGGTGTTGTTCAACGCCAAACCCGCTGCCGCGGCGGACAATCCGGTCAACGCGTTGAGCAGTGAGATCACCACCGGCATATCCGCACCGCCGATCGGCAGCACCACCATCAGCCCCAGCACGCCGGCCAGGACCAGCACCGCGATCATCCACACCTGCGAGACCCCGTGCCCGGTCGCCCCGACACCGATCACGACCGCGCACGCGATCGCGCCGACGAGCAGCAGCAGATTCAGCGGCTGCTGGAGTTTGCCGACGCCGATCGGGCGTCCGGGCAGGATTTCCTGGAGTTTGCCGAACGCGATCAGCGATCCCCAGAACGACACCGATCCGATGATCGCGGCGAACAGCGATCCGACCACGATGTGCACCGTGGGCTGCTCGTCGAAATGCGAGAAGCCGTGGGAATTGATGAATTCCGACCACGCGATCAACGCGACCGTGCCACCGCCCACACCGTTGAACGCGGCGACCAGCTGCGGCATCGCGGTCATCTTGGTGAACTTCGCCGGCGGCACACCCAGCACGACGCCGACCACGATGCCCGCGATGATCAGAATCCAATTGCTGGTGTGCCGCACCGAGATCAGCGTGGCGACCACCGCGATCACCATGCCCGCCGCCGCGATCAAATTGCCGCGGACCGCGGTCTTGGGCCCGGTCAGGCCCATCAGACCGTAGATGAACAGGGCGAACGCGATGATGTAGAGGCCGTTCACCAGATAACTGACATTGTCGAAGGTGTGCATCACTGACCCGCCTTCTCGCTACCGGGCTTCTTACCCTTGAACATGCCCAGCATCCGGTCCGTGACCACGAAACCACCGATCACGTTCAACGTTCCGAACACCACGGCCACGAACAAGATGATCTGGGTCAGGATCGAGGGATTCTGCACATTGCCCAGCGTCACCAACGCACCCAGCACCACGATTCCGTGAATCGCGTTGGTACCGGACATCAATGGCGTGTGCAGGGTATTGGGGACCTTCGAGATCACCGCGAAACCCACGAAACCGGACAACACCAGAATCGCGATATTCGCCAACAACTCGGTATACATCAGCCTTGTTCCTTCCCGGCCGAGCCGGCCGCACCCGAATCCGAGGTGTCCGCAGTCGAATCCGTCGCATCGGCAGAGGTTTCGGCCGAATCCGCCTGCGCCGCAGCCGAGTCCGTCTTCGCCTCGGCCTCCGCGTCCCGGGTGACGCACGAGTCCGCGAGAACCTGATCGGTGAAATCCGGTGCCAGCACACCGTCCACGAGCATCAACTCCAGCAGCGCCGCAATATTCTTCGCGTACAGCTCACTGGCGTGCTCGGGCATCGTCGCGGGCAGATTCAACGGTGAGCAGATCGTCACATCGTGCACCACCACCGTCTCGCCCGGCTTCGTGAGCTCACAGTTGCCGCCGGTCTCACCGGCCAGGTCCACGATCACACTGCCCGGCTTCATTCCCTCGACAGCGGCGGCGGTCACCAGGCGCGGCGCGGGGCGACCCGGCACCAACGCGGTCGTGATCACCACGTCGAAACCCTTGATGGCGTTCTCCAAGGCCTGCTGCTGCTGAGCCTTCTCCTCCTCGGTCAGCTCCCGCGCGTAGCCGCCCTCACCGGCGGCGTCGATACCCAGATCCAGCCACTGCGCGCCCACGGACCGCACCTGATCGGCCACCTCCGGGCGCACGTCATACCCCGTGGTGCGACCACCAAGGCGCTTGGCCGTCGCCAGGGCCTGCAGGCCCGCGACACCGACACCGAGCACCAGCACCGTGGCCGGCTTCACCGTCCCCGCCGCGGTGGTCAGCATCGGGAAGAACCGCGTCGACTCCGACGCGGCCAGCAGCACGGCCTTGTACCCGGACACATTCGCCTGCGAGGACAGCGCGTCCATCACCTGGGCGCGGGAGATGCGCGGGATGGCCTCCACCGCGAACGCCCTCACCCCCGCATCACGCAACGCGCCGATCTTGTTGTCCGCATTGCGCGGAGCCAGGAAGCCGATCACCGTCTGCCCAGCGGACAGCTTCGCGATCTCCGCATCACTCGGCGGGGCGACTTTCACCACCACCTCCGCCGACCACGGATCTCCGATCACCGCGCCGGCCTCGGTGAACGCCGTGTCCGGGATCAACGCGCCCTGCCCCGCGCCGGCCTCCACGACCACCTGCACACCCTGCTTCACCAGGCCCGCAATGATTTTCGGCACCAGCGCGACCCGGCGCTCACCGGGATTCGTCTCACGCACGACACCGACACGGGTACTCTGCGAGGCGCTCCCATCATCACCGGGTGGCGCTGCGTCGACTCCGCTCTGCGTTGTCTCCACTGGTCAACATCCTTACTCGTGACGGTAGCCGGCCCCACGGTTCGTGCGGAGCCTCGAGCCGTTCTTTCGGCCCCGAAACTTACCCACCAGTAGGTTTCAGGTCGCACAACTGTACCGGCTCGCCGGTGAGCGTAACCGAGATCAATCTCACACGCCGTTCCGGTTCGTCCGTATCGCGGCCCGCGCCGCGCCCGCGGACACGGGACCCGCCGCTGACCCGGGCAAAGCCGGCGGGGGGTGTCCCGTGGGCTTCGTACACCGTAATGTCTCGACTGTGAGCGGCTGCATATTCTGCGCGATCGTCGCGGGCACGGCACCGGCGACGAAGGTCCACGAGGACGACACCTTGTGCGCGTTCCTCGACATCCGGCCCATCACCCGCGGGCACATGCTGGTGATCCCCAAACGCCACGCGACCAACCTGGACGACCTCGACGCGGCGCTGGGCGCCGAGCTGTTCACCCTCGGCCATCGGATGGCGAAAGCATTGCGCCGCAGCACCCTCGCGGCCGATGGCGCGAATCTCATCCTCAACGACGGAAAGTCGGCCTTCCAGACCGTGCACCACGTACATCTGCACGTGGTGCCACGCCACACCGGCGATATTCGATCCTTCGCCACCGGAATGCTCTTTCGCGGACGGGTCGGCAGCCAGCCCGAGCCCTCGACCACCGCCGCGGCCATCCGCACCGGGTTGGATCGGCTCGGCATCGAGGAATCCGCCGACACGGACAAGGAAAAGAACGCATGACCGACCGCGACACCCTCACCACCGCCCTGTCACAGGAGTGGGACTCGTTGACCGATCTGGTCAGCGGCCTCGACGAAAATCAGTGGCGCACACCGTCTCCGCTGCCCGGCTGGACCGTCTTCGATGTCCTGGCCCATCTGGTCGGGATCGAATCCATCCTGCTCGGTGAGCCCAATCCGACGGCGGACGCCGCGGTCACCGCGGTGCCGCACGTGCGCAACGAGATCGGTGCGCTCAACGAGGCGTGGATCGAGTCGCTGCGTCCGCTGCGCGGCGAACAACTCCTGGCGAAATTCACCGAGGTCACCGACCGGCGGCGCAAGGCGCTGGCCGAGTTGACCGAGGATCAGTGGCAGAACCCGTCGCAATCACCGGTGGGCATCGTGCCGTACGGCCGGTTCATGCAGGTCCGCCTGTTCGATTGCTGGATGCACGAACTCGACATCGCCGATGCGCTCGGCGTCGCGGTGCCCGAGGACGGGCCGCGAGCCGAGATCGCCTTCGGCGAACTCACCCCGACTCTCGGCCGCGCGGTGGTCAAGGGTGCGCACGCCCCGGACGGGTCGCGCATCAGCGTGGTCCTGACCGGGCCCGTCACCCGGCAACTGCATCTGGCGGTGGACGGCCGGGCGAATCAGGTCGACGAACTCGACGGCCCCGCGACCGTGCGCATCGAGATGCCCTCCGGGCTGTTCGCCCGGCTGCGCGCCGGAAGAACCACGGCCGCAGAGCATTCGGACCAGATCACGATCACCGGAGATACGGACCTGGGTCGCCGCGTGGTCGAGAACCTGCGCTTCACCATCTGAGCGCCGATGCGACTGTTCCTGTCCAGCTATCGATTCGGGGCGCACTACGACCGATTCGCCGCGCTCGCGGGCGAACCGGGGCCGGTCGCGATCATCCCGAACGCCTGTGACGCCTGGCCCGCGGCCTGGGCCGGCGCGGTGACCAGCGATCGAGTCCCGTTGCGCCGCGCGGGCTTTCGCCCCGACGTGGTCGACCTGCGCGACTACGTCGGCCGCACAGGTGAATTGGAGAAAACGCTGCGGCGGTATCCCGTGCTGTGGGTGCGCGGCGGCAACACATTCGTCCTGCGTGCCCAATTCGCCCGCAGCGGAGCCGATCTCGTGCTGCGCGACCTCCTGGGCGAGGACGCCGTGGCCTATGCCGGGTACAGCGCCGGAGCCTGCCTGCTCACTCCAGACCTGCACGGACTCGAGCCGGCCGACGACCCGGCCGAGGTGCTGCCCGCCTGCGGAGTCGAAACCCGCTGGGACGGACTGGGATTGGTGGACCGGCGCATCGTCCCGCACGTCGACTCCCCGGAGACCGATCCCGGCGGAGTCTGCACCGCCCTGGCCGCGAAGTTCCGCGGCGAGAAGATTCCGCACTGGGCGCTGACCGACGACGATGCGGTGATCGTCGAGGGAGACCGGGTCGAGGTATTGCGCGGCCGGCCCTGACGCCGCCCGTGTTCCGGCGACCCCCACGGACGACGCCGAATGCGAGCGTGCGACCCGATGCTCACTGCCGCTCGGCAATGCCCCTGTCCCGCAAGGCGATATCACGGACGGCCGCCTTCACCCACTGACGCCACAGGTCGGGGTCGGCGTCGTCGCCCAGGACGAATCGAGCGGACTGGGGCAGGGCCTCGCGGTAGTTGATCAGGCCGGTCAGCAGCGTCAGCAGATAACCCGGCGGCATATCGTCGCGGACCAGCCCGCGCTGCTGCGCGTCGTCCACCCTGGCGACCTTGTGCTGGTAGCGGTTGGCGCGGGCCTGGCCCGCGGTGATCTCGTCCGGTCCCATCTCCAGCGCCTCCCACATCTGCAGACGCAGGAATTCCGGATGGGCGCGGTGGTAGTCCAGGTGGGCATCGACCCAGGCGTCCAGATCGGTCAGATCGATGGGCACCGCCTCGGCCACATCCAGCATGACCTTCTCCAGCACCTGGCGGAACAGCTGCTGTTTATCCCCGAAATAGGCGTAGATCAGCTGCTTGTTGGCGTTGGCGTTACGGGCGATGCGATCGACCCGGGCCCCGGCGATCCCGTATGCCGCGAACTCGTCGATGGCCGCGGAGAAGATGCGCGCCTTCGTCGCCTCGGGATCTCTCGGAGCCATGCACCGAGTCTAACCAACCGAACAGTTGACAAGGCGCGTGGCCGACTGGAATATTCACAACCAACCGGTTAGTTACTGGGATTCGAGGTTCACCTCCGACCCGATCCGGGCGCAGCGCGGCGCCCGGCATCCGCATACCGATTCCGGGAGATCGTCATGTCCACTCTCGAAACTTCAACAGCCGCAACGTTTCTCGAACCCGAGCAGATCGCGCCACCCACCGCGCCGCCGGCGCCCGCAACCGCCGCGCCGTTCGCCGCACGCTGGCGAGTGCTGCCGGTGGTGCTCAGCGCCATGTTCATGGCGATGTTCGACTGGTTCGTGGTCAACGTCGCCGCGTCCTCGTTGCAGCACGATCTGCACACCGGCCAGTCCGCCCTGGAACTGATCGTCGGCGGGTACGGATTCGCCTTCGCCTCGGCGCTGATCACCGGCGGACGCCTCGGTGATCTGTACGGTCACCGGCGCATGTTCGTCCTGGGCATGCTCGCCTTCGGCGCGGCATCGCTGCTGTGCGGGCTGGCGCCGAACTCCTGGACGCTGGTCGCCTTCCGCATCCTGCAGGGCGGCACGGCGGCGCTCATGGTGCCGCCACTGCTCGCCCTGATCAACACCCTGTTCCCGGTCGGCGAACGCCCCCGCGCGATGGCCGCCTACGGTGCGACCATCGGCCTGGGCGCGGTCGCCGGGCAGGTGCTGGGCGGACTGCTGCTCGAGGCGAATCTGTTCGGCTGGGGCTGGCGCACCGTGTTCTACATCAACGTGCCGATCGGCCTGGCCGCGGCCGCACTGGCCGCACGCTGGCTGCCGCGCACCGAAGCACGCCACCGCACGAGGCTGGATCCCGTTGGCGCACTGGGCATCTCGAGTGCACTGGCATTGCTGCTGGTCCCGGTTACGGTGGGACGTCCGGAGGGCTGGCCGCTGTGGACGTGGATCTCGATGGCCGCGTCGGTTCCGGTCGCGCTGCTCACCGCGGGCTATGAGGCCCGGCTCGGCCGCCGCGGCGGCGCGCCGGTCCTGGACATGGGTATGGTGCGCCGCCGGGTGTTCAGCGCGGGCATGCTGATCGGCGGCGGCTATCTGACCTTCTTCGCCGGGTTCATGCTCTGCCTGACCCTGCTGCTGCAGGACGGGCTCGGCCTCTCACCCCTGCGCGCGGGGCTGGCGTTCGCGCCGCTGGGGCTGTGCTTCGCGGGCAGTTCGTTCTTCCTGGCTCGCCGCGTCGCTGACCGGATCGGCAATCGGGTCATGGTGGCCGGGGTCGGGTCGGGACTGCTCGGCACCGTGATCGTGCTGGCGGTACTGGCCTGGTTCGGTCGTGAGGTCAGCGTGTTCGCACTCGTTCCCGGCATGATGATCGTCGGCATCGGCAACGGCCTGACCCTGCCCTCGGTGATCGGCGCGGTGCTGTCCTCGGGCATCCCGCCACAGCAGGCCGGGATGGCCGCCGGTGCGCTGACCACCTCACAGCAGTTCGGAAACGCCATCGGCGCAACGATTCTCGGAACCACCTTCTTCGCGGTCCTGGGGTCGGCCGACGGGACCGGCGATTACGTCAACGCCATGCGGGCCGCCGCGCTGGCCGGACTCGCCGTCCTGGTGATCGCGTTGGCGGCCGCCTTCGCCCTGCCCAGGCATACCCGGCCCTGAACCCGGCTCACCGCGAAGGCCTTCGTCGGGCCGGCGAGCCCGTCCGTTCGGTGCGCAACCGAACGGTCGGGCTCACAGGTAGAGGCCGGTACCGTGCTCGGTGCGGTCGTTGGCGACCGCGTGCAGGTCGCGTTCGCGCATGACGGTGTACGCCTGACCCTGGATCTCGACCTCGAACTGGTCCTCGGCGCTGTACAGCACCCGGTCCCCGACCTCGACGCTGCGCACGTGCGACCCCACGCCGCACACTTCGCCCCAGGTCAGACGCTTGGCCACCTGCGCGGTCGCGGGGATGAGGATGCCGCCGCTACTGCGCCGCTCCCCGGCCTCGGGTGTTTCCCGCACGATGACCCTGTCGTGCAACATCTGAATTTCGAGCTTCGGATCGGACACCGCGAAATTGTATGAGACCAGGGCAACCGACGTACCGGCACCTGGTTATCCCGCCGGCCGATCCACGCCCGGACCAGCGCACCACCCTGCCGAGCACAGATTTCATCGCACGAGCAGGGACAACTGGTTGCACGAGCAGGCGACAACTGATCTGGTTGATACATGGGTAACTCCAAGGGCACGCCCGAAATCCGAGCGGGCGCTCAACCGCCGGCCTCGAGCACAAGCCGCCACGCGCCCGACGACACGCTGAGGTCCCGGGGAGGTGCAGGAGCGTCCCGGGCAGGAGCGGACGTGACAAAGCTCGCGGAGCAGCTGCCCCCGGGCACGGTCGTCACCGACCCGGACATTCTCGCCGGTTACCGGCAGGACCGGGCCCTGGACCCGGATGCGGGGACCCCGTTGGCGCTGGTTCGCCCGACCACCACCGAACAGGTCTCGACCGTGCTGCGATGGGCGCAGCGGCACCGAGTGCCGGTGGTGCCCCGGGGCGCGGGGACCGGGCTTTCCGGCGGGGCCACCGCCCAGGACGGTGCGCTGTTGCTGAGTACCGAGCGGATGCGACAGATCACCGTCGATCCGGTCACCCGGACCGCGGTCGCCCAGCCGGGGCTGCTGAACGCCGAGGTCAAACGGGCGGTCGCCGAGCACGGGCTGTGGTATCCGCCGGACCCGTCCTCGTTCGAGATCTGTTCGATCGGCGGTAACGCGGCCACCAACGCGGGCGGTCTGTGCTGCGTGAAGTACGGCGTCACAACCGATTACGTGCTCGGGATGGAGGTGGTGCTGGCCGACGGCACCGCGGTCCGGCTGGGCGGGCCGCGGCTGAAGGATTCGGCCGGGCTGTCATTGACCAAATTGTTCGTCGGCAGCGAGGGCACCCTCGGCGTCATCACCGAGTTGACGTTGCGTCTGCTGCCCGCGCAGACACCGCAGAGCACTGTGGTGGCAACGTTTTCCACGATCGAGACGGCCACCGCGGCGATCCTGGCGATCACCGCGCGGCTGCGGCCCTCGATGCTGGAGTTCATGGACTCGGTGGCGATCAACGCCGTCGAGGACGAATTGCGCATGGGCCTGGACCGCACCGCGGCGGGCATGCTGGTGGCCCGATCCGACGCCCCCGGCGAGCACGCCGCCGCCGAGGCCGCGATCATGCTCGAAATCTGCGAAAAGTCCGGTGCCGCAGAGGTTTTCAGCACCGAGGACGTGCAGGAGGGCGAGGCGTTCACCGCCGCGCGACGGTTCGCCATCCCGGCCGTGGAGCGCAAGGGCACACTGTTGCTCGAGGATGTCGGTGTGCCGCTGCCGCGATTGGGCGAGCTGGTCACCGGCGTCGCCGAGATCGCCACGCGCCGTGCGGTTCTGGTCTCGGTGATCGCGCACGCCGGGGACGGCAACACGCATCCGCTGATCGTGCACGATCCCAGCGACGCCGAGGAGACAGCTCGCGCGCACCAGGCGTTCGGGGAGATCATGGAGCTGGCGATCGCATTGGGTGGCACCATCACCGGCGAGCACGGCGTCGGCCGGCTGAAGAAGGCGTGGCTGCCCGATCAGGTCGGCCCGGATGTGATGGCCCTGACCCGTCGCATCAAGGACGCGCTGGACCCGCACGGAATTCTCAATCCCGGCGCCGTGATGTAAAGCGCCCGGAACCGGGTACTCCGCCGGAACAAACTCACCCCTCCGAGGAGTTTCAGCACATATGACCACCAGGTTCGAGCACAATGTCGCCGATACCCGATATGAGATCTACCTCGACGACACCCTCGCCGGATACGCCGACTACAGCGAGCGCGCCGACGGCGACCGCAAGACACGCGATTTCCAGCACACCCTGACGTTTCCGGAGTTCCGCGGCCGCGGCGTGGCCGCACAGGTGGTCGAATTCGCGCTGAAAGACGCCAGGGAAGCGGGGTTCTCGGTGATTCCCACGTGCTGGTACGTGGAGAAGTTCATCGCCGAACACCGCGAATACGCCGACATGGTGGGCGGCTAATTACGCCGCCACACCGAGAATTGCCGGTCGAGCGCGGTGCCGATGGCCTGATTCACCCGCCGGTTGTCGAAACCCGGTAACGACCGCAGCCGCACGAGAAATTCGGTGTCGGCTGCCGAACGGGGTACCACACATCCATTTCCCTTCGTCCCGATGAGCACGAAGAACATCGCCTCGGCGAAAGGTCCGTCCGCCGTGGTGATCACCCGGACTTCGGAGAGGTCCCGCCACAGGACCTCTTCGATCCGCCCGTTGTCCAACGTGCGCCGGACGAACTTGTCGTTGATCTCGACTCCGGCCATGCCTCAATAGTGCTCCGTGCGAGCCACATTCGATAGACCCGAATTCGCCCGATTGCGACTGTATTTGCGTCTGCAAGAACAGATCTCGCTGCCACGGGAACGCCGGAAAGAGCCGGTTTCGCAGCGGAGCGAAACAGTGGCAACCCGCCCGCGGGACCGGCGCTCGGGGCCTACCGCACAACCCCGCACACCTGGCCGGAACATCTCCAACGACACCGGTCTCCGGTTCGCGGCCCGGCCTCACCACTCGGCCGCGCGACAGGCACGCCAGCCGCGCGCCGAACGGTGGGACCTCGGAAGCCGCGAACCCGCCGGAGCGAAGGCGGAGAATGCGGCCGCTACCGAAGCAGGGCGCGCGACATCACCAGGCGCTGAATCTGGTTGGTGCCCTCGTAGATCTGGGTGATCTTGGCATCGCGCATCATCCGCTCCACCGGAAAGTCGGTGGTGTAGCCCGCGCCGCCGAACAGCTGCACGGCGTTGGTGGTGACCTCCATCGCCACGTCGGAGGCGAAACACTTCGAGGCGGCGGAGATGAAGCCGAGGTTCTTCTCGCCGCGCTCGGCGCGAGCGGCGGAGGTGTAGACCATCAGGCGGGCCGCCTCGACCTTCATCGCCATATCCGCGAGCATGAACTGGGTGTTCTGGAAGTCCGCGATGGCCTTGCCGAACTGCTTGCGCTCCTTGGTATACGCGATCGCGGCATCGAGTGCGCCCTGCGCCAGACCGACCGCCTGCGCACCGATGGTCGGGCGGGTGTGGTCCAGGGTCTCGAGCGCGGTCTTGAAGCCGGTGCCCTCCGCGCCGATCATCCGATCGCCGGGGACGCGGCAGTTCTCGAAGTACAGCTCGGCGGTCGGCGAACCCTTGATGCCCAGCTTGTGCTCGAGCGGGCCGACGACGAAACCCTCGTCATCGATGTGCACCATGAACGCGGAGATGCCGTTGGCGCCCTTGTCCGGGTCGGTCACCGCCATCACGGTGTACCAGCTGGACTTGCCGCCGTTGGTGATCCAGCACTTGGAACCGTTGATCACCCAGTCGTCGCCGTCGCGGCGGGCGCGGGTGCGCATACCGGCCGCATCGGAGCCGGCCTCGCGCTCGGACAGCGCGTAGGAGGCCATCCGGCCGTTCACGATATCGGGCAGCACCTTGGCCTTGAGCTCCTCGGAGCCCTTCAGGATCAGGCCCATGGTGCCCAGCTTGTTCACCGCCGGGATCAGCGAGGACGAACCGCACACCCGCGCGACCTCCTCGATCACGATGCAGGTCGCGACCGAATCCGCACCCTGACCACCGAACGCGTCCGGCACGTGCACCGCGTTGAACCCGGCGGCGTTGAGCGCGTCCAGCGCCTCCTGCGGGAAGCGGGAATGCTCGTCGACATCCTTGGCGTAGGGCGCGATTTCCTTCTCCGCCAGGCCGCGGATTGCCTCGCGCAGCTCGTTGTGTACGTCGTCGAGCTTGAACAGGTCGAAATCGGGATTGCCCGCCATGGGTCGCTCCTGGTTGTCGGGTCGGATCACCTGGGTCCGCGAATTTTCAGCATGTCGGCACTCAGTGCCAGTCGTTGTCGAGTATACGTCGACATTTCACCGCGCGTTCCGCGATACCCCGGATCTCGCTGGCACTGAGTGTCAACGCCTGGAAGTGACGGTTATCACAGATTACCGAGCCGTCGACCGAGGAAGGCGGTCACCTGCGCGGGTGGCATATCGCGCGGGAAGACCGCGACGACCATCTCCTGGTCTCCCTTGCGCTCGCGTCCGATACTCGCCAGCGCCGCACGCAGATCTGCTACCCCGCCGTCGGACTCACCGCGCACCATCCGCCGCAGCAGGTAGTTGTGCGTGGCCGTCACCGCCGCGGTGAACTGGATGAGCGCCAGATCCGGCGTCTGCGGCAGGGCGGTGCGCAGATAGTCGGTGAACAATCGCTCGTACCGGAACACGGTCACGATCTCCCGATCCCGCAGAGCCGGAACCTGCCGCACCACTCGATACCGCCGCGCGGCCAATTCCCGTGTGCGGGTGAATCTTTCGAACACCCCCACCACGGCCTCGCACACCTCGTCCCACGGATCACCCCGCGCCGCATCCAGATACGCCCGAGCCTGCGCCAATTGTGCCTCGTGGTCGGCGAATACGACGTCCTCCTTGGACCGGAACTGGCGGAAGAAGGTGCGTCGCGAGATGCCCGCGGCCTCGGCGATCTCGTCGACCGCCGTCGCCTCGTACCCCTGGTCCGCGAACAACCGCAGGGCGTGGTCGACCACCGACAACCGGAACGCCGCGCCGCCATTCCGGGAATTCTGCGAATCCTCGGACGCGGAAAGATGTGCCCCGCGAGCCGGCGGTTCGCTGCCCGGCCGACTCTCGGGCGTGTCCCGTGAATTACCGATGTACTCGCCAAATGCGCCGCCGCAGGTCATCGTTCGGACTGCACCGGGTGACCTGCGTCCAGTTGCCATGTATTCGTCATAAATCATCCTGACGTGGTCGTAGGGTCGTTCGCCTTCTGCCCGATCACCATGTCCGTTAGGTGATGGTCACATGGTAAATCCATACCCCGGTCGCGGTAGTTTGCTGACACTTGGCCGCACAACGAGTGGGGCTCAGATTGCGTCTGCAGATTCGGAGACGCTCACTTTGGAGCAGCGACATCCGTTCGTGGCGGCGGGTCGTCACCCACCCGCGGAGCACGACCGATCGCCTTACCAGACCACTCCACCGACGGTTACTGCACGCGCTCGGCGATGACCGTGACGACATCTGTTGCGGCGGTACACAGATCCTCGTTGCCGGTATGCGCCGCGTACTCGAACCGGACCACCCCGCCGGAGGGCACCGAAACCCAGATCATGCAGTTGCGGTAGCCGCCGTCGCGGTGCTCATCAATGAGAAATGCCGAGCGGGAGGCGATCGTGAGGCGGCGGAAGTATTTCTCGCCCTGCTTGGAGTCCGCGAGTTCGGTGTATTTGTCCACGATATCGGGTTCGAAGAACATCTCGATCGGCGTCGGCGCACTGCCCGCGGATTGCCAGTGGCAGTAGGACTCGTGTGGCCGGGGCTGCGGCGGGTTCCCGAATCCGAAACGGGCCAGATCCGCGGTCCCGAGCACGATGCACTGGTGATAGACGAGCTGCCGCAACGACCACGGCGGCGTCGCCGGTGGCGTCGCATCCGGCCCGAGAATGGGCGGCTGTGGGGCCGGGTAGGCCGTCCCCGCAGTCGTGCATCCCGCCACACTCGCCGCGAGCAGAACTACCGCCAACACGGCGCGGGCGCCGTATCCCGGTCGCCGAATTCTCCTGAGCACGGGCATCACTCCCTCCGCGCGCATCATAAAACGGCGGTCCAATGCAAAATCGGTGTCTGTGCTCACCGCCGGGCGTTCTGCGTGTGGTGTCGCCGGTCGGTGCTCATACTGCGGGGGTGAGGTCGTACTGGATCTACAGCGTCGGGCTGGCGGTGGCCTGGGCGGTAATACTGATTGTCGGGGCCATGGCCGGTCACCACGAGAAGACCCTGGCGTTGCTG
>CBJNFW010000216.1:0-15145 GCA_966435935.1 uncultured Nocardia sp.
GGTTTTTGGGGTCGCTTTGTCGGTGGAGGGGGGCACCAAAAAATTGGGGGTCTGTGGGGGTGGGTTTGCTTGTGGGGCGGGTCGCCACCGCGTTCTCAGGTTCGGTGCCAGAGTTCGGTGAGTGCCGAGGCGCGCTCGTGATCGTCGAGGCCGCGTAAGTCGGCTGCGCCATGTTCGGTGACGACGACATCGACATCGGTCCGACTGGTCGACGTTGCGGAGCTGAGCCGGTCGACCAGGGTCGGGCGCCCGCGCCGGGTGCTGGGTACGGCGATCACACTGAGGCCGCCGGGTGACAGATGGCCCAGGAGAGCGAAATCGGGGTGCCCACCTATGCCGGAGATGTGTCTCCCCACGTGTTCGACGTTGACCGCGCCAGTGTGATCCACTTCGAGCGCGGCGTTCACCGTGACCCAGGGGCGGCCGTCGACGGCCGTGAGATCGTGTGTTTTCTCCACTCGCGAGGTGACCTGCCTGCCATCTGCCCATGCGTACAACTGCCGCGTTCCCGCGACGTAGGCGCCGCGCGGCGGTCCGAGGAGCAGGCCGGCCGCGTCGAGATCGGCTACCGCATCGGTGATCATGCCGGTGTGGACGCGGACCGGTGCCGACAGGGACCGGAGTACCGCATCGCCGATCGAGCCGGGGCCGACCTGGATGGCGGCGCCCTCCGGAACCAGTGCGGCGATATGCCCGCCTATCGCATCCGATACCTTGTCCGCGGTCGTCCGCGGCAGTTCGACGGGGTGGCGGCTCGACCTTGCTACCACCGTCACCTGATCATCCGGTAGGGCGGGCTCGGCAGATGTGCGCGGCAGGGCCTCGTTCGCGACGGCAATCAAGGGCACGCCGAGGTCTGCGACCGCGGCCATCCAGGACACCTCGGTTCCCCAGTGCCAGTGGCCCGCGTCTGGACTCAGCGCGACGAGAAGCGCGTCCGGGCGCAGCGGACCTGTTACCGTCGCCGGGATACCGCGCAGGCGCTCCGGCACATAATGGACGCGACCTGCCTCGACCAGCGCGCGCAGGGCGAAACCGCCCATCAGCGTGCGGACGTCGGTGAAAGCGGACAAGTCCAGATCGGCCGGAAAATCAAGGCACCAGCCCAGCAGCAATGAGATGTCGCCGGTTTGTCGTGCGGCTTCCGCGAGCGGTTCGAGCAGTTCGACCGGTGCGCCAGGACCATCTGCGACGGCGACGCGCATTCCCGGTCGGAGCTGGGCGCCGATGCGGCTTTCAACGCTTTCGCTCATTGTGATCTCACGCCACGTCGTCGCGGGTCGTCAGCACCATGCGGGTCAGCCCGTCCGGACGTGAGTCCAACTCGGCGAATGCCGCCACCGAGTCGTCGAGGGAGCGTATATGGCTGACGCTGCCTCGCATGTCGAGATGGCCTGCGCGAGCGAGGTCGATGACGCTGCGCAGATCGTCCAGACTCGAAGCGTAGACGCCACGCACGGCCAACTCGCGGGTCTGGATCGCTACGGCGTCCCCGAGCGCAAGCGGACCGTCCAGCACTGAGCCCAACACCAGCACACCTCGCGGGGCAAGCACTCGGATGCCGAGGCGTGGCATCGTGGACTGCCCGCTGAAGTCGAAGACGACATCGAAGCTGCCGAATCGCTCCCGGAGCCGCCGATGCACCGTATCGTCAGCGACCTCCGCGTCGTATCCGGCCGACACCAGCCGCTGGGCGCTCGACGCCCGGCCCACAATACCGACAAGCCGGGCGGTCGCATCCGCGGCGCGGAGCAGTTTCAGCACCTGGGTGCCAACACCGCCGGCGCCGATCACACAAGCACGCCCGCCGGCGGGGAACTCTGCCTGCCGTACCGCACGATATGCCGTTGCCACAGAGTCGGCAAGCACCGCCGCACGCGTTGGCGGCAATCCGTTGGCAACCACCATTCGGTTAGCTGGCCAGGTCACCACATCGGCCAGGCCGCCCGGACGGTGGATACCCAATACCTGGCCGCGTGGGCACAGCTGCTCGTTTCCGGAGCGGCATAGTTCGCATCCACCGCAGGGCGCGACCGGGTGCAACACGACAAGGTCGCCGATCGAGACTCCGTGCGCGTCGTCGCCGAGTGATCGCACGATCCCCGCGACTTCATGTCCGGGTCGGACCGGATACGCCGCGCCGCCGGGTAGCCGCATACCGTGCCAAAGGTGCAGGTCGGTGCCGCAGATCCCGCACGCGAGGACGTCTACGACGGCCTCGCCGCGCCCGGGTTTCGATGTTTCGGATCCGGGCTCGACGACCAGCTCGACCGACCCCGGTGACACCCGCACATATCGACTCAGCTCCCGCGTGGCAGCCGCTGCAGGCAGAACAATATCAACCATAATGGTACAGATCATCGCTACTGTATGACGAGATAGTCAAGACTGGGTGGTTGCCAACTTGCCCCGCCTCGTATTTATAGCTATAGTTAGCATATAATTATTGCCAAGGAGGTGACGGTGACGGTCTCTGAGACGGAAACTATGCGCGCTGTGGTGCGCGACTTCGCGCAGCGCGAGGTGAAATCCCGGGTGCGTGACTACGACCGCGAAGAGGCACTGCCGATGGACATCCTGAAAGGGATGGCGCGACTGGATCTTTTCGGCGGCACGGTCCCGGAGGAGTGGGGTGGCGCAGGGCTCGACCACGTGACATTTTCGCAGATGATCGAAGAAATCTCACGGGTCGATCACTGCCTCGGTGTGCTGATGAGCATGCCGTCAGCGCTGGTCGGCGCAGGTCTGCTCAACTTCGGCTCCACCGAGCAGCGCATGCGGTGGCTGGCTCCACTCGCGCGCGGCGAGATCTTCGGCGCCGCCGGCGTCACCGAGCCGCAGTCGGGTAGCGACGTCGCCGGCATGGAGACGACTTACGTCCGTGACGGCGACGAGTTCGTGATTCGCGGGGCGAAGACCTGGATCTCGAATCTCGACATCGCGTCGTTCTTTGTCACTTTCGCAACGGCTGACCGCAGCAAACGGCACAGCGGAATCACCGCGTTCGTGATCCCCCGGGATACCCCCGGTCTCTCGGTGCACCCGTTCAAGAACAAGCTGGGGTTCCGGCCGATCTGCACCGGTGAGCTGGTCCTCGATGAGGTGCGGGTCGGAATCGACTCCCTTCTCGGTGAGGAAGGACGCGGGTTCGAGGTAGCGATGACCGCGGTCGAGAAGGGTAGGCTCGCGGTCGCTTCACGAGCCGTGGGCGCCGCGCAGTCCTGTCTGGACGCCTGTCTGACGTATGCCGCGGAGAGGGTCGTGGGTGGCTCGCCCATCGGGGGCTACCAGCAGATCCAGAAAAAGATCGCGGATATGGCCACCGAGATCCAGGCGGCCCGGCTGCTGGTCCAGGACTGTGCTCGCACGCTCGACTCCGGAGTTCGCGGCCGGACCCAGACCAGCATGGCCAAGATGTTCGCCTCGGATGTGTTCCAGCGGGCCGCGACCGAGGCGGTGCAGATTCACGGCGCGTACGGCGTCTCCGACGAATTCCCGGTCGGCCGCGCCTATCGCGATTCCAAGGTGTTCCAGATCGTCGAGGGTGCGAATGAGATCCACCGCACGGTGATCGCGCGCGAGCTGATGAAAGGGGGCGCGAGCCGCATATGACGGTATCAGCGCTCAGCTATTACACCCCTGCCTGGATGCACGGCAAGAAGCGGGTGTGTGGGCCGGATGAGGATGTCGTCACCGCCGTCGTGGCGGTGACGCTGCCGCTGGTCGAGGCGGCGACGTTTGCGGTCGAGCATGTGATCGTCGTGACACCGACACCGGACGTGACCGAGGGGTGGCCTTTCGCAGTAGTGGCGCGCGCGCTCGGCCTCGGTGCTGATGCCATGGTCGAGTTGCAGATCGGGGACGCTCCCGCAGTGCTCGATGTCATAGCGCGGGCCCGGCCGGGCACGGTCGTCGTGGCCGCCGACCTGGGTAGCGATGCCTCTTCGTCCGCCGCGGCATTGGTCGGCGGCGGCACAGGCATCGAGGTCGAGATCGTCGCCCGTGAGACCGGCTCGCTCCCGATGCGGGTGCGTCACGTCGGCGCCCCGGCGACCTCGGTATACGACGACGGGCGGGTTGAACGCGACCTGTTCCTCGCCCCGCTTGCCGTCCGTCTCCTTGCTGGGAACGACGCCCGGATAACTGGCGCCGCACCAGCATTCCTCGCCAGGCTCGGCGGCACCCCTGCGGTCACGCCGACCGCCGGTGCCGCGTCGGCTCTCTTTGCGCTCAGGAGTTTTGCGGAGAGCAATGAGCCGGGTCGCCTGGTCGCCCTGGGTGCAAACGGCGGAGTCGCGGTCGAGGTGCGCGCTACCGGGCAGGTCGCGGTTGCCGACATCACGCGCGCAGGTCAGGCGGAATCCGATGTTCCGCGGCTGCGGGGGCCAGTGGCGGATATTCCGTTCTCCATGCCTGCCTACGCCCGCGCCTTCGAGGCCAAGATCGGGTTGGTGGCCGCGCGCTGCGTGTGTGGTGAAGTCAGCTATCCACCGCGTGAAGTCTGTCTGAACTGCGGCCGGATCGAGGAGACTGAACCAACTCAGCTGCCCAGGACCGGCGACATCTACACCGTGGTGCCGGTGCACGCGCCGATTCCCGGTATTCCGGGTCCCTACGCGCTGGCCATCGTTCAACTCGACGACAGTCCGGTGCGTGTGCTCGCGCCTGTCACCGACGCTGTGGCCACCGCCGCTCGGATCGGCGACCGCGGGAGGCTGGTGCTGCGCCGTTTGGCCGTGCGCGAGGGCGTTCCCGATTATGGCTACGCATTCCAAGGAGACGAGGAGTTCTCATCGTGAGGTCTGTCGCCGTCGTCGGAGCGGGGATGGTCCCGTTCGGCGAGCTTTTTGGGCAAGGGATGAAGCAGTTGCTTCCTCGCGCGCTCGGGGCTGCACTGGCCTCGGTGGACAAAGGCATGCAGAAGTCGGCTTTGCAGGCCGCCTGGTTTGGGCAGTTGCAGAGTTCTGATGGACATCCGGCCGGAGTGCTGGCCGACTCGTGTGGGTTGCTGGAGATTCCGATCACACGCGTGGAGAACCAGTGCGCGACAGGCAACGACGCTGTCCGGAACGCGACGTACGCGATCGCGAGTGGCGCTGTTGACGTCGCCCTGGTCATCGGTGCCGACAAGATCCGCGAGACGCCGGTTGCGGCGACCTTCTGGGACTGGATGGGGCTGGCCCGCGACCGCGGCTGGGACTATCCGCTCGGTCTCATCGCGCCGGCGAACTTCGCTTTGCATGTGGCCCGCTATATGCACGAATTCGATGTCGCGCCTGAGCATCTGGCCATGGTCGCGGTGAAGAACCATCACAATGCGGTGACGAATCCGGTCGCGCAGCTACGCATGGAGGTCACCATCGAGCAGGTACTCGCGGCGCCGCGCGTCGTGGGACCGTTCGGTGTGCTGGACTGCACGCCGCAGAGCGATGGAGCCGCTGCGCTGGTGCTGGTCGCCGGAGATGTCGTCGATCGCTACACCGACCGTCCGGTGTGGGTCCGGGGCGTGGGTTTGGGCCTCGATCGGGTTATGCACGCGCACAAGCGGGACATGACGACGTTCCCCGCCACGGTGCGGGCCGCCAAGGCGGCCTACGCGATGGCGGGCGTCGGGCCGCATGATATCGACGTCGCCGAGGTTCACGACTGCTTCACCGGTGTGGAGTTGATGAACTACGAGGATCTCGGATTCTGCGAGCGCGGTGACGCGAAGAAGCTGATCGAGTCCGGGCAGACCGCGGTCGGTGGCTCGTTGCCGGTCAACCCCAGCGGGGGGCTCAAGGCGAAGGGACATCCTCCGGGCGCAACCGGTGTCGCGCAGTGCGTGGAGATTTTCGAGCAGTTGCGCGGCGAGGCGGTCAATCAAGTCGAGGCAGCTCGATGGGGGATGGCCCACAACATCGGTGGCCCGACGGCGGTGTCCGCGGTGACGATTCTGGAGGCATCCCATGAGTGAACGTCGAACGGTGGTCGTCACTGGTGCCGGTCAGGGCCTGGGCCGGGCCATTGCGCTGGCCTTTGCTCGGTCCGGCGATGCCGTCGTAGTGTCGGACCTGGTCGGCGACCTTGCCAAGGAGACCATGGCGATGGCCCAGCAGGAAGGCGGTGTGGCGGTAGCCCAGGTCGCGGACGTCGCCGACGAGGTGGCTGTGGGGGAGTTGGCCGCAGCCGCTCGGGAGAGTTTCGGGCCGCCGGATGTGTGGATAAACAACGCCGGCCTCACCCGCCCGGCGATGCTGCACAAAATGAGCGCCGACGACTTCGACCTGGTGTTGCGGGTGCATGCCCGCGGCACATTTCTCGGGATTCGTGAGGCCGGTCGCGTGATGATCGACGCGGGGTCGAAGGGGGTGATCCTCAATGTCACCTCCTCGGCCGGGCTGCAAGGCACGATCGGGCAGATCAACTACTCGGCGGCCAAGGGCGCGATCACGGCGATGACCAAGTCCGCGGCCAAGGAACTGGCCAAGTACGGCATCCGGGTCAACGCAGTGGCACCGGTAGCGGCGACCCCGATGACCGAAAAGCTGAGGACCGACGAGAAATTGAATGATCGTTACCTACGGCAAATTCCGTTGGGCCGCTTCGGTGAACCCGAGGAGATTGCCGCCGCGTTCGTCTACCTCGCGGCTCCGCAGGCGAGTTATGTCACAGGTCAGGTGCTGAGCATCGACGGTGGCATGTACATGGCGAGCTGATCGTGGACCTGCGACTGACTACTGCTGAGGAGGACTTCCGCGCGCGCCTGGACGCCTGGCTTGCCGCCACCGAAGTGCCCAGCGGGTTGCGCGACTATGGTGCGACCCCAACGGCCGGCGACGTGGAGGCGGGCCGTGCGTGGCAGCGCCTCCTAGTCGACGGTGGCTGGGCGGCGCTGTCCTGGCCCGAGCCGTACGGGGCCGGGGCCACACCCGTCGAGCAAGCGGTCTTCGCCGAGGCGCTGGCCAGGCGTCGGCTCCCACGGCAGCTGAGCTTTGTGAGCATGGAGCTGGCTGGGCCGATTATCGTGGCCTTCGGCACTGAACCGCAGCGTGATCGTTTTCTGGAACCGATCCGCCGCGGCGACGAGATCTGGTCCCAGCTGTTCTCCGAACCGGGCGCCGGCTCCGACCTTGCCTCGGTTACGACCCGAGCATTACCCACCGACGAGGGCTGGTCGGTCTCGGGCCAGAAGGTCTGGACCAGTGGTGCCCACTATGCGCAGTTCGGCCTGCTGCTAGCTCGGACCGACCCGAACGGCGCGCGGCACCGAGGAATAACCTGTTTCGCGCTGCCCATGAACCGTCCCGGCATCACGGTCCGGCCGATCCGCCAAATGGACGAGGAGTCGAAGTTCAACGAGGTCTTCCTCGATGATGTGCCGGTTGACCGCGATGATGTACTCGGTGAGATCGGCGGCGGCTGGAAGGTGGCACTGTCGATTCTCGGCCGGGAACGCCGGATGCTCGGCTCTTTGGCCATCGGACTCAGCGCCACTCTGGAGGACCTGCGGATCGAGGTCGAGCGACGTCAGGCAGACGACGACTTGTTCCGTATTCGATGGGCGAATCTGTTCACTCGTGTGCAATTGCTGCGCTGGACCTGGTTCCGGTTCTTGGCGTCATCGTCCGACTCGGCTACCGACCCGCGGATGTCGGTGCTCAAGCTGACCTCTTCGCAGCTTCAGCAGAGCGTTGCGCGACTGGCGGCCGACAGCCTGCCGGAATTGTTCGTGGCGGGAGAGGGCGGCGACGGTCTACGGCACCGGTTGCTCGCGAGCTTCGGTGCGACCGTCGCCGGGGGTACGTCCGAGGTCCAACGCAACATCTTGGGCGAGCGGGTTCTGGGTTTACCGCGCTGACTGAAACGACCGGCCCTATCTGGCTGTATGAGAACGGAGAAAATTGTGGGAGCGATCGATTACTGGTGCAACCTCTTTACCGAGGAGGGGATCCGGCAAACTTTCGAAGAGCCGAAAGAAGTCGCGGATGTCGTCCGATGGTGGGGGCTGAAGTTCGAAGGCAAGACTGCGGACGAGTTCGTCGCCTACCTGGACGCCGCCGATGTGGACACGGTCCTGGTGCCTTCGGCGAAAATGGCCTCCTACGAGACGGGGCAACTGATCTGGAACGTCAGTGAGGCGCAGGTAATCGCGGTGGCCGAGGCGGCGCCGGGCCGGATCAAGGGCCTTTTCGGTATCGACCCGCGAGAGGGCATGAGCGGTGTGCGGCGCCTGGAGGAAGCAATCGCCACAGGTCATTTCGTCGGTGCGCACCTTCACCCCTACGGCTTCAACCTTCCGGTCAACCACCGCAGATTCTACCCGTTCTACACAAAGTGCGCCGAGCTGGGCGTCCCTGTAGTGATGCAGGTGGGACACTCCGCCGAGCGGATGCCGTCGGAATTGGGCCGACCCTTGCTGCTCGACGATATCGCTTTGGACTTTCCCGAGCTGACCATCGTTGGCGCACACACCGGTTGGCCTTGGGTCGAGGAGCTGATCGCGCTCGCGTGGAAGCATCGAAACCTGTACATCGGAACGTCCGCGCACCATCCCAAGTATTGGGACCCGAGCATGGTGCGGTTCGCGAACTCGCGGGGTAAGGGAAAAGTGCTCTTCGGGACCGATTATCCCGTGATGGACCACTCCGACGCTCTTGAAGCGATCTCACAGCTGCCTCTCAAGGACGAGGCGCGGGATCTCGTGGTCGGCGGCGCGGCGCGCTCGGTCTTCAAGATGTCATAGTTAGATACAGTTACCCTAAATCGACTCACAGAAGTTCGAGGTTCTGCGCATGGCGACGTCTGGTCTGACCCCCGGGTCCATGAAGAGTACGCGGTCGCTGAAGACGTCCGAACGGGTGGCGCGTGACCTGGTCAACTACATTGTGGATAACAATCTGGAGGAGGGCACCAAGCTGCCCCACGAAGGCATTTTGGTCGATGTCTTCGACGTCGGTCGTACAACGCTGCGCGAGGGGCTGCGGCTGCTGGAGACCCGGGGAGTGATTACGATCCGGTCGGGCCCCGGCGGCGGTCCCGTGGTGCGGCGGCCGCGGCCGGACGACCTTCGGGAAAGCCTGACATTGATCCTGCAGTTCACTGGCGCCTCGCTTACCGATGTCATGGAGGCGCGTGCTGCGCTAGAGCCCATGATGGCCCGCTTGGCCGCTGCACGGATCACGGCAGAGCAGATCCAGCGGCTGCGGGGAACTGTCGAACGGATGCGTGAGCACGATGAGGATCAGGAATTTTTCTCTGCCGAAAATCGGGCTTTCCACTCCACCATCGCCGAAGCTACTGGGAGCACCGTGTTGTGGGTTTTCAACGAGACATTGAAGTCCATCTCCGACGGCGGAGTCGTCGGCGTCGACTACAACGCCCGTCGGCGTCAAGCTGTCGCGACTGCCCATGAAAAGGTGATCGAAGCACTGGAGGCCGGTGATTCGAACGCGGCGGAGCAGGCCATGCACGAACACCTTGGCGAGGCCGCGGACTACTGGCAGCGCCAGTATCCAAACCTGAACAAGCGTAACGTCCGGTGGGTGCACTGAATATGTCATTCACACTGACCAAGGAACAGCAGGAACTCCAGTCCGTTCTAGCTGGCTACCTCGCAGAGCGTGCTCCGATCTCGTCGGTGCACAGCCAGGTCGACTCCGGTGCTGATTTCGATAGGAAGTTATGGCGCAGGCTCTGCGACGAGCTGGGCGTGCAGGTTGTGGATCTGGACGAAAAGTCCGGGGGTATCGGCCTCACTGCGGTGGAGATGGCTGCAGTGATGGAGGCAGCCGGCGCCGAACTCTACTCCGGGCCGTTACTCTCTTCGACTGGAATCGCCCTGGGCTTGCTGCTGGACGATGCCACCGAAAATGCGGCGGAGCTGCTGGAGAGGGTTACCGCCGGTGATGTGTTGGCCGCAGCTGTAGCAGACGACGGCTATGCATGGAATCCGCACGGCATTGTGACTCGAGCCGAGCGGGCCAACGGTGACTGGCACATTACCGGCACCAAGCGGTTTGTCCTGCAGGCTGATGTGTCGGATGTATTGCTGGTCGCCGCACAGGTGGCTCCGGACCGCGTCGGACTGTTGGCGGCCGATCCGCGTGACGCGGATATTCGGCGATTGCCGACCATCGACCCGACCCGGACGTTGTGCAGAGTCGAGTTCGACGCGACTCCGGCGACCTTGGTGTGTGACGACGCTGCGGCACGGATCGCTGCGGCCAGGCTCCGCGGTGGTGTTGCGCTCGCCGCAGAGTCGGTCGGCGCCGCGCGGCGTTGTCTGCGGGACGCTGCATCGTATGCCACGGAGCGTCGTCAGTTCGGCCAGCCGATCGGTGCATTCCAAGGTGTCAAGCATCAGCTCGCCGACAGTCTCGTGGATGTCGAACTTGCCGCGTCAGCGGTGTATCTGGCCGCCTGCCACCTCGCTGCCCGCGACCTCGGCGCGGCCGGTGCTGCTGTTCCGATGGCGCTGGCCACCGCGACCGAAGCCCTTGCTGCTGTGGCTGCACGGGCAGTTCAGGTTCACGGCGGGATGGGCTTCACCTGGGAGAGCGACTGCCACTTGTTCGTCAAGCGAGCCCAGGTCTCCCGGCAGTTACTCGGTGCCCCCGCCGAGCAACTCCACGCGATCTATGACCATGCTTCAGCGCTTTCCGCCTGACCAACTGCGACCAGTCAGTGCCTTGGTCAACAAAGCGGCACATAGGCGGCTGGCTCGATTGCGGACACCGATGCCGAGACCTGGCACCGATTGGCTGCTGTCGACCCGACCGCCGTGGTGCTGACCAGCAAAGCAACCGCCGTCGCACTGACTACATGCTCAGCTGCTCAGATCGCGCGGCATGGCACCAGGTGAACGCGGTGACGTTCGGATGTTCCGCACCGAGATGACGGACGGATTCCGTACGGCCACGACGGCGAGCAGTGGGCGCCGAGCCGGATGGCGATTCGCCGCCATGGCGAACCGATGGGGTCAGCCGGTGCGATTTCGTCCCTTGTGTCCCAGGGCGCGAGCTGTGTAACCGGGACACGTGCTCGCCGTCGACGGCAGCTGGACTGCGACACAATCGTAAAACTGACGAATTGGACGACACCATGGATTTCACCCTGAGCGAGGAACAGCGCGCGCTGCGCGACGTCGTGCGTAAATTTGCTGCCACGGAGCTTGCGCCCGGCTATCTGGAGCGTGCCCGCACTGCGGCATTTCCGTGGGAACAGCACCGCAAGGTCGCCAAACTCGGGGTGCTCGGCTTGCTGGCCGGCCCGGAATGGGGAGGCGAGGAGGAGCCGGACTTCGAGTCCTGCGGCATTGTCATGGAGCAGCTGGCATACGGCGACTTCAATATCTCCAACTGCATGCTTCCGCCTCTGATCATCACCTCGATCCTGTGTGGGCACGCACCGCGCGCCATGCAAGAGGAGTGGATTCCGCGGCTGGTGGCGGGGGAGACGATGGTGGCGCTCGGGCTGACCGAGCCGGGATCGGGGTCCGACGCGGCGGCGATGCGGACCACGGCCACCCGCACAGAGACCGGTTGGGTGCTCAACGGTGAGAAGACTTCGATCACGGCGATCCCCCACGCCGAGGCCGCAGTGATCTTTGCCCGCACCGAGGCTGGCGTGTCGACCTTCCTGGTCCGCATGGATGCGCCGGGTGTGCAGATGAGCGTGATCGCGGACCCCGGCTGGCTCCCGGTCGGGCGCGGGTCGATCGCCATGAGCGATGTCCAAGTGCCCGAGGAGGCGCTGATCGGTGCTGAGGGCGATGGGTTCCGTGTCGTGATGCGGAACTTCGACTTCACCCGGCCGCTGCTGGCGTTGACGGCGATCGGTTGTGCTCAGGCGACCCTGGACGAGACGGTCGAGCACGTTCGCAGCCGGGAAGCGTTCGGCAGCACGCTTTCCCGATTCGAGGGGATCTCCTTCCCGCTGGCCGAACACGCGACGTACTTGGACATGGCGCGGACCACCTGCTACCGCGCGTTGTGGAAGCGAACTCACGGGCTCCCGCACACCGCCGATGCCGCGATGTCGAAGTGGACCGGTCCGCTGTTCGCGACCCGGGCAATCCACGACTGTATCCTGCAGTTCGGACACTACGGGTATTCGTCGGAGTACCCGCACGAGCAGCGGCTACGTGACGTGATGGCGGTCGAGATCGCTGACGGCACCGCGCAAGTGCAGAAGATCATCATCGCCCGCGAGTTGTTCGGCCCGGGCTTCATACCTTACGGCACCCGGGGACGCTCATGACCGTGCTGGTCCTCGATGAGCCACTGCCCGGGGCCGCGCTGACACTCGAGCGGCCTGGGGCTGTTCGGATGCCGGACGAGCGGCGCTCCAAGCGCTATCGGTCAAGCGCTACGGCTCGGCTCGCTCGCGATCGGATTGCTATGAAGACGCAGCCCTGAGCTCCTGCCATTTCAGAGCTTTATCGTCGCGACCGCCTCCTCACTCGCCCCGCCCGCCAATGCCTTGCGAAGCAAGGCGACCGTTTCGCGAGTGGTGGTGGCCGGCTTCTCGAACGCCGTCATCCTCGGCAGCGCCTGCGTGCGCTGTCGACCGGCACAGTCCGCCAACCTCCAGGCTTGTCGTGGCTGCGATGGCGCCACCGAGTGCGCCCGTTTCGAGCCCACCGGTCTCGGCGGGCCATATCCGCGCGTAGCCCCAGCTTGTCCATCGGTCCGGCGAGCAGTCCGGCGAGGCTCATCAACTCGCGTCGGGGATGTTCGAGAGCAGGATCGTGGCCTGCGACAGGCTCAGGGTGATCCTTGGCCATGTCGTTGACCGCGATAACACAAATACTGTTAGATATAGTAGTCATAGATTAGAGGAGGCGCAGTGGCCGATATCGTCCTACGTGAACAACGCGGCGGGGTACTCCTGCTCACGCTCAATCGTCCGGACCAGATGAACTCTTTGAGCAAGGGCCTCGTTTCGGCGCTCGGCGCCGAGATCGCGACGGCGGCCACCGACCCGACGGTCCGGGTCATCCACATCACCGGTGCCGGTCCTGCGTTCTGTGCCGGAGCAGACCTGATCGAGGCGCGGTCGATCACCCAGTCGTCCGCTGATTTCCGGGCCTTGCTGCTGCTCTGGCGCCATACCTTCGACGCTCTGGGGGCCTGTGCCAAGCCGGTGGTCGCGCTGCTCAATGGCATCACGCTCGCCGGAGGCCTGGAACTCGCCCTGGATTGCGACCACATCGTCGCCAGCCGCTCCGCGAGAATCGGTGATGTGCACGCCAACCACGGGCTGGTCCCCGACGGCGGGGGTAGTCCACGGCTTCCCAACGCGGTGGGATCACGGTTCGCGCGATGGCTGATGTTCACCGGTGCGATCTTGTTGGCCGGCCGAGCGCATGACATTGGGCTCGTGCAACAGGTCTTCGACGACGAGACATTCGAGGGCGACTGCTGGGCGATGGGGGAGAAAATGGCCCTGCGCAGCCAACCTGGCCTGGCGCTGATGAAGCGGCTGAGCGCGCCGAGGCTCTCGTCTCAGGGGATCGAGCTGGAGATCGAGGCCGCCGCGCACCTAATCGTCGCCGAGGATGCGCGCGAAGGGCTCGCGGCCTTCCAGGAGAAGCGACGGCCCGAGTTCGCCGCGGTGCTCGATGGGATCGACTGACGAATACACCGTCCGGCTCACCGTAGAGGCCGGGAAGATTGCCGAGTTCCGGGACGCGACCGGCTTGCCTCCTGCGCCGGATGTCACGGTCGCGCCACCGACGTTCCCGGTCGTACTCGAACACTTCAGTCGTCCATACGCGGCAGTCCTGTCCGACCCGGGAATCGACCTCGCACGCGTGTTGCACGGCCAGGAACGAATCACTTATCCGACAGGTCCATTGCGAGTGGGAGACCACTTGACCGGCGAGATCCGCGTGGTCGGCGATGAACGGCGGACGGGCGGCAGCGGACCATTGCGCTTGGTGACCTTGCGGGTTGATCTGCAGCGTCCTAATGGTGAGATTGCTGTCGCCGTCGAGCGGGTACTCGTCGTGCTCGGTGAAGGCTGAGCCGGCCGGAGTCCGCTTCCAGAAAGGGTGGGGCACCGCGATGCGGTGCCCCGCCCTTGCTCGAAGTCGTTGGGTGTGTTGGCTTTATCGGTGAGGTCTGGGATAAATGGTGGTCGATTGACCAGGATTCAGCTGAACCGACCGAAGTGCTCGTTGGCCGGCAAAGCGGCTACCGGTCACAGTGCAATGATCATTCGATGGCTCCGACGCCAATGAGGTGGGGTTATCCGCTTGTCTCTCACCACTTCGAAGCCTGCCCTACGCTGCTACTTCGATGATGGCCGAACCGGTGGCGATCGTGGTGCCGTCCGAAGTATGTGCCTTGAGCTCGAAGTGGTCAGCCCGGTCGGTTTCCAGTAGCAGTACGGTGACTTCGGTCCCAACCCATGAGCGCTCGCGGAAGCGGACCGAGAACTCGCGGATTGCCTCGTCGCCGAAGGTTTGGGCAACGAGGCTGCCGAGGTGGCCGGCGACCAGCATGCCCATCGCGAAGAACCGGCTGTATCCCGCGCGTGCCAGCTCGTCGGTGTCGTAATGGATCGGTGTGAAGTCGCCACTGGCACCGGCGTATCGGACAATCGCCCCGAGCGTCACTGGGTAGGTGGCAGCGGCGCGCACTCGCTCGGTGGTCATGAATTGTTCTGCCTCAGCTGCCGGACCAGGTCACCGTCCTCGTGCCAGATCGCGCAGGAGTTAACGACCTGAGGTGCCTGCTCGGCAATGTTGCCGAACCGCTCAGCCGGAGTCAGCTCGAGGGTCTTAGGGTGTTCATAGGTATGCCTGGCTGCGGACGAGAGTGCCACGACGGTACCGGTTGCGAAGCCGTGTGGTCCCAGGGTGTCGTCCTTCAGGGTGGCGATGGCCCGGATCCGGTCCGCTCCACCATGGAAGACGCGAGTCCGCACGTCGCGGTCGTAGAGCAGTTCGGGCTGCGCGGGAGCTGTTGGCGCGTAGCTGCCAGAGCCAGGATTGCGATCCATCGATATCTTCCTTCCAGTGAAATAATAGCTATTGTAGCTATGGAATTCGGGTCTAGGTAAGTATCCAGGCGTTGACGCGAAAGGTGTGATGGCTGATGCCTCCGCTGCCCGGCAGTGAGCCTTTCCGAGTAGCGGCGTGTCGTGGTTTATGTGGTTC
>CBJNFW010000217.1:0-15115 GCA_966435935.1 uncultured Nocardia sp.
CGGCTACTCCTGGGCAGTCCCCTCTATCCCCCCGCCTGTGGGCCCCTCCCTCCTCCGCGTGGCCGATCGGAGCCGGAACGAACCACCCCGCGACAACGTGACCGCTGGAGAGGACGACGATGTTCATTTCGATCGACAAGGCCCGGTGTATGGGCCACGGCCGCTGCTATGCGATGGCCGAACGGCTGCTGACCGACGACGACGAGGGATTCGTGGCCGAGCGCGGCCGCACCTGGGAAGTCCCGGAGGAATTGACCGCCGAGGCCGAGTCGGCGGCGCACGCGTGCCCCGAATCGGCCATCGCGGTACGCAATTCGTAACTCCCGCAGTGCCCCGGAACGACCGACGGCCCGGCATCCTCGTGAAAGGATGCCGGGCCGCAGGTCGGTGTTCCGACGTGAATCCGACTGTGCCGCGGTCAGTCCCAGACCAGCGGGACCTGCTGCAACCGCAGTTGGCTGCCGCGCTCGCGCAGTTCCGCGCCCTCGGCGATCCGGTAGTGCGGGATTCGCCGGTGCCACTCGGTCAGCGCGACGACCAGTTCCGCACGGGCCAGATGCATTCCGAGACAGCGGTGGTAGCCGGCGCCGAAACCCAAGTGCTGCTGCAGGTTCGGCCGGTGCGGGTCGAAGACGTGCGGGTCCTCGAACACCCGCGGGTCCTGGTTGGCCGCCGCCAGGCCCAGCCACACCAGATCGCCCTTGCGGATCGGCAGACCGTGGAAATCCATGTCGTGTGCGGCTTCCCGGCCGTCCTGGATGATCAGGCCGTAGAGCCGGATGATCTCCTCGATCGCGTTCGGCCACAACTCGGGCTCGTCGAGCAGCCGCTGCCGGTCCTGCGGATGGGTGGCCATGTGCAGGAACGTGTAGCCCAGGGCGCTGCGGGTGGTGTCGAGTCCGGCCGCCATGATCGTCATGCAGATGGTCAGGATCATCTCGTCGGGGATCGGGGCGCCCTGGTACTCCGCAGTGACCAGCCGGGTCACCAGATCGGTCGTGGGGTCGCCCGGATTCGCCCGGCGGTCGGCGATCGCCGCGGCGAAGTACGCGTCGAGTTCGCGGCGGGTCCGCGCGGCGATCTGCTGTACCTCGGGGGACTTGTCGAAGAATCCGGTGAACTGGCCCTCCACCCAGGGCTGGAACTTCGGGCCGTCCTCGACGGGCAGGCCGAGCAGTGCCAGGAACAGTTCGGTCGGATAGGTCATGCCGAAGCCGGTCGCCATATCCTCGGACTTGCGCGGCGCGATGTGTTCGACCAGTGCGACGGCGCGCTCCTGCGCCAGATCCGCGATGCGCCGGACCAGCTTCGGCGCGAAGAACGGGTTGAGGATCCGCCGCATTTCGGCGTGCTGGGGCTGATTCAGGTTCTCCGGCAACAGAATTCCCGGTGGCGACCGGTGCAGGGAGCTGACCTGGTCGTTGGTGAAGTCGGCGTCCCGTTGCAGCGCTTCGCGCACGTCGTCGAATCGGTTGAGGACCCAGAAACCCTCCTCGGTCGAATCGTTCCAGGCGAATCGTGCGGCTTCCCGGTCGGCGTTGAGCAACCGGTGCGTTTCCAGCGCGGGGCGTTCCACGCGGTAGTCGGTGTGGAACACCGGACATCCGCCGAGATCGCGTACACCGGCGGAATTGTCGGCCACCTCGGTCATGGCATCTCCTCGTCGAGTCCTGATTTCACTGCGAATTATTAGCATGAATGTGATCTACGTCAACGATTGACATTCAAGCTAATGATGTGCATGATTCGGATGAAATCGAACGATGACAGGAGGCCGGCCATGCGCAGGCTCGAGGACACCATCGCGCTGGTGACCGGCGGAGGTTCGGGAATCGGGGCCGCGTCGGCGCGTCGGCTGGCTGCGGAAGGGGCGGCCGTGGCCGTCGTCGATCTGCACTCCGACGCCGCGGAGGAGACGGCCGAGGATATCCGGCGGGCCGGTGGGCGAGCGGCCGCCTTCGAGGCCGATGTGCGCGACCGGGTGCGGATGCAGGCGATCGTGGCCGAGGTCGTCGCGCAGTTCGGCGAGGTCGGCGTGGTGTTCACCGGAGCCGGGGTCTCGGGCGCGCGGATCGACAGTCATGAACTGTCCGAACAGGATTGGCGCGACGTGCTCGACATCAACCTGAGCGGCACGTTCTTCACCATCCAGGCCGCGCTGCCGTCGCTGCTGCGGCGCGGTGGCGGTTCGATCGTCACCTGCGGGTCGACGTCCTCCTTCATCGCGACACAGGGCGGCCTCGCGCCGTACCGGGCGTCCAAGGGCGGAGTCAAGATGCTCACCCGGACCCTCGCGATCGAGTATGCGCCGCACGGAATTCGGGTCAACAGCGTGTGCCCGGGCGCGGTCAAGACGAACCTGAGCAGCAATACCGCCGCGATCGTCCCGACCGTCGGCGCGGTGCGCAAACCCTCCAAGCCCCTGAACGTCCCGCTGGGCCGGTACGGCGAGCCCGAGGAGATCGCCGCGGTGGTCGCATTCCTCGCGTCCACGGACGCCTCGTACGTCACGGGCCAGGCGATCCTCGCCGACGGCGGTGTCACCGCCGAATGACGCGCGAATCCGGCCGGGCCCCGATACTTTTCGACGGCGCCATCGATATGCACTGCCATTTCGGCCCGGAGCCGCTGGTCGAGAAGCTCGCGAAACACCCACACGCGGTGGACCCGATCCAGGCCGCCCGGGAGGCCGCGGCCGGTGGGATGCGTGCGATCGTGTTGAAGGCGCACGAGTTTCCTTCGACCGCGGTCGCCGATCTGGCGAACAAGGCCGTGCCGCAAGTCCTTTCGATCGCCGGGATGTGCTGTGACCACCCGGTCGGCGGGCTCAACCCGCGGGCGGTGGAGACCGCGCTGCGCGCGGGCGCTCGGGTGATCTGGCTGCCGACGTTGTCCTCGGCGTCGAACAGTCCGCGGGCGGTCGAGGCGGCATTCGGTGTGCGGCAGGGGATTCCGGTGCTGCGTTCGGACGGCGGACTGATCCCCGAGGTGCGCGAGATCATGGATCTGGTCGCCGCGAGCGGTGCGGTGCTGGCCACCGGGCACATCACCACCGACGAGCACTACGCGGTGGCCCGTGCGTTCTGCGGGCGCGGGAAGCTGGTCGTCACGCACGCGATGCACGCGAGCGCGGGGCCGGGGTTGTCCGTCGATCAGGTCGTGGAGCTGGCCGATCTGGGCGCGGTCATCGAGTTCGCCGCGCACACCTGTATGGGAAAGCCGTCGACATTCGGCCAGGTCGTCGCCGCGATCGGCCGGATCGGCCCGGAACGGGCGATCGTGTCCACCGATTACGGCTGGACCGACACTCTGCCGCATCCGGCGGCGGGTTTGCAGGGGTACGTGAATGCCCTGTGGGACGAAGGCGTCGACGAGCGCGATCTGCGGCTGATGGCCGGCACGGTCCCGGCGCGGCTGTTGAGTTTGGACTGAGCACATGGAGGTTGTACGGATGGGACGGGTTGCCGGGAAGGTCGCGCTCATCACCGGCGCGGCGCGGGGGCAGGGCAGAGCGCACGCGTTGCGCCTGGCGCAAGAGGGCGCGGATATCGTCGCGGTCGACTCCTGTTCGGACGTGCCCTCGCTGGAATACCCGATGGCAACGGTGGCGGATCTGCGCGAAACCGAGGAACTGGTAAGCGATCTGGGCCGCCGGGTGCTGGTCCGCCAGGTCGACGTGCGCGACCAGGCCGGTCTCGACCGGGTGGCCGCCGAGGCGGTCGAAACCCTGGGCGGTATCGATATCGTGAGCGCCAACGCGGGTGTCTGCGGCTGCAGCCCGACGTTCGACCTGTCCGAGGCCGAATGGCAGGACATGCTCGACATCAACCTGACCGGAGTTTGGCGGACGGTGAAAGCAGCTGTGCCGCATATGATCTCGGCTGGCCGGGGTGGTTCGGTGATTCTGACCAGTTCGGTGGTGACATTCGTGGGCGCGGCGAACGTCGCGCACTACAACGCATCCAAGAGCGGCGTGGTCGGGCTGATGAAAACCTTGTCGGCGGAACTGGGGAAGCACGGAATCCGCGTCAACGCGGTGCATCCCGGCAATGTCGCCACCGCCATGCTGTTCAGCGATTCCACGCTGCGGGTCTTCTGCCCCGACCTGGAGAACCCGACACCCGACGATCTGCGCGAACGTGCCCGCACGGGAGACGTTCTCGGGCAGGGCTGGGTCGAAGCGGTGGATATCAGCAACGCCGTGCTCTACCTGGCATCCGAGGAGGCGCGATTCGTGACCGGGGTATCCCTGCCGGTGGACTGCGGCCGCCGGATCGGCTGATCGGAGATGAAATTGGACCACGCAAAGCGATTGAGCGACAGGCGAATCCTGATCACTGGCGGAGCGGGTGGGATCGGCGCCGCGGCGGCGCGACGACTGTCCGCCGAAGGAGCCGCGGTCGCGATTCTGGACACCGACATCGATGCGGCGCGGCAGCTGGCCTCCGAACTGGGTGACGCGACGTCGTTCGAATGCGATGTCACCCAGGAACAATCCCTCGACGGGGCGGTGACGGCGGCAGCGAGAGAACTCGGCGGATTGGACGGCGTGCTGACCTGCGCGGGCATCGCCCGTTCGGGGCTGCCGCACGAAATGACCTTGGACGACTGGTTTTCGGTGATCGCGGTCAATCTCAACGGCACGTTCCTCGCGATCCGGGCCGCACTGCCGTATCTGCTGGATGCGGGGACATCGAGCGTGGTGACCATCGGTTCGGTCGCCTCGCTGGTGTCCGCGAACACCAATACCCCCAGCTACGACGCGTCGAAGAGCGGGGTACTCGGGCTGACGCGTTCGATCGCGGTGGGATACGCCGATCGCGGTGTGCGGGCGAACTGCCTGTGCCCCGGAGTGGTCGACACCCCGCTCGCCCGCCGTGCCCGCGAGGTGGAGGGCGTGACGAGCAATGCGGTCGCCTCGACGCCGCTGGCCCGTCGCGCCGACCCGCAGGAGATGGCGGCCGTGATCGCCTTCCTGCTGTCCGAGGAATCGTCGTACATGACCGGTTCGGTCGTCGCCGCGGACGGCGGCCTCACCGCACGCTGATCCGGCCTGCCTGTGCGGCAACAGGATGCCATCTCATTTCAGTCTTCGAATGACAAGCGATAGAAGCGTTCCCCGGAGGTCTCGGCCATGAAAGAAGGTAGTGCTGTCAGCGATGAGGTGCTGGTGGACGTCCACGACGACATCCTCGTCGTCACGCTCAACCGCCCGTCGGCGCGCAATGCGGTGAATCGAGCTGTGGCCGAGGCGGTCTCCGCGGCGTTGACCGAACTCGACGCCCGCGCGGATCTCACGGTCGGCGTGCTCACCGGTGCGGGCGGAACATTCTGTGCCGGAATGGATCTGAAGGCGTTCGTGCGCGGCGAATCGCCGGTGATACCGGGACGCGGATTCCTCGGCTTGGTGGAGGCCCCGCCGGGGAAACCGCTGATCGCCGCCGTGGAGGGGTACGCACTGGCGGGCGGCTGCGAGGCGGTTCTCGCCGCGGATCTCGTAGTGGCCTCGCGCACAGCGAGTTTCGGCATTCCCGAGGTCAAGCGCGGGCTGGTGGCCGCGGCCGGCGGGCTGATGCGGCTGCCGCGGCGGATCCCGCAGGCCGTGGCGATGGAACTGGCGCTGACCGGCGAGTTGATCGGCGCCGAGCGAGCTTTCGAACTCGGCCTGGTCAATCGGCTCGCCGAGGAAGGGCATGCCCTCGACACCGCCCTCGAGCTGGCCCGCTCGATCTCGGCGAACGCCCCGCTCGCCGTGCGGGCCTCCAAACAGATCATTCAGCAGAGCGCGCAGTGGCCGCCGGACACGATGTTCGAACGGCAGCGGGCGATCACGGGTCCGGTGTTCGCCTCGGCCGACGCCCGGGAAGGCGCCCGCGCCTTCGCCGAGAAGCGACCGCCGCGCTGGCGGGGAGCGTGAAGGCCTCGCCGGGTTCGCCGGCTGCCGAGAGCAGCCGGCCGAGCCGGGTCAGTGCGACCGCAACCAGTTGCGGTAATGGGTGCCGGACAGGCGCGCGCCTGCCGGTGCGGTGAGAACATCGCCCTGGACCACGGCGAACAGGCCGGCGGTCGGGTCGGTGACGATGTGCCGGGGGTCGTTCGTGGCTTCCAGGGTGATGCGGCCCAATTCGTCGAGGGTGAAGACGTCCGGCCCGGCGATGTTGCGGATACCGCGCAGCGGTTCGCCGACGGCGACCTGTGCGATCGCGGCGGCGACGTCGGCGGAGCTGATGGGTTGTATCGGGGTTGCGGGCAGGCGCACGACATCGCCGTTGGTGGTCCATTCCATCGTCGGCGCGATGAACTCCATGAACTGGGTGGCACGCACGATCGAGTACGGGACCGGTCCGGCCTCGACGAGCTTCTCCTGAAGCGTCTTGGCCCGGTAGTAGGCCATATCGGGGACCTGGTCGACGCCGACGATCGACAGCGTCACCAGATGCGCGATACCCGCCGCCTGCGCGGCGGTCAGCAGGTTCGTCACCGAGGTGCGGAAGAAGTCCAGGGACTCCTCGTCGAAGGTGGGCGAGTTGGTCAGGTTCACCGCGACCTCCGCCCCGCGCAGCGCGTCGTCGAGGCCATCGCCGGTGAGCAGGTCGACGCCGGTGGAGCGGGAGTGTCCGGTCGCTTCGTGCCCGGCCGCGGTCAGATCGCTGACCACCTGGGAGCCGATGAGTCCGGTGCCGATAACCGAGATCTTCACGAGATTCTCCTTCGATCGACGGGATTCGAGGTGGTGCCCTACATGTGCCGATATCCAGCGGTTCAGAAATATGTGCCCGCGAACGGGGCCTGCTTCGTGCCGAACAGGTTGTCCGCGTCTTCCGATGCGCCGCTTCGCATTTCGGTCACCCGACCGGCAAGGGACAGAGCGCGCCAGCTGGTGCCCCCGAGGTATGCGGCGGACAGGGCGGAGACGTCGGTGGTGAGGTCGGCCGGGGCGTCGACGCGGGCGGCTCCCTCGGCGTGGATGCGGTAGCTGCCGGTGTTGGCCGGCAGCAGCGGATCGGTGACCGCCAGCACCACCGGGGCCGCGTCGCGGTATCCGCGCCGGGACAGGGCGGTCTGCACGTCCACCAGACGCAGCCAGGTCTCGTCGTGGATGCCGGTCACCTCGACCACCCGCTCGTTGGTGAACAGGTGTCGCAGCGGGGCGTCCAGCGGCGTGAAGGGGAATACGATCCGGTCGACGATGTCCAGCGACAGCAGGTGCCGCAGCAGACCGACGTAGGCGGCGGAGGTGGTGGCCACCCAGTCGTCGACCACGATGGTGCGCTGCGGGTTTCGCGGCCAGGCCGCGGAGTCGGCCGCGCGGTAGCGCAGGAAACCGTCTTCCTCGCCCGGCTCGCCGTGCACCACGGTCCAGCCCGCATCGCCCGCGGCCAATTCCTGCAGCCGCCACCAGTACGACGGCCGGTCGATCGCGCCGATCCACGAAACTCGGCCCAGCGCATAGATTTTCGCCAGTTTCTCCCAGCGTTCGCCGGGGGCGGGGTAGTGCACCGGCCCCGCCTGCGGCACGGTATCGCGCAGGCGAGCGCGCCGGTTGTCCAACTCCACACCGGCGTACGAACTCGCGACCCCGTAGCCGAAACGTTCGTAGATGCCGCCCTGGGTGGCGCGCAGCGTAGCGACGATCTCCCCGCGGTCGGCGATATCGGACAGTTGCCGTCGCAGCAACGCGCTCACCACACCGCGGCGCGTGTGCGTCGGCAGGACGCCGACGTGGGTGACCGCGGCGTGCGGCAGCCGCTGCCCGCCCGGCGCCACCAGCCAACTGGTGTAGGAGTCGGCGGCGCCGACCAACCGGCCGTCGAGCCGGGCGCCCAGCGTGCGGCCGGGTTCGACCAATCCGTCCGCGTCCCGCGGCAGCGGTGGCAGACCGACCATCGCGGTCCGGAAAATCGCTCCGGCGGCGCGCACATCCTCCGTGCGCGTCACCGTCTCCAGTTCGAGGGCGGGGTCGGTCGTCATTGCGTCCCTCCGGATAGCGGCTGTGGTTCGAGTTCACGGACGCCGGGTCGGCGATTCGACATTACCGGTGGTCCGGCCGGTCGGCCGGTGCGGTGCCGCGACCCGAGGTGGGCGCCGCCGGTCCGAAGCGGTGCCGCATCGCGGACTGGCGAATAATGGAATCTGTTCGGGGACAACCGTTTCGGTGGCGCCGTGCGGAGCCGGAGCGCAGACAGTATCCGGATCGAGAATACTGGACCCGACGATCCGGAAGTCCCCCGTCGGGTTGCGGGCTGGTGGCTCGCGAGACGAGCCGCGCAACTGCGGCTCATGAGGCCACCGTGTGCGGGCGCGCACGACCGATCTCGATCCGGCTGACGCGACCGTCCCGGGTGATGACGTCGACAACCGCGAGCAGGTGGCCGCCGGGTGCGATGACGTGGGTCGAGCGTCCGGCGACCAGCATCGCGGTGGCGGCCCGGATCCGGTCGGCGAACAGTCTCGTCTCCTCGGCGACCGCGCGGGCGCCGGTGACGACGGCCGGCGTGCCCGGCGGTACGAGGGCCGGGTCGGCGGTGCGCACACAGTCCTCGGTCATCAGCGCGAGCATGCGGTCGATGTCGCCACCGGCGGCCGCGTCGAGGAATGCGTCGACGACCGCGTTCTTCTCGACGGTGGTCGCGAGGGCCGGATCAGCCCCTTCGATCCGGCGGCGCGCCCGGCTGGCGTGCTTCTTCGCGTTGTCGGCGCTGGTGGCGAGAGTGCGCGCCACCTCCTGGAACGGGATGTCGAACAGGTCGTGCAGGACGTAGGCGACGCGTTGCGGTGGGGTCAGGCGAGCCAGGATCACCATCAGGGCCCGGGAAACGTTCTCGCGTCGCAGATAGTCCTCGTCCGCCGCGAGCGCCTCGGCGGGGAGCATGTCCGCGAGCAGCGGCTCCTCGCGACGACGGTGTCGGGTGCGCAGCTGGTCGAGGCAGACGTGGGTGAGCACCGTGGTCAACCACGCCGCCGGGTTGCGGACCTCGGTCGCGTCGCCGGTCGATGCCCTGATCCAGGTGGTCTGCACGGCGTCCTCGGCGTCGTGCACCGACCCGAGCAACCGGAAGGCCACCGCGGTCAATCGCGGTCGGGCCGCTTCGAATTCCACATCGGATACCACCGGGTGTCACCTTTCCGAGCTGTGAGACGTCGGGATGAACGAGACCACCGAATCTCTGTTCCGAAGTTCACCACTACTGAAGGAAGCGACCTGTCGATGAGCGTATCCGAGGTCCCGTCCCGGACCTGTTTCGTGCAATTCTCGCGGACGGTCATGTTTCACGCCGAGAGCTGGTGTGAGGCATGACCGCCCTGTTCGTCGTCACGCTCGTGTGCATCGTGGCGAATGCGGCAATCGCGCTCGCCGATTACGGCCGGGCCGGTTTCGTGCTGCGGAATTCGGCCGAGGTGCACGTTCCCGCGCGCGCCGTGCCCTACCTCGCGACATTGAAACTGGCCGGGGCCGCGGGCCTCGTCGTCGGACTGCTCGCACTGCCCTGGCTCGGTGTGGCGGCGGGCATCGGCCTGACGCTGTTCTTCGTCGGTGCGATCGCCGCCCACATCAGAGCCCGCGTTTTCCACAACATCGCCTTCCCCGGTCTCTACCTGCTTCTCGCTCTGGGCTCCGCCGCCTATCTGCTCGACGCCGCGGTTGGGTAGCGGGCATCCTCGCCGTTCGAACATGCACTGCGACAAGGCTTCTCGATGCCCGGATCGGAGGAGGTGCATGGCAGGCGGGGTGTCGCGAGCCGCCGGGGCGTTACCGGTCGGCGGGCTCGCGTCGTGCTGCGCGAATGTTCACCGACGGCGTGGGGCGCCCGCGCGGCTGCCGTCGAGGAAGAGGCCGGCAGCGGCGGCGCTGGCTTCTTCCAGGCCGAGGCGGCCCTGCCGGGTCAGTTTGACCGCGCTGAGCGCCGCGCCGCTGAGGAATTCGTCGAGGATTTCGATCGAAAGGTCGCCGCGCAGCACACCCTCCTGGATGCCGCGACCGAGCACCTCGTGGACCGGGGCGGCGAGGGTGGGCAGCACCGTTCTGACCCGCTCGTGGTCGCTGAGCAGGACGGCGTAGCGATCACCGACCGCGACCACCGCACGCAGGATGCGCTCGAGCGCCTCGACGACACCGGCGCGGGCGAGACCGGCGTCATCGAGGCGGCGGCCGAGATCGGCGGCCGCGTCGGCGACGAGGGCGTCGAGCAGGGCGTCCCGGTTCGCGTAGTACCGGTAGAGCGTGGCACGGCTGATACCTGCGGCCGACGCCACGGCGGAGAGTCCGGCGCTCGAACCCTCCTCGGAGAACACGCGGGCGGCGGCGTCCAGGATCGCGGCGGATGTGCGGTCGAAACGCGGGGATCCGCTGCCCGGGGAAGGGGCGGTCATCATCTCATCGTAGGTGGCCGTGTCGCAGATCTGGACATCGCTGTCTGTACAGTGCTGTGTACTGGTGATACATTTATGTCTCAATAATAGACGTCAATGTCGCTCGAAGTTCTCGTTGCGAGTGGCGATCACAGTGAAGGAGTCCCGAGATGGCGCGTGTTCTGGTGACCGGTGGGAGCGGGTTTCTCGGCGCTCACTGCCTGGTTCGACTGCTGGCGGCCGGGTACGAAACGCGCACCACTGTCCGGAGTCCGGCGCGTGCGGAGGATGTGCGGGCAATGGTGCGCGCGGGCGGCGCGGGTGAGCCGGGTGGTCGCCTGGCGGTGTCCGTCGCCGACTTGACCACCGATCCGGGCTGGGCCGAGGCGGTCGAAGGCTGCGATTACGTCCTGCACGTCGCCTCGCCCTTTCCGGCCACGGTGCCGAAGGACGAGAACGAGCTGATCGTGCCGGCCCGCGACGGAGCACTGCGCGTGCTGCGAGCCGCCCGCGACGCGGGTGTCCGACGGGTGGTGCTCACCTCTTCGTTCGCCGCGATCGGTTACGGCCATGCGGAGCGGAGCACCGCGTTCACCGAAGCGGACTGGACCGACCCCGACGCGCCGGGTGTGCAGCCGTATCAGCGATCCAAGACCCTTGCCGAACGGGCGGCCTGGGACTTCATCGCGCGCGAAGCCGGCGGACTGGAACTGGCCGTGGTCAACCCGGTCGGCATCATGGGCCCGGTGCTGAGTGCCGACTACTCCACCTCGATCCAGTTGATCAAGCGCATGCTCGACGGTGCGCTTCCCGGCTGCCCCGACGTCCGCTTCGGCATCGTCGACGTACGCGATGTGGCAGACCTACATGTGCGGGCCATGACCTCCCCGGCCGCCGCGGGCGAGCGTTTCCTGGCTACCAGCGGCGACTTCATGACCAGCCGGGAGATCGCCCGAACTCTCCGGGACGGCTGCGGTGACCTGGCCCGCAAGGTGCCCACGAGAGCGATCCCGAACTGGCTCGTGCGAGCGGTGGCGCTGTTCGACCCCGCCGCGCGGCAGTTGCTACCCGAACTCGGCAAATACAAGAACGCGACCAACGACAAGGCCCGCCGCCTGCTCGGCTGGGACCCGGCAACCCCGGCGGAGGCGCTCGTCGCCACCTGCCGCAGCCTGCACGATCAGGGGCTGCTCAGCCCGCCGCGATGATCGGGGCCAGGCCGCCCGGGGACATCAGGGCGCTGCTCGCGGTGACCTGTTTGCCGTTGACGGTGACGGTGGGGGTGGAGTCCACCCCGCCGGCCAGTACCGCCTTGGTCTTCGCGCGCAGGTACCTGTCGTAGCTGCGGTTGGTGATGCATTGGGCCACAGCGTTTTCCGTATAACCGGCCGTTTCGGCGATGTCGATCAGCCGATCGTCGGCGAGGCCGTCGCTGCCTTCTTCGGGCTGCTGCGCGAACATCGCGGCCAGCCATGACTGGTAGTGGTCCAAGCCGGAATTCGCGACGCAGAACGAGGCGTTTCCGGCGCGGGAGGAGTACTGCGTGGTGCTCGCCCGGTCGAGGAAGGTGATGACGCTGTACTCGACCGCGGCGGTGTGATCGCGCACCGCGTTCTCGAGCACCGACCCGTTGTTCGCCTCGAACATCTTGCAATACGGGCACTGCAGATCCATGACGACCCGGACCGTCACCCTCGCGTGCGGATCGCCGATCCGGACCGCGCCGTCGGCCAGTACATGCGCCACCGACGACGCCCCGGGAACCGCGACGGCGTTTCCCGGAATCTCCTTGGCGAATGCGTTGCGGGCCAACAGCCCCGCGCCGATCGCGACGGCCAGCACCAGTTCGCATTCCCGGACGTATTCGGTTGGCTTTCAGTCCGGTTGGAAGAAGGCGAGCACTCTGCGACTGGCATCGGGTGCCATCAACATTTCCTGCAAGCGTGCGGATCGTTCCGCCACCGCGCTGGTCCGGTCGAACATCTCGCGTTCGTATTCCGCTACGGCGGTGGGGAAATCGTCCGGGTGCACGGCCAGTGCGCGGCCGAGCACAGCGCCGTCGAGCAGTGCCATGTTGGCGCCCTCGCCTACCGCCGGCATCAGGTGCGCGGCGTCGCCGACCAGCGTCACGTCCGGGGTGGTCGGCCAGGTCAGGCTGATGGGGAGGGTGGTCATCGACCGCGGCGTGATCATGTCGTCGCAGGCCGCGATCAGCGCGGTGAACCGTGGGTGCCAGCCGGGGAGCAGCTCGATCAGGCGCGCCCGGGCGGCGACCGGATCGCCGAATGGGATTCCGCTGGTCGCGAACCAGTCCTCGGCAGTGTGGTAGAAGCTGATGCCGATGCGCACGCGACCGTCGCCATTGCGTTGCGCCGCAAGCGAAATCCCGTCGCCAAGCACCCAGTAGTTGCCGCGCCCGACCATCGCCGCGAGGTCCGGGTGCGTGCGGTCGATGTCGGGAATGCCGATCTCGACGACGTTCTGGCCGATATGCACCGGGCGCGCGTCGGTGAGCAGCGCGCGGACCCGGGACTGTGCGCCGTCCGCGCCGACAAGCAGGTCGTACGCGGCACTGCTGCCGTCGGCGAAATGCAGCCGGCCGCCGGCTCCCGGGTCCGATGTTCGCTCCGCGAAGGCGAACGCGTGCCCCCAGCGCACCATGTCCTCGGGGATGGAATTCAGTAGCAGATCGCGCAGATCGGCGCGGTCGACCTCGGGCCGCAGCAGCGGGGCGTCGTCCGGCGTGTCCTCCTGGAGCAGCAGGGTGCCGTCCGGTTCGAGCAGGCGCATGTCCTGGCCCTCGCCACGAGCGATCGCGTAGAACCCGTCGATCAGCCCGGCCTCGCGCAGCGCCGGCTGTCCGGAGTGGATGTCGAGCATGCCGCCCTGGCCGCGCGCGCCGCGCGAGGAATCACGTTCGTACACAACAGCTTCGATGCCGTTGAGGTACAGCATCCGGGCCAGCAGCAAGCCGCCCGGCCCGGCTCCGACGATGGCGATGGTCACGACTTCCTCCGATACGCCTGATAAGTACTGGACTAGTCAGTCCTTGCGACATCCCGATGTGATGAGTGCGATGAAGAGCTTGCCGTTCAGCGCGCTGGTGCGGAAGCAGACGTCGGTGTTTCCGCTATCAGCAGAAGCCGGCGCGCTGTTGGAAAGACGAGATGCCGAGAACATGGTCCGCCGGTGGCCGCGCGGCTCGGGCTTGGTGTGGTGGAACATGGTGCACTGCGGGGCAACCGGCCGGTTTCGCGTCAGGCGACGGCGTCGGTCAGCACGAGGATTCCGCCGGCCAGCAGCGCGATCGCCTTGATCACCTCCAGGGCGACGTACGCGTAGTGGGCGTTCGAGCGGGGAGCGTCCGCACCGGCCAGAACGGCGTCGCTGCGGCGGCTCAGGCCGGGACGGACGAACAGGAGTTGGCCCGCGAGCATCACCACGGCGATCACCGCCGTGACCGAGACGGCGCCGAACGGCGCGAACAGCGATGCCACCACCGTGACCACGGCGAAGACGACCTCGATCGTATTGAGCGCGCGAAACACCATGCGGCCGATGCCGAGTCCGATCGGCAGCGTCACCTGCGGTGCGCGGAATTTCAACGGCGCTTCCAGGAACGAGATCGCCAAGACCATGCCCAGCCAGACGAAAAGGACGGCGGTGATGACGGCCTCGGCGGAACTCATGGGGTGTGTCCTGTCTGTTCGGCGGCGGGGTGCTGCCCGCCGGTGGTGGTCAGATGTGCCAGGCACAGATCGGGCCGGGCGAACGCGTCGAGCCGGTCGACGGTGACGGTTGCGCGCCGGGCGTCCAGCACGCCGCGCATCAGGCCGAGGTGCACCGCGCACACCAGTGCCGGACCTTCTTCGACCAGATCCAGAAATGGGCAGTGCCACAGCAGGATTCGTTCCCGATCGGCCGGGTCCGACCGTGGGTCGAAGCCGAGTTCGGCCAACGTGCCCAGCAGAGCATCGACGGCGGATTCCCCGGTATCCGGGGGCGTGAGTCCGCGGCCCCAGGCGCGCCCGGCCCGAAGCGCGTGTGCGGCCGGATCGGGTGCGGTCGCGAGGTCGGCGAGCAGAATCTGCGCGAGCAGTCGATAGTTGCGCGGGCCGGTCGGGTCCATCCCGCGATGGGCGCGAAACATCTGTGCGGGCCGCCCCGGGCCGGTGCGTTCCGGCCGTACTCGCTCGGCCTGCCCGGCCGATACCAGCGCGTCGAGATGGAAGCGCACGGTGTTGGCGTGCAGTCCCAGCCGAGCGGCCAGGTCGAGGATGCTCAACGGTTCGCGGACCGCGCGCAGCGCCGACAGTACGTCGGCGCGCCGGCCGTGCGTACGGGCCGCTCGGACGACGGGATCGGCGCGCGGCGGACTCATCGGCGGACTTCCGTCGCTGCGATGTCCCGGCAGCGCCCCGCCGCGCGCCGTCTCTCGCTCGCATATCCCATGCCTTATTTATACAACTTCGCATTGGATAAATCCGAGTGTGTCGGTCGCGGCAGGCGGGCTGATTCGACGTCTGATCGGACCGACGAAACCGGCCGCGCGGCAGACTCCCGCGGTGGACGGCCGGGCAGTGCGTCCGCGGTGCGGGTGACACCGCGCGGCGACTACTGCGGTGCGAATTGCGAAGTCTCCCTCTGCCGCTGGGGCCGAGGGAGACTTCGCGTGTCGCAGACCTCTCCGACTTCGTCTGCGTTCGCAAGTGATTCGAGCTGTCAGGCGGTTGCGCAGGCCGAGGCCAGCGCGGCGCGCTTGGGC
>CBJNFW010000218.1:0-14881 GCA_966435935.1 uncultured Nocardia sp.
AAGCCAGTGGCAATCAGCGTAATGGCGGCTGTCGGCTGTAGCCGGTATCCAAGCTCGTTTTCTTGAGCGTGTCCGGAAACCTCCCCGCACCCCAGACCACAGGTCAGTGAATTCATCGGCCGCAATATTCACGCGGAACGGACAGCGGGGTCCGCTGCGCAGTGCGCTGACCGTCTTGGTCGCCGATAGAGCGGTCGAACCAGCGTCCGATTTGTTCGGTTACATCCGGACGCAGCTAGCTCTTCGCCAGCCTTACCGGCGGCGGTCAACTCGCGCGCGGCTTCCGCACGATGTCCTACGCGAAATGCCGCTTCCTGCCATGTCCCTCAGTGTCCCTTCTCGGCCCTCACCAGGCCAAACAAGGACTTTGAAACCGATCGGTCTCATCTATGGGGATGGCCAGTGCCTGTCTGGACGCGGGTGGTCGATGCAGCGTGCTGCAGTTCGAAATAGTGCTGAGCGATCTCGAAAAGCCCTCCGGTACGGGTGAACGGGAGTTGGTCCACGGGTTCAGTCATGCGGAGGCCTCCAGGTCAGTTGCCGTTGCAGGGACGGCCCTCGGTCCTCGCTGCGATCGCGTGGTCGCAGGCCAGATGGATGTCTTCGTTCCCCGGGCGATGGACCCGGCCGTCCTGGATGCGGTGATCCGCCTCAATGTCACCTCCGCTTTGGCCCGCACCGGCGAGTCGTCGGCCACAATCGACTACGGGCCCGGCCGGCCGCAGTCCCCGGGCGTTACGCGCTGGCCGGTGACCTACACCAACGCTGGCGCTCGGCAACGGAACCGATAACTGGAGGCAGCTGCCGGATCCCGCGCCTGTACCGGCCGCGGTACCGCGCCAGAGACGGTGCCGTCGCGGCTGCCAGCCGAGCATCGGCGTGCTGCCCCGGTACAGGCTGTGGGTGAGCCAGATGTGGAACTGCGCCCAGAGCTGGGCTGCGGTGCGCGGGCAGCTCGGGCGCGCCCAGCACGTAGCCCTCGACGCCCACACCGGCCTGGGTGAGGGTGTCGCAGATCGCCGCGGCGTATGGCTGCACCGGGTCGGTGCCCGGCGGCAGGCCCATCGATGCGACGATCGCGGCCGCCTGTTCGGCGGTGTCGTCGGGTGCGCCCTCGTGGACCTGCAGCACGTAGCCCTGTTCTTCGAGATCCGGGATCACCGTCGACTCGGCGCGGAACCCGCTGCAGGCGCGGTCCTCGTCGCCGTCCCATTCCAGATCCACACCGCTGCGCAGGATCTGGACCTCGCGGCCGTCCGGATGCCGGAAGACCCACTTCTCGTCGTACGTGTCGAACACAGTCAAGCCCCCATTGCCGTCGATTGTCAGATAACACGCCGGAAGGGGGCCCGACCGACGACGGTTTCCCAAGGAACTCTACCGACGAATTGGCGGGATGGGATGGCCGCGTGCTGAACACCGCGTAGGAGAAGAAGGGCCTCCGCGACATACCGACCACCTGTCCGAAGGCGGCCCTATCAGCTGTACGAGCGGCTCACGAAACCGTCGGGTCGGACCAGCACCGTCCCGTACGGCCAGTCATCCACGAGGTGCACCGGAACGTCGGCCTCCACGCCGGGATCGGCCGTGAATACGCACCACTGCGATCCGACGAGATCCAGTGTGGAGACCCCGTCGGTCACCCACATGTGTGGAAGGCGGGATCCCGGTGCCCCTTCGAGGTCGAGGGCGACGTCCTCGGTGGAGAAGAGTTCCGCGCCGCCGTACCGGTAGCCCATGCGCACTACTTGCGCGTCGATCACCCCTGCTTTTCTTGCGCGCCTCTGCCTTGTCCTTTCCCTAGTGCAGGGACGGATCGTTGAACCGCAGGTGCGCCTGTTCCATCGTCATGAGGGCCACCGGATGGCGTTCAGCGTGATAAGTCTCCAGCAGTTCGGGCTCGGCCCCGCCGCGTACAACGTGCGCGAGTTTCCACGCCAGGTTGTGCGCGTCGGCGATGCCGGCGTTCAACCCGAACGCGCCCAGTGGGGATTGCGTGTGCTGCGTCGCCCACCAGGAAGACCCGCCCGACGGAGAGCCGATCGGCCACCTGGCCGCGTCCCCGGAACCTGAGCACACTGCGGATCTCCACTTCGATGGGCGGGTCGCCGGGCGCGGTGCGGATGAGTTGGGGAGCCGGCTCGCTGCCGAGGCCGGTGAGCAAGACCCACTCACGTTCGCCGTCGACGGTTACCAGCAGGCCGGGCGCGTCCGGATGCTTGATATCGCACATGGCGAACGGTTCGCGTGGACGCAGATCAGCGTCGAACAGGGCACTCGTTGTCTCCCGACCCATCACACCGGGACCGCACCGTGACCACGATGATGTCACCGGCCGCAGCGGCGAGAGTTTCGGGACCGCACGAGTTGCTGAGCACGACCTGGTGCCCGGCCTCGACGGCGAGCCGCGCGAGGGCACTGCCGACGTCTCCGCTTCCGATGAAAGCCACGGTCGTCATATTCTCAGCACCCTCCAGAAGAGCCGTGGTCCTGTAATTTGTCGGACCCGCTGCGATTCGGGTGCCTGCCGTCAGCCGCAGGGGAAGTGATGCCCGAGTCCAGATCGGCAATCGATCCGATTCCGTTGAGCTCCGACGGCTCAGGCCGGTCTTGGGAGTGGGCCGAAGTCTGCTGGCGGATCGTAGTTCTCGATGCTTTCCAGGTGCACCGTCGTCTCTGGGATGGCGATGGGGCAGAGATCTCGGGATCACCTGCGGATGGCTCAGCACTGCATAGGCGGTGTCGTGCGTGCCGCCCTCGCGCTGGTCATGGCTGTCAGCGTTCCGGTTGTGTAGCCGCTGACAGCGACCCTCGCTGTGAGTGGCTATCGCCGTATGTACGCCTCGATGCCGTCGAGGATCCTCGCGAGGCCGAATTCGAAGCCGTCGAGCGGTGGCTCGTCGGTAAGGTATGCCGGGTCTTCGATCACCTCTGCGACCGCGTTCAGGTTGCGGGCGCGGAGCTGCTCGTTCAAGAACAGACGGATCGCGTGGATCGCCTCCCGTTGATCGGGATTCGCACGCCGCAGCGCTGCCGGGGCTGGGGTGTTGCGCTGCAGGTTGGCGCCGTACCGCGCGTGGCTGTCGAGGAGGTACGCGCAGTTCAGCATCTGCTGTGCGTCCATGCCGGTCGGCTCGAGGACGGTGATGAGAGCATCCAGCCAGGCTGCGGTGTGCGGTGTCAGCGGGATGGTCGTCGGTGCGTCCAGCAGCCATGGACGCGACAAGAACCGTCGGAAGAGCTGACGCGACCATAGCGCGGCCCCGTCTCGCCAGTCACCACCCTGCAGCGCTGGCGGGTCGCCCCAGGCGCGGTCGGCCACGAGCGTGATCAGCTCATCTCTCGAGTCGACATAGCGGTACAACGCGTTGGTGGTCACGCCGACACCCTTGGCCACCTTCGGAAGCGAAGCTGCCGCGAGGCCCTCCTCGTCGGCCAGTTGCATCGCGACCGTCACGATCTCCTCGACCGTGTGCGCCGGCTTGGGACCGCGCCGCCCTCTGGCGCCGAGGACACCCCAGGCCGCAGCCAAACCGGGTGGTAACGCCTCGGGGGCGGCGGCGGGGAACTCGACCTGTGGTACGGCATCGCCACCGGCTGCCGCACCTCGGGAACTCTTGGGTGGGGTCATAGCCGGAATCATTCCAGAGGCGGATACAAAACAGTAGACGGCATGCACAGTTGCTGTTACTGTGCATGGCATGAACACTTCAGTGCTTACACAGATTGGTTTGCCGGATGCCGCTCGTCGCTGGGTCGGGGGTGCCGCGATCCTCGGCGCCGTCTTCGCGATGGCCGAGCTTCCGCTCTACTTCGTCGTGCGATCGTGCAACCCCCCGCAGTGCAGCGTCGACACCGGTAGTCTCATGCCGACCGGGCTGATCCTCACCCGCACGCTGTTCAACTTTCTCGCCCTCACGCTGTTCCTGGTCTTCATGACCGGCATCCGGCCACTGATCACGCGGGCAGACGCTCGCTACGAATGGTTCGGTGCGCTCGCCGGCACCGCCGGTGCGGCCTGGACGATTTTCGACATGGTCGCCAAGGGGCTCGAGGGTGGCACCGCGATCAGGACCGCCGCACGGATCGATCCCACTCGAATCGTTCCCACCTATCTGCTGTACGGCACCATCAGTCATCTGATGCTGCTCGTCTTCGGTCTTTCCTTCGGGTATGCGGTCCTGCGCAGTCGCGCTCTTCCGCGATGGATCGGCTGGTCCTCATTCGGCATCGCAGCCCTGCATCTGGCGGGTGTGCCGTCGATGTTCTTCGGCTACAACTCGTCGCAGTTCTACGCATCCAACGGTTGGGGCGCGGTCGCGATGTTCAACGGCTACGCGGCGATCTGGCTCGCGACCGTCGGTGTCGTGATCCTGATGACCAAGACGACCCCGAGCTTCGAACTCCCTCTCACCACTCGCGCATGATCCCGCGCGTCGCCGCACGGCACTTTCTGACGGGGACCCCACTTTCCACTGTTCGCTTCGCCAGGGTGAACAACGGGCGGCGGGATCGGTTTCAGCAGCCGGCTGCCCAACGCCTCGGAGGACACCTTTGCGTACCTGGCGAGGTGCACAGGAGGTGCGCCCGCCCAACGCCGTCAGCATCGGGGTGAACGCACCCTTGTCGGCCGCATGGGTCAACCGGGGATGCCGCAGCTGGTGCAGCGTGAACCGTCGGCGGGCAGGCCGAGGCAGGCTTCGCCGATGACGAGCACCGACGCGAGCGGTTCCGCCGGGAATGCCGGACGGTGGCGCAGTTGACCGAGCCGCATGTGATCCCCATCCACGACTTCGGCGACATCGACGGTCGGCTCTATCTGAATATGCGTTTGATCGAGGGCACGGACCTGCGTGCGGTGATTGTGCGAGCGTGCACGGTCGTTGCATGGAGCGCGGACCTACCGATTCTTGTGCGCTGGCAGTTTTCTCCGAGCACAGCTTCGATGATTCCGCACGAAAGGTGCGCAACGGTGTCGATCCGCGGACGACCTGCTCACTGCACGACCACGGAGCCGACCGGGCAGTACGATGGGGGGTCTTGGGGCCGGTCTAGGTCGCCCTGGGGTCGATGCGGACGTGCGGCCATCGCAAATACCTCTCGCGGCGGCCCGCGGCCGAGCGGGGCACCATGAGGCCGATCCCGCCCGCGACCTCGGCGAGACCGATGAAGACTTCCTCAGCTCGCTATCGCCGACACGGTCCTGAAGATCATGTCGGGTAGTGGCAGCTCCCATGGAACCACCACGACGCCGGGTATCTTCTGAGCTAGCTCCGCCTGTCGAACATATTCACGGCCCGCCGATCCTGGGGATCGGCGGGCCGTGGCGTATGCGAATATTCCCGTCCTCGAAAACTCGCAAGGGGCCCCTCCGGAATCGAGGAGGCCCTTGCGGGTGGCGGGAGCCGGCCGGGGCGCGACGCCCTGTCCGGATCAGCCCAGTTTCGGCAGGACGGTGACGCCGTTGGCCTTGGCGGCGTCCAGCTTCTGCGGGTCCATGTCGAGCAGCTTCAGGATGGATGGCGCGATCTGGGTGGTGTTGACGTTGTCGCCGATGACCGCCTTGGCGGTGGCCGGGCCGGTGACGACCAGCGGCACGTCACGGTCGGCCGGGTTGGCGCCACCGTGCTCGGCGATCTTGCTCTTACCGCCGGTGAACACTGTGCCAACCTGCGCGACGCCGACCAGGTCGGGGTGGCGCGGGTCGGACGGGCTGACGCCGAAGTAAGCGGCGGCGTCGGCACCGGCGTGGACCGCGGTCAGGCCCGAGGCCGTGTACGGCTTGGCATTGCCGTTGATGTCGTTACCGGTGCCCTTGTTGGCCAGCAGCCACTGCTTGGCGAAGTCGGCGGCTGCCTGCGAGCGGTCGTTCAGCCACAGCAGCATCGCGTCGTCGTCGGTGTTGAACGCGACCAGGTTCTGGCTGGCGTTCGGGTTCTTGGCCTTCCAGGCGGCGTTCAGGGCGCTGATGATCGGGCCGTCAGCGATACGGGTCAAGTCGCTCGGTTTGGTCGGCGACTGGCCGTGCTTGGCCGACAGGATGAAGGTGGTGTTCTTGTCCTCGCCCTTCGCCTTCAGCTCGGAGACCATCTTGCCCAGCTGGGCGTCGACGTAGTCCAGCGCGCCCTTCAGCAGCGGGCCGGGGGTCACGCCGTCGGCCTGGTAACCACCGGTCATGCCGTCCGAGGCCGGCAGCTTCTGGCTGGTCGAAACGCTCTGAAAGTTCATACCGAAGATGGCGGGCTCGCCGACCTGCTTGGTGTGGCTGTGGTCGTAACCGTCGATCTCGTTGATGACGGCCTGCACCTTGTACGAGTCGTACTGCTGGGTCAGCTTATTGTCCTGCGTCCAGTCGTCACCCGTGATCGGCGCGTCGGAGTTGATCTCCGGGGCGAACAGGTCGTCGATGGCGTTGCCGGACTTGCCATCCAGGATCGAGTAGGCCGGATGCTTGTCGGACCAGGCGGTGACCTTGCCTGCGGCGTGGATGATGTCGAAGACCGAGTTGACCATCAGGTACTGGTTCGGTGCGATCGGCTTGCAGGTTTTCGGGTCGACCGGCTCGGCGGCCGGGTTCAGCAGCGTCTGCGGCTTCCCGGTCATCGCCAGGATGTTGCCGGGCAGGCCGGACAGGCCCTGACCGGCGTCCAGGGCCTTCTGATTCTTGTCCTCGACCTCGGTCATCGCCACCTCGGCCCCCGGCGCGGTGCCGGTGCACTTGGTGGTGCCGGCCGGGAACAGGCTGTGGTTGAACGTGTCGTCGTAGTAGATGCCGGACTGGCCCGCGGTCGCGCCGGTGAACTGCGCGACCATGCCCGGGAACGAGTCCGACGGGTTGGTCGTGTGCGCGTTGGTGTACTGCACACCGCTGCCGACCAGGGCCGCCATGGTCGAATTCGGGTTGTTGGCGACATACCAGGCCAGGTCCGCCTGGTGCAGACCGTCGACCGAAATCAGCAGCACATGCTTGCCGCTGTCGGCTGTGCCCGAGACCTTCGCCGTCGGCGTTGCAGAGGCCGTGGACGTTGCCGTTGCCGGGGCGGAAGCCGGCGGCGTTGCGGAGGCCGTGGACGTTGCCGTTGCCGGGGCGGAAGCCGTGGACGTGACAGCTGTCGGGGCCGCCGCGGCAATGCCAGTGGTGGTGCAGGCCAGCACGGCCGCACCGGCGGCCGCGATGGTACGCATCTTCTTGCGGGACACAATTCCTCCTCATCGTGCGGCGACACCCTCCGGTAACCGCCGCGAAGGACATTCGTATCCATCTGGAATGAACGTAACAGTATGCTCGTCCTAATTGGCGCTTAACGGACCTTCCGGGACAGTGAACAGCCAGTGTTTCGCTCGTTCTATTTGAAAGTATCGCCCGGCCCGGGTTTAAATGCTTGGATTGCAGAAATATGCTGGTACTGAGAGATTTGTGTCGGCGCTGCGCCGGTGTGGGGTGCCTGAAGCGCCAGTGACGCACTTTGGCTACTCGCGCCGTCGGGGCTGAGATAGTTGTTCACCTGAATGTCGGTATGTGGAATTATTGCCGCCGTCGTGGTGAATTAGTGTCGAGCGCGTCTATTATTCGCGGTCGGGCGGCAGCGTTCTCCCAGGCCAGGCGGATGGCACAGATTTCTTCGGGGTTTTTGTGCGGTAGATTCGAGGGTGTTCTGATATCGAGTAGCTATAGGGTCGTTTCGGAGTGAGGTGGTCTATGGGCGGCTCGATCCCGAGGGGATAGGGGGATGAGCGACGTAGAGGACAGGCTGGCCGGGACTTGGCTGAAGGCTCTGGCTTCCCGTGGCGCGGTGGCAGGTCGGTCGGGCGCTTGTCGAGGCGCAGTGGATTGATGAGCAGGTTCCCCGGGTGTTCGCGCGGGTGTTGCATCGACTCGCCGAGCATTGCCCGCGCCCGGACGCGACGTTGGCTCGCCGAACTCCTGAGTGCACTCGGGCAGGGGCACCAGGCCGCGCTGTGTGATCTGCGTGGCCTCGATCACCCACATGCCGAACCGCGGCAGGAGGGGCAGGGCGGCGGTGGCCGGGACGGCTGGTTCCGTCGGGTGTTCGACAATCTCGCCGCGGCGGTGGCCATAGGGGATACCGAGGGGACGCCGCTGGAAGTTACCGCTACGGCCACCATGTCGGGGACAAGGCCCTCGCCGCGGTCGCGGACCGCCTGCGCGGAAGTGTGCGGGATCAGCACTGTTTGGCGCGCGGATCGGCGGCGACGAATTCGTCGTTCTCATCCCGCCACCGGTCAGCACGTCCCGTACGTCGGTTACTGCTGATCGGCTGCTGTCGGCGCTGGATGATCCGATTCTCATCGGTGGCCACAGCCTGGCTACATCGGCCAGTATCGGTGTTTGTCGTCACATCCCTCGCCGAGGCGACACCGAATCCCTGCTGGCCGCGGCCGATGCCAGTCTTTACAACGCCAAAGCCAGCGGCAAAGGCCATTGGGTCCTGAAGATCCTCGACACCACCGCATGAGGGCCTGTGTGATTGAGGATAGCGAGGACGCTAATGAAATCTATGAAATCTGGCCATTCGGATGTACCCCGAGTCTGGGGGTCGTGCTCACTGCCGCAGTTCGGGGCGTCAGAGGCCCCTATCTGCAGTAACGCCTTGGCGTGACTGTTGGCGGATCTGGACCCCACGGGCCGCAATCGCCTCGCTACCAACGGATTACGCATATCCGTTGTTTTTTCGGATTACTACCGGAACCCTATCGCTGCTGAGTGCGACGTTGTCGCGGTTACGTGGGGTGCGGAGGCTGGAGGGCCAGTTCGGCCCACACGGTCTTGTGGTCGAGGTGGCGGGTACAGGTCCACGTGGTGGCGAGCCGGTCGACCAGGATCATGCCGCGCCCGCTGGTGTCGTCCGGGGCGCGCAGCCGCGGCGCCCCCGGGCCGGTGTCGTCGACTTCGATGCGCACCCGCGCCCGGTCCCGGTGCAGGGTCACCCGGCATCGCCGGGGCGCCAGCCCGTGTCATGACCATCACCTCTGCCGCGTCGTTGCTCGAGTCCCCTGGAGCTACCCCCGTCCTGACAACCCGAAACCCCGCTACCGATGCGACATAACCGCGGACACCGGCAGGCGAAAATCTGTTGTGTCGGGTGTAGACATTCGGTGAAGGCCGTTGTAGAGTCGCTGTCGTTCGAATGAAAGAGAGTCCAGAAGCCGGGAGGTGAACTGCCCGGAAGAAGGAAGTTTCACCGTCCCCTTCCGGCGGATGACGGATAGACCCGGTGCACGTTGGCCGGACCTGCCGGAAGGGGACGAAGCACCACAGAACAATCGAGTTCGCAAGCACTGTAGGAAGACCGGCGATCCAGGAGGTGGTTACTGAGTAGCCATTTATCAGTTCCGCATCCTGGGCAACGTCGGATGCGGTATGTGACAGCGGCCCTGATGGGCCGGTGAAAGTAATGAAATCATTCCCCCTTTCGTAGATTCCAGGCCCCGGCGCAACCGCGCCGGGGCCTGTCGGCGTTGACCCGAGAGGTCCTGTGCAACAACCGAATTCCCACTCCACCCGCGGTCACAGTGCCGCGGACAAACTCGACGACGACGATTACCCCGCCTACTCCATGGGCCGCGCCGCGGAAATCCTCGGTGTCACCCAAGCGTTCCTGCGCAGTCTCGACGCCGCTGAACTACTGACCCCGCAACGGTCACCAGGCGGGCACCGCCGCTACTCGCGCTACCAACTGCGCATCGCCTCCCGCGTCCGCGAACTCGTCGATGCCGGCAATGCCGTCGAGGCAGCCTGTCGCATCATCATCCTCGAAGACCAGCTCGCCGACGCGCAGCGCCTCAACACCGAACTGCAACAAGCCCTCGACCAGCGCAGCGACCCGACCGAAACGACGTATATCAGGTCACCTCGTGGTCGCACTGATTAAAAGCTCGCTTTGGGCCTGTAAGCGGCAGCTGGCGTGCGCGCAGCAGGGCAGGTACGAGATTTTCCCGGTTCGGAGTGAGCCGGTGGGATTGAGAGTCTGGCTGGTTCGGTTGTGCCGCAACATCACCGCGCAGCCGATCATCGGCCTCTGCGACGAGTGCAGCGAAACCACCGACGACACCTCCGCCCCCACGCGTGTCGAGAGACCGCACCGGCCCGACTGCCCGAGGCGGTAGTCCGGTGCCGAGGTAAACACATCATCGAATAGGCCGAAGGAGGATCCGCATTGGCGGATCACCCCTTCGGCCCTATCCGTGACCTGTCGCGATGGCACAGGAGCGGCACAGGCACACAGACCGGCGCGGTCCTCGCGCGCGGGTCGACCCTGATGGACCTCAACGGCATCCGGACCCTGTGATGCGGCACGGCTTCTCGCCGACGTCGACAGCATCCACTGTTTCGCGTCCCGGGACCGGTTCGCCTCCTCCGAACGGCACCGCGCCCCTGGACGCGCCGTCAGGAGATCACAAGCGGCACCGGCTGTCTCGGGCCGGCAACCGCAAGATCAACCACGTTCTGCACACCATGGCCGTGGTCCAGCTGCGTCATCCGACCCCGGGCCGGGTCTACTACGACGGCAAGAAGGCTGCCGGGAAGACCTCCATGGAGGCGATGCGGGCACTCGAACGACGCCTGTACAACGTGGTCTACCAACCGATACTCACCGACCAGCGGCGACGCGACGCGGCAAGCCCGGGAGGGCACTCGGGGGCGACTACTGACTCCAGCGCGACCGGCCCTACCCCGCACACCGATCCTTCGGACAAGCCACAACCCGGACCTACCGCCACCCAGTCCAACGACGAACTCCCAACTGCCTCTTGACATAAAGGTAAGGAGCCATGAGCGGATGCCCAGGGCGGGAACGCCGTAGGCACGCCAGGTGCATCTGGAACTGATCACAATCATTGTCGAGGAATACGATTCGGCCATCGAGTTCTTCGTCGAGAAACTCGGGTTCAACCTGATCGAGGACTCGCCATCGCTCACGAACGACGGGCGCTCCAAGCGATGGGTCGTCGTCCGCCCGCCCTCGGCAACCACAGGGATCTTGCTCGCACAAGCAGATGGAGCCATCCAGCGCGGCACCATCGGAGATCAGGTCGCCGGGCGAGTTGGATTCTTTCTCCGAGTCAGTGACTTCATGGCCGCATATCGCCGGATGACCCGCGCCGGAGTCACATTCGTCACCCAGCCGCGCACTGAGCCCTACGGTCAGGTCGCTGTCTTCCTCGACATCTCCGGAAACCGGTGGGACCTGCTCGGACCGCCGGACCCGACGGTAGCTTGAACCGAACGGACCTGTGAGATTCTGAGCGGCGGCTCTTCTGCGAGTGCGCTGTTGTCCGTGAACCAGCGGCTCGCTCATCTGCCGTTTCGGCCGCCCGCCGGGCCATCTTGTCCCGGTTCGGGTGCGCGCGTACCGGCGGATCCGGATTGCCCTGCGCAAGCGGCCCGACCCGGCGGCGCGCGCTCGAGACCTGGCACACGCTCATCGGCTACTCGAGACTGGTGGCGGGGCTTGGACCCGGCCAGGATCAGTCCACTATCGGATGGTACGAAATGTGATACACAGCCGAGGGTCGACGATCGGAGGGCTGGTGTGGCGTGCAACGCTCACATCGAACAGGTCTTGTGCCCGTCGATAGTGGCGGCGGTGGGTGCTATGCGGTGTCCGGTCGCGGTGGGTGGTTTGCTCGTCGATGCGACCGATCCCATGCGCCGACACCGTTTTCCAGCAGTCGGGCGGCGCGGTGAAGGTCTGCGATGACCGCCTCGCAGATGAGTTCGGGCGGGTGGTCCTGAGCGAGGTGTCGGTGCAGGCTGTCGGCTTGCACCCGCCACAGACCCAGTAGCGCGTGCGCGGCGATCTGCGGTTCTGGATCGCCGGAGGTCAAGCCGGCCCGAGCAGCGAGCGTGCCCGCGGCGGCCTCGGCGAAGCGGCCCATCATGTCGCTTCGGTAGGCGCGCAGCGCAGGGGTGCTGTGTAACAGGTCGCTGAATCGTCGGATCCGGACGGCGTCTTCGGACCGACCGGACATCAGAGTGGCCGTGATGGCGCGCGTTTGGCGCTCGAGGATCCGCACAAGTGTTGCGACCGGGGGGTTTGCGGAGTCGGCCAGTCCGTCGCGGATCGAATCGACCGCGGACTCGAGCCGGTCCAGGATCAAAGCTTCCTTGCTCGGGAAGTAGTTGAACACCGTCTTCTCCGACACCCCGCACGCGGCGGCCACCTCGGACACTGTCACGGCATCGAATCCCCGCGCCAGGAACATCCGGGTGGCGGTATCCGACAGCCGCTCGCGCGTCAACCGTTTCTTGCGCTGCCGCACACCCTCCATCGGGACCGCATCAGCGGCATTCCGCCCAGCCATGAGCCCATGTTAGTTCAGTCGCTGAAAGTTTCTGCTATTATTTTACAGTCACAGAAAATTTCAACCGTTTCTGCTGTTCAGGAGCATCCGATGAGCGACATCCACATCGTTCGCGACTACCCCTACTCGCCGATTCAGGTCTGGCGCGCGGTGACCGACCCGGACCTGGTCCCGCTGTGGACCGCGACGGGCCGGGGCGGTCGTCCCGTCGGCTTCCGGCCCGAGCCGGGCGCCCGGTTCCAGTTCATCGGTAAGCCGACCCCGGGCTGGAACGGCGTCGTCGATTGCGAGGTTCTCGACATCGACCCACCGCATTTGTTCCGCTACACCTGGACCAGCGGCGAGGACGGCCGGCTCACCACGGTGACCTACCACCTGCAACCCACGGCCGACGGCACCCGCTTCACCTACGACCACACCGGATACACCGGTATCGGCGGCTTCCTGTTGTCCACACTGCTGGGGAAGGTCCGCCGCACGATGCTTGCCACCGGCCTGCCCGCCGTGCTCGCCGACCTCGACCCGGACGGACACCTGAAACCCGACAGCACACTGCGGCCGACAGCGCTGTCCTGACCCGGATCTCAACCGGCCTGCACCCTGGTGATGGATGCTCGGTTGAGGTCCATGCCCATACTGTCGGCATTCGTGAACATCTCCGACGAGGTGCCGGTGGCGACACGCCGCCCGTATTCGAATGCCACCGGCATACCGCAGATCGCGGACTCCACGCGCGCAGGTAAACAAACAAAAGCCACTGGTGGTGGCACCTTCCCGCTGAACTTCGTTCAACGAATCAGGTCGGAACCACCGTTGAATCCCCAGCCCCGGGGGCGCCCGGGTTGGACAGGATCAGCATGGACGCGGGCTGGTCGGAGTCGTTGCTGAAGGCATGCACGCCGTTCTTGGGCACGTACAGGAAGTCCTCGGCCGTGGCGTCGACCCCAGTCCACGCCGTTGAACAAGCGGACCGTGCCGGACAGAATGTAGAACTGGTCTCACTGTCGGACGACATCGTGGTTCCTTGCGGTGTTGATGATTTCGGCCAGGTCGCGCCAGGCCTGGTTCGGGTTCGGGGTCTGCTGTGGATCGTCGTCATCGTAGGTATCCAGGATGACGGCTTCCGCGCCCAAATCTTTCAGCGCACGCAGGGTTTCCAGCGTGTGCGGCACATTGCCGCGGACCTTGATCCGGGGAGCGAGGCCCGGGGTCGGCCGCCCCTTGTCGGCGGCCAGCTCGGCCAGTTGCGGCAGGGTTTCGCGCAGCCAGTCGACCGGCCGGTCCAGTGGGTGCCAGGCGTCGCCGAAATCGATGGTCCGGCTCAGCGCGGCCGGACTGTTGCCGCCCACCCAGATCGGCGGCGTCGACCGCGGCGCGGTGTGCACGCCGGAGAAACTCGCGAACTTACCGTCGTGCGCGGCGATGTCATTGGCCAGATGGGTGCGGATGGCAGCGAGATAGTCGTCGGTGATCGCTCCACGCTGGGCGTGCGAGATGCCCAGCGCCTCGAACTCCTGCTCGGCCCAGCCGGAACCGACCCCGAACACGAACCGCCCGCCGGAGAGCTGGTCGAGGTTGCCGACCATCCGTGCGGTCACCAGCGGATGCCGGTACGGGATTATCAGCACGGTTGTGCCCAACATGATCCGGGTGGTCGCCGCGGCGAGCCAGGAGAGCAAGGTGAACGGCTCGTAGAACGGGGCCGGATACTGCGCGGCCACGTCGTCGGTGACCGCGACATGGTCGGAGGTCAGCAAGAGGTCATAGCCGAGGCCCTCGACGGTCCGCGCCCAGCGCAGGAGCAGTTCGGGGTCGGTGCCGGGACCGTTGTTGGGCAGGTAGACACCTAGCTTCATCGCATTCTCCCTGGTCAGTGCCGTGCAGATCCAGAAGGAAGCGTATTTCGGAATGCGGCGGGGCAGAAGAGAGATTGACCGGAGTTGAGCCGGTTCCGCCGGGAAACCCCGGGTATATTCGCCCGATGACCGAGAAAGTCCCGGTGGATGAGGTTGACCTGGCGATTCTCGCCGAGTTACAGCGGGATGCCCGAATATCGTTCACCGAGCTGGGCAAGCGGGTCAACCTGAGCGCCTCGGCCGCGACCGAGCGGGTGCGCAGGCTGTCCGAGTCCGGCGTGATAACCGGCTACCGGGCCAGCATCGATCTGGGCAAACTCGGCTACCCGATCTTGGCCGACCTCAGGTTGAAGTACCCGGGCAGCCACCACGATCCACTGCGCAAACTACTGGCCGGGCGCACCGAGATCCTGGAATGCATGCGCGTCACCGGCGATGTCTGCTACGTCCTGAAGGTGGCGGCCCGCTCGATGGAGCATCTGGAGGAAGTGGTCGACCAGCTGGCCGACTTCGGGAGCGTGACGACGAGCCTGGTCTACTCGGTCACCCAGCCCTACCGCGATCCGGTGTGAAGAACTCCCGCAGGCGATGACCGAGAAGCTCAGCACCGGCGACTCCGGATTCTTGGAAGCTCGTACAACCCCTGGGTTACGAGTGCTCGGTGTCGGCTGCCAGGGTGGCCTCCTGGCAGCCCGCTT
>CBJNFW010000219.1:0-14866 GCA_966435935.1 uncultured Nocardia sp.
ACACGCCCATCCGTACGAGGAGCCCGCCTATTTCGTCACCGAGCGCGCGAGCCTGCCGAGCGGGCTCGGCCTCGGCCGCGTCGGGGAGCTGCCGGCGCCGGAAACGTTGCGGCAGTTCACCGCCCGGGTTCGCGCGGCGCTGCCCGCAACCGCCTGGGGAGTGCGCGCGGCGGGTGATCCCGAGCGCCGCATCGCCTCGGTGGCGGTCTGCGGCGGCGCGGGAGATTCCTTCCTGGCCAAGGTGTCCCGGCTCGGCGTGGACGCCTACGTCACGGCCGATCTGCGGCACCACCCCGCCGACGAGCATCTTCGCGCGGGCGGTCCCGCACTCGTGGACGCCGCGCACTGGGCCACCGAATACCCCTGGTGCGCTCAGGCCGAAGGCATCGTTGGCACCGCACTGCCCGATCTGCAAACCCGGGTGAGCGCCATTCGCACCGACCCCTGGACGCTCGGCGCCGTCGACGACTGAGCGACAGTTCGGACCGGCACCCGCCGCGGTCGGCATATCCGTGCCCGGGGCGGCGAGCCTTCGCCGAACATCAGCCGGTAAGCGTCGACACCTGCGCGATCTGTTCGCCGAGCGGCCGGTCGGGACCGGAATCCGGACCGCCTCGGCACAGTGCGTCGGCATCCTCGTCGTCGCGCACGTCTTCGCGATGCGCGCCTACCCTTGCCGGATCGCGTGGTGCCCGTGCCCGTCGCTGGATTCCGCCGGGGCGGGTTCGCGGCTCGGGGCCGGGACAAAACGGCGGGGTTGAGGTGTGCGCGGGCGGGTGCGGAGTACGGTTGGAACTTCGGCGTCGGCTGGTCCGGCGCGCTGTCGGATAGTTCCAGAGTGTCGAGGAGTAAGTCCCGCGTTGAATGTCGAACCAACGATCCAGGCCAAGTTGCTCGACCTCGCCGCGGTCGATGCGGAGCTGACGCGTATCGCGCATCGGCGCAAGGTCCTGCCGGAGCAACAGGAGGTGGAGCGGCTCGAGGCCGAGCGCACCTCCCGCAAGGATGCGGCGGTGAAGGTCGAGATCCGGCTCGACGACCTCGACCGTGACATCCGCAAGCTGGAAACCGAGATCGACGGCGTCAGCAAGCGCGAACAGCGCGACCGGGGCATGCTCGAGGGCGGCACGGTCGGGGCGAAGCAGCTCTCCGAACTACAGCATGAGCTGGGCAGTCTGGAACGCCGCCGCTCGGTGCTCGAGGACGATCTGCTCGCGGTGATGGAGCGCCGCGAGGCCGCGGTCGCCGATCACGAGCACACCGGGGCGAACCTGACCAAGGCCGAGGAGGAGCTCGCCGAGGCGCAGCGCCGCCGGGACGAAGCGCTGGCCGACCTCGAGGTCGCCGCCCAGCGCTGCTCGGGCGATCGTGAGCAGTTGCTGGCCCAGTTCCCGGCGGAACTGCTCTCGGTCTACGACAAGCAGCGGGCTCAGCACGGCGTCGGCGCGGCGCTGCTACAGGCCCGCCGTTGCGGCGCGTGCCGGATCGAACTCGATCGCGGCGAGATCGCGCGGATCGCGAAGGCCGCGCCGGATGCGGTGGTCCGCTGCCCGGAGTGCGGCGCGATCATGGTGCGCACCAAGCAATCCGGGTTGTGAGGCGGCCGTGACCGACAGCGTGATCGTCGAGGCGGACGGCGGTTCGCGGGGCAATCCCGGCCCGGCCGGATACGGCGCGGTGGTCTGGGACGCCGATCACGGCAGGGTGCTCGCAGAGCGGAAGGAATCGCTCGGCACCACCACCAACAACGTGGCCGAATACCGCGGGTTGATCGCTGGGCTCTCGGCCGCGGCGGAGCTGGGTGCGCGGCAGGTGTCGGTGCGGATGGACTCCAAACTGGTCGTCGAGCAGATGACCGGTCGCTGGAAGGTCAAGCACCCGGCCATGATTCCGCTCAACGACCGGGCGCGGCAGCTGATCACGCAATTCGACCGGGTCGATTTCAGCTGGATTCCGCGAGCGCAGAATTCCCATGCCGACCGGCTCGCCAACGAGGCCATGGACGACGCGCCGCTCATCGATGAGGTGAGTGCGGCGCAGGATCCGGAAACCGCGGCGGTCCGGCACGATCCGGCGGTCGGGGTGGAGCCCGCGCCACGCAGCTGGATCGACGAGTCCGGCGACGCCCATGCGGCACAACGGAAATCGGCGACCGCGCCCGGCTGGACCGGTGCGCGCGGACGTCCGACCCGGCTGCTGTTGTTGCGGCACGGGCAGACCGAACTGTCGGTCGAGCGCCGCTATTCGGGTCGCGGGAATCCGCCGCTCACCGCGTTGGGGCGGGAGCAGGCCGCGCGGGCGGCGAAATACCTTGCGGCCAAAGGGGATATCGCCGCGATCGTATCCTCGCCGCTCGGCCGCGCGCGAGAGACGGCGGCTGCGGTCGGTGAGGCGCTGAACGTCGAGGTGCGGGTGCTGGATCGGCTCATCGAGACCGATTTCGGTGACTGGGAGGGACTCACCTTCGCCGAGGCGGCGCGGGCCGATCCGGAGTTGCACGCGCGCTGGCTGAGTGATTCCACGGTATCGCCGCCGGGTGGTGAGAGTTTCGCCGCGGTGCGCGAGCGGGTCGAGGCGGCGCGCGCGGACCTGGTGGGGCTGTATCCGGGGCGCAACGTCGTCGTGGTCAGTCACGTCACACCCATCAAGACCCTGCTGCAACTGGCTCTCGGGGTGGGGCCCTCGCTGCTGTACCGGTTACACCTGGATCTGGCCTCGCTGTCGATCGCCGAGTTCTATCCCGACGGCGGCTCCTCGGTGCGCCTGGTGAACGACACCTCCTACCTGTGATCAGCACAGACCGGCCAGCTTGTAGAGCACCAGGGAGCCCGCGACCGCCACGTTGAGGCTGTGCCCGGTGCCGACCATCGGGATCTCCACGGCCACGTCGAGGCGTTCGAGTCCTTCGGGCGGGATTCCCGAGCCCTCGTTCCCCAGGACGATCACGGTGCGCTTGCGCGCGACCGGCAGATCGGCCAGACGGATCGATTCGTCGGTGAGCTCCACCCCGACGATCGCCGATCCGCCGCCGCGCTGCCGGTCCAGCCAGCGATCGGTGCGACCGTCGATCCAGTGCACACAGGTGCGGTGCCGCAAGGTGTTTCCGCGTGCGAGCGCTTCGGGAATCCACGGCCACCGCGGCACGGCCAGACATGCGCCGACCGCGTCGCAGGTCCGCAGCAGCGTGCCCAGATTGACGCCGTGCTTGGGCCACAGCGGCGCCGCGACGAGGTGATTCCAGCAGGTGTGCGCTCGGCCGCGGCGTCGGCGGTGGATTTCCGCGGGCGTGCGCGCCCGCGCCGCGCTCATCGGTGCACGGGAAGGCCCTTCCCGTGGGGGACAACGGAATTAGCATGAAATAGGATCATCGAGACGGTGCTCTTCGGCGCACCGGGGCCATCATCGGGATGGGCATGTGCTCGCCCACCGGGATACCGTTCATTGTACCTGCGGCAGTGCCCGATTCGCGGCGAGGAGGTTCAGCGCAGCGGCAGGGACATCTCGTATTCGGTGTCCGGCGCGTGCACGCCGGTATTGCGGATCAGTCCGGTCGGGGTGAAACCCATTCTGCGGTAGAGCTTCTCGGCAGGGGTATTGCCGTCGACCACCCAGAGCCGCAGTTCGGCGTGCCCGCCGGCCCGCGCCCAGCCGGCGACCGCCTCGATCAGCTCGCGCGAGACTCCGGTGCCGCGTGCCGCGGGCTCCACGAACATCGACACCAGTACCGGGACATCGTGTTCCAGGAGGCCGCCCGCGCAGCCGATCACATCCGGACCCGATTCGGCCACGAACATGGTGCGGCGCGCGGCCCACAGCCGCCAGTGCTCCTCGTCCCAGCTCTGCGCCTCCGCCAGCACAGTGGCGAAGGTCCCCGGCGGGGATCCGGCCAGCGCGGCCAGGCGCGCGGTCCGGATCGTCTGCCACTCCTGCGGAGGAATCTGTCGCACGGTCATCCGGTGATCGTCCTCCCAGGGCCCGGTCCCGGGCAATCGGATTACGTCGTCCGGAGCGAAACCATTGCGCGACAGGCGGTTACGGGCGCAGTACCGAGACCAGGAAATCGGTCTGGTCGTAGACGGCCTTCTCGAACCAGTCGTCGAAATAGATGTCGAAATGCCCGATCGGGTACCGCTTGACGATCGAGTGCTTGGTGCGTTCGGCGGCCTTGAGGGCCGGTTTGACCGGCGCGACCGAGTCGTTGTCGCACAGCGAGTACAGCACGGGCACCTTGATGGCCTTGGTACGCCGCCACGGGGAATCGAACAGCACCTGAAGTCCGAAGCGCGCGGCCACCTTCGGCTGGTAGTGCTCGCTCTCCTCGGCCAGGCGGCCGAACCCCTCCGGCACGTCCGAGGCGCTCATCAACGCCGCGGACCGCTTGCGCCCGGCGAGGCGGACCTTGACCGGTTTGCGCGTGATCGTGCCGATCAGCAGGTCGGTGGTGGCGACGACGCCGGTCTTGGTGAGGCTGATCGGGCCCTTGGCCATCGCCGAGGACCAGCCGCTGGTGAACGGGCATTGCGCGACCACCGCGGCGAGATAGTCGTCCTCGTGTGCGATCGACAGCACGTGCCCGCCGCCGAACGAACTGCCCCACAAGGCGATTCGTGTCGCGTCGAAACCCTTGATGGTGCGCGCGTAGTGGATCGCCGAACGCCAGTCCGCACGCTGCTTGCGAATGCTGATCAGCTGGCGCGGTGTGCCGCCGCTTGCCCCGAAGTTGCGGTAATCGAAGACCAGACAACCCATCCCGGCCGCGGTGAACCGGCGTGCATACCGGTCCAGACCCATTTCCCGATTCGCCCCCAGCCCGTGGCCCATGATGACCAGCGGGCGCGGTTTGGGTGGTCCATCGGGCCGGTAGAGCCACGCTGCACACTGATCGTTTCCCGAAGGGAACCCCACCTCGACACGCTCCATGGCGAAATACGGTACTTGTTCCGGTTTCGGTCCGCTGCGCTGGATCCCCGGTCATGACCGGAAATCTCGGCGCGAGGCGTCCGCAGGGCAGTACCCGCGGGGCCGCCGAACACCCGGTGCGGCATAATGCCCCCGGACGAGTCGGTCGGGCGACCGCGGCGACGGGAACGGGCACGATTGTGCCGCCGCCCGGCGCCGAGGAAAGTCCGGACTCCACAGAGCAGGGCGGTTGTTAACGGCAACCCGGGGTGACCCGCGGGACAGTGCCACAGAAAACAAACCGCCGGCGCGCAACGCGCCGGTAAGGGTGAAACGGTGCGGTAAGAGCGCACCAGCGCCCCGGGTGACCGGGGCGGCTAGGTAAACCCCGCCCGGAGCAAGGTCGAAGGCCGCACTCCCCGCGAGTGCGGCTGCGCGGGTGTTCGAGGGCTGCTCGCCCGAGCCCGCGGGTGGACCGCTCGAGGTGCCCGGCAACGGTGCATCCAGATGGATGGTCGCCACCCGGCGCAAGCCGGGAACAGGATCCGGCTTATAGACCGACTCGTCCCCTCTTCGCTGCTACGAACCGCAACGGGCGCGATCTCCCTCGGTGTCGACCTCGAACCCCACCACCGACTTGCCCATGCGTCTGTTCACTGTTGATGCCGGCGATGTGCCGGCATCACGATAACAGCGACCGACCGATTCACGACCGGCCTATGGTTGACGCGACGACGTAAAGGAGTGCGGGGTGCGCATCGGCGTGACCGGACATATGAACCTGACCGCGGATACGGTGGCGCTGGTGTACGCGCAGGTCATTCGCGAGATCACCGCACAGGGTGGGACCGCCGCGGTGACCGGCGTCAGTTGTATTGCGCCGGGTGCTGACTCGGTGTTCGCCCAGGCTGTGCTCGACGCGGGTGGCCGGTTGGAGGTCGTGCTGCCCTCGCGGAACTATCGGGAGCGGAAGGTGCAGCCCGACCACGCGCCGCTGTTCGATGAACTGCTGAAGCGGGCGGAAAGCGTTCGGATCATGGACTTCGACGAGGCCGGCGCCGACGCGTACGAGGCCGCTAACGGTGCCGTGGTCGGGGCGTGCGATCGGCTGATCGCAGTGTGGGATGGGGAGGCAGGCGAGCGTAGCGGCACCGGCAGTGTGGTCGCGCTGGCGCGGCAGCGCGGTGTGCCGGTGACGGTTGTGTGGCCGCCGGGCGCGGCGCGCGCAAGTCGTGTGTGAGGGCGGTGCAAGCGGTTGTGGGCAGGGTGGGGGTATGACGTGGGAGAGCGGTGAACGGGCCGACGGGAAGACAGTTCTGGTTACCGGGGCCAGTGCGGGGATCGGGTATTTCGTTGCCGAGCGGCTCGCGGCGGCCGGGGCGACCGTGCTGCTCGGTTGCCGGGACATCGGTAAGGGGGAGATGGCGGTGAGCGCGATTCGTCGGCGGGTGCCCGATGCTCGGTTGCGGTGCGTGCGAATGGATCTGGCGAATCTGGACTCGCTGCCCGAGGCGGTGGATGCGCTCGGGGCCGTCAGGCTGGACGCGGTTGTGCTGAACGCGGGTGTCGCGTTGGACGGTCCCGGCCGTCGGCTGAGCGCACAGGGACACGAATTGATGTTCGCGACAAACCATCTGGGGCATTTCGCGCTGGTCGCGCACCTGGCGCCGAAACTGGTCGCGGCGGACGGCAGCCGGGTGGTCACGGTGGGCAGCTTCGCCGCGCGATCGGAACGGCTGGATCTCACCGATCTGCAATCCGAGCACGACTATCGGCCCGCGCGCAGCTACGGACGATCGAAACTGGCTCAGATGCTGTTCGGGTTCGAACTGGATCGTCGGCTGCGCGCACACGGCGTCGGGACGGCAAGCATCGTCGCCCACCCCGGCGGCGCACTGGATTCGCTGACCCCGTCGCGGCCGCCGTTGTTCGTGCGCACCACCGCCCAGCATCTGCGCGGACTGCCCGCGGCGGTCATGGTGCACGGTAAGCACATGGGCGCGCAAAGCATCGTCCGAGCCGTTGTGGACCCCGAGATCGTCGGCGGGCAGCTCTGGGGCCCAAGGGCATTCGGTCTGCGCGGGCAACCGCACCGGGAAACACCCCACGCCCACATGACCGATCCCGGCACAGCCGCTGAACTCTGGTCCGCCAGTTCGGCTCTCACCGGTGTCGATCCGTTCGCAGACCCGAGCACGCCGATTCGGCCATGATCCGCTGCGGTCCAGGCCAGATGCTCTGGCCGCTGGGAGATCCCGCCGTCGGATGAGGCGGCCGGCGGCGAAAACTCCGGTGCGATCGAACGAGTTCCGGGAGTAGCCTTCTCGGCATCACACGTACATGGCACATGAACTCTGCCGTGCGGTGGCGATCGGTGCGTCGGGGATGCGAAGTTCGTGCGGGGCGTGCCGGCACGCCTGATATACATCGCGATACTGGTGGCTCTCGCCGGATGCGTTCCTCTCATCACCGGTCTATCGGCTGCGCTGGGAACGGTAGCTTCACCGGCTCGGATTCTGCTTGTGGCGAGTCTGCCCCGGCAGGTTGGTGTCCGGCGATGATTCCCGGCCGTGATTCGATGTGCGGCTGTGTGTTTCGGATGCCGTTGCACGGCAGTCCGGGCAGACTGGTTCGGTGGCGACCGGCAGGGATCGAGGGTTGTTGTTCCTGGACGTCGACGGGACGGTGCTTCCGCGCGATGCGGCCGACCCGGTTGCGGGCGAAAGGGATTGGGCTGCGTGGCAGCAGCCGACCAACCCGGCACTGTCTCGGATCAGCCGTGCCGTCGGCACGCGACTGCTGGCGTTGGGATGTGAATTGGCCCGGGCGAGCGGGTGGGCCGAGGACGCGAACCTCGTCATCGCGCCGATCCTCGGACTGCCGCCTTTACCCGTGGTGAGCTTGCCCGAGTATCCCGAGGGTGACTACTATCACGACGGATTGCATTGGAAGACAAGGGCTTTGGTCAGCGCGCCGCTGGTCGTCCATCCATCTGGGTCGATGACGAGATCAGGGATCACGACCGGATCTGGGTTCGCGGCAACCATCCCGGCCGGGCCCTGCTGCATCGGGTCGATGGTGTGTCCGGGCTGCTGGATACCGATTTTGCCGCCGTCGGCGAATGGCTGGACGCATCGTGATGCCGGTGACTATGACCGAATCTGTTCGGACGTTGTCAGGGGATGGGAATGAGGCTCAGGATCGGGCCGAACCCCCAATCGAGCATGTGCTGCGCGTCGGATTCGGCCGCGGCGTCGCTGGTGGGTGAGCTGTGCAGGACTACGCCGAGCAGAGGTTGGCCCGCTCGGACCGTTTCGAACAGCAGGCAGGTGCCGGCGGTGACCTGCCCCACCAAATGGGTTCCAGTCGTGGTGGCTAACTGGCAGCGGGTGTGGGTGTCTTCTCGGACAGTAGTTCGTACTCGATCGGGGTGTGGTAGCCGAGGGATGAGTGGCGGCGTTGGCGGTTGTAGAAGATCTCGATGTAGTCGAAGATCGCGTTCGCAAGCTCGAGGCGGGTCTTCCACTTTTTGCGGTCGAGTAATTCGATCTGCATCGAGGACCAGAACGATTCGATCATCGCGTTGTCCAGCCCGTCACCGACGGTGCCGAACGACGGCAGAAGTCCGGCCGAGCGGATCTTGTCACCGAAAACCCATGAGGTGAACTGAGTTCCGTGATCGGCGTGGACAATCCCGCCTGGTGCGGGGCGGCGGTTTCGGATCGCCATGTCTAGGGCGTTCACAACGAGCGTGGAGTCTTGGCGGGAGTCGATCGACCAGCCGACGATCCGGCGACTGAAGGCATCCAGGACCGCAGCGCAATAGACCCGGCCTTCCCTCGTGCGGTGGACCGTGATGTCGGTGACCCACAGCTCGTTCGGTTTCAGCCGATGGAATTTGCGGTTCACCAGGTCTCCCGCGGTCACCACACCGCGCAGGTTCTTGCTCCGGGCCGAGGCGGGCAGCCCACGGATGCCGGCCATGGTCATGAGGACCGACACGGTGCGGGAGCAGACCTTCACGCCCATCGCCATTGTCAGTTCGGCGTGAATCCTGCGGTAGCCGTACGTTCCTCGGGACGCGACGTGGACTTCGCGGATCAGCCCGGTCAACCATTGACGCCGCAACTGCGTCGGTGTGGTCGGGCGCCGTTTGGCCTTGTAGTAGTTCTGCCGGGCCACCCCCAGCACTCGACAGCATCGGTCTACCGGCGCCCCGGCCGCGACGAGGCTGTCGATCACCGGGTAGAACCGCCTTTTGGGCCAGAAACATCCTCCCCGAGGAACTTCGCGGCATGGCGGATGATCGCGAGCTCGGTTTCGAGTTCTCGTATCCGGCGGCGAGCAGCACGCAATTCTGCCGACTCCGCCGAGGGCTTGCCCGGTCGTAGTCCGTGGTCGATGTCATCTTGGCGCAACCATTTCGACAACGTCACCGGGTGGATGCCGAGTTCAACAGCGGTCTGCTTGGCCGGTTTGCCGGCCCGGACCAGAGCAATCGCTCGGGTACGGAACTCGGCGGGATAAGCGCGTGGCACGCGGGACAGCCTTTCGGTAAGGCTGTCAGTTAGCAACCCGAGTTGGAACCCAACCAGTAGGGCAGGTCAGCGGCGTCGGTGGAACCGGTCTTGATGCCGATGGTGCCGGGGTAGTCACGCAGCAGCAGATTCGTTGTGCGCCAGAGGTGGTCGCGGTTGGCCGGGCCGGCGGGCTGGTGGTAGGTCTGGGTGCTCACGATGCCGCGGAACAGGGGCCGGGACATGGCGTTCATACCGAGCTCGACCAGGTCGGCCGGGGTGGAATAGGTGGAATAGCCGGACGGGGCGGGCAGGCCGCTGGGGTCGGTGAAATGGGTGTCGGCCATGCCCAGGCGGGCCGCGGTCGCGTTCATCTTGCCGATGAACGCGGCTTGGCCGGGGCCGTACGCCTCGGCGAGGGTGTAGGCGGCATCGCAGCCGGAGGGCAACATCATCGCGTAGAGCAACTGCCTGGCGGTCAGCACCTCGCCGGGCACCAGGCCCGCGGTGCTGCCGTCGTATTCGCGGTCGTAGGCGATGATCGCCTGCGGCACGGTGATGGCTCGATCCAGATCACCTGCCTCCAGAACGACCAGCGCGGTCATCACCTTCGTGATGCTGCCCATCGGCGCCCGGGTGTTCGGCTGCCGCGACCAGCGCACCGCGCCGGTCCGCCCGTCGGCGAGCTCGGCGAACGGCGCCCGCACACCGTCCGGCTCCGCGGACATCGCGGGCAACCGGGTGTGCGAGAGGTTCGCGGCGGGCGCGGCCACGGCAGGAGCGGGTGCGATGAGCAGCAGTCCGGAGGCGGCAGCCAGCATCGCTCGGGCAATTGATCGCATCGGCATATTGTGCCGTTCGGTGTGACCGCGCGGCGGGATCGCCTGCGTCTGTGCGCGATTCCGGGTGCGCGACCTGCCAACCGGCTCACCGGATGTTCGTGGCGGCGCAAGGCTGTCCGTCGTCATCGGCAGGCCGGGGGTGGCCCGATGCGATCGTGCTCGCATGCGCGCCGCGCCGGTGCCATGATCGATGCAGGGCCCGGTCTCTTCCGTGTGCCGGGCGGTTCGCGTGGCGGTGCGATATGGATATCTTGGGCATCTTCGGCGTCGTGGTGGGGGCGGGAGCGGTAGTGACCGCAATGGCGTTCGCGGCGAGTATGCGGGTGGTGGAGCAGTTCGAGCGGGGGGTCGTGTTCCGCTTCGGTCGGGTTCGTGACGTGCGCGAGCCCGGGTTGCGGGTGCTGATCCCCGGGGTGGACCGGATGCGCAAGGTGCCGGTACAGATCGTCACCATGCCGGTGCCGGGGCAGGAGGGCATCACTCGTGACAACGTCACCGTGCGGGTGGACGCGGTCGTCTACTTCCGGGTGATCGATCCGGTGCAGGCCGTGGTCGACGTGCAGGACTACCTGTTCGCGATCGCGCAGGTGGCGCAGACCTCGCTGCGCTCGATCATCGGCAAGAGCGATCTGGACGATCTGCTGTCCAACCGGGAGCACCTCAATCGGGGCCTCGAGCTCATGATCGACAGTCCGGCGCTGTCCTGGGGCGTGCACATCGATCGGGTGGAGATCAAGGATGTCGCCCTGCCCGAATCGATGAAGCGCTCGATGTCGCGGCAGGCCGAGGCCGAACGCGAGCGCCGCGCCCGGGTCATCACCGCCGAGGGCGAATTGCAGGCCTCGCAGAAATTGGCCGACGCGGGCGAGACGATGGCGGCCGCCCCGGCCGCCCTGCAACTGCGGCTGCTGCAAACCGTGGTGGAGGTCGCCGCGGAGAAGAATTCGACGCTGGTGCTGCCCTTCCCGGTCGAACTGCTGCGCTTTCTGGAGCGTTCGACACCGGGCGAAGGGGCCGCGAAACCCGGCGAGTCCGCGGAACCGGACTCGCCCGCGCCGGAGGTGAGCGCCGAGACAGCGGATTCTCCGATCCTGGAACCGAAGTCGCGCAGCAGGTCCGACACCATCGAGATCCTGCAGCCCGGCGCCGCGCGCGAGGATGCGACCGTTCGGTCTCGACTCGACGAATGACTCGCCGAATCGTCCTTGACGAGCCGTATATCCGGATGTCATTATTGAAGGGGAAAGGCACTTGCATTGCGGTGTCTGTTTGTTTCTGCCCTCGACATCCAGTCGTTTCGGGTGTAATTTTGGCTTTCGCGCCAGGGCGCATACTGTCCAGCTCTCGAAAATGAATTGACTGCGGAAAGCGCACTGTCTGCGTGTCGCTTTCCGCCCGTTGGTGTCGAGTCAGGTTAGGTCGGTATCCGGCACGGTGCGCCATGAGAAATGCAGCCCACAGGACGAGCAGATACCGCGACGACCGTGAACAGGCGTGGTCGCCGCGAGGTGCTGGAAGGACGTATCTTGGCAGTCTCGAGTCAGACCGAAGTCGATACCGTGCGGCCCGCGGCCCGGATTCCCGGCGCGCCCACACGGGTTTCGTTCGCCAAACTCCATGAACCCCTGGACATTCCGGATCTGCTGGCGGTTCAGACCGAGTCGTTCGACTGGCTGACCGGCGGCCGGGCATGGCGCGAACGGGCGCGCGCGGCGGGAGAGCCGGCCCTGGGCGGCCTGGAGGAGGTGCTCGAGGAGCTCAGCCCGATCGAGGACTTCGCCGCGACGATGTCGCTGTCCTTGTCCGATCCGCGCTTCGAGGAGGTCAAGGCCTCGGTAGAGGAATGCAAGGACAAGGATCTGACCTACGCGGCCCCGATGTTCGTCACCGCGGAGGTCATCAACAACAACAACGGAGAGATCAAGTCCCAGACCGTTTTCATGGGCGATTTCCCGATGATGACCGACCGCGGCACATTCGTCGTCAACGGCACCGAGCGGGTGATCGTCTCGCAGCTGGTGCGTTCGCCGGGCGTGTACTTCGACGAATCCGTCGACAAGACGACCGAGAAGACGCTGCACAGCGCCCGCGTCATCCCGAGTCGCGGCGCGTGGCTGGAATTCGATATCGACAAACGCGATACCATCGGCGTCCGCATCGACCGCAAGCGCCGTCAGCCGGTGACGGTGCTGCTCAAGGCGCTCGGCTGGAGTGCCGAGCAGATCGCCGAACGCTTCGGCTTCTCCGAGATCATGATGACCTCGCTGGAGAAGGACAATACGGCCGGCACCGACGAGGCGCTGCTGGACATCCACCGCAAGCTGCGCCCGGGCGAGCCGCCCACGAAGGAGTCCGCGCAGGTCCTGCTGGAGAATCTGTTCTTCAACGAGAAGCGCTACGATCTGGCCCGCGTCGGGCGGCACAAGGTCAGCGGCAAACTCGGCATCGAGCCCGCAGCCGAGGGCGGCCGGGTGCTCACCGAACCGGATATCGCCGCAATCATCGAATATCTGCTGCGTCTGCACGCGGGCGATTCGACGATGACCGCGCCCGGCGGCCGGCAGGTGCCGGTCGAGGTCGACGATATCGACCATTTCGGCAATCGCCGGTTGCGCACCATCGGTGAACTCATCCAGAACCAGATCCGGTTGGGCCTGTCCCGGATGGAGCGCGTGGTCCGGGAACGCATGACCACGCAGGACGTCGAGGCGATCACCCCGCAGACCCTGATGAACATTCGTCCGGTCGTGGCGGCGATCCGCGAGTTCTTCGGCACCTCGCAGTCCTCGACCTTCCTGGACGAACGCAATCCGCTCGCGAGCCTCACCCAGAAACGTCGCCTCTCGGCGCTGGGTCCGGGCGGCCTCACCCGCGAACGCGCCGGTCTCGAGGTGCGCGACGTGCACTACAGCCACTACGGCCGGATGTGCCCGATCGAGACGCCGGAGGGACCGAACATCGGCCTGATCGGCTATCTGTCGGTGTACGCGCGGGTCAACCCGTTCGGTTTCATCGAGACGCCGTACCGCAGGGTCGTCGACGGCAGGGTGACCGACCAGGTCGACTACCTGTCCGCCGATCAGGAGGACAGGCACGTCGTCGCGCAGGCGAACGAGCCGCTCGATGCCGAGGGGCGTTTCACCTCCGCGCGAGTCCTGGTGCGGCGCAAGGATTCCGAGGTCGAGCTGGTCGATCCGGGATTGGTCGACTACATGGACGTCTCGCCGCGCCAGATGGTGTCGGTCGCGACGGCGATGATCCCGTTCCTCGAGCACGACGACGCGAACCGCGCGCTGATGGGCGCGAACATGCAGAAACAGGCCGTGCCGCTGATCCGTTCGGAATCGCCGCTGGTCGGCACCGGCATGGAACTGCGCGCGGCGATCGATGCCGGCGATGTCGTGGTGAACGACAAAGCCGGTGTGGTGGAGGAGGTTTCGGCCGATTTCGTCACCGTCATGCACGACGACGGCACCCGGCGTTCGTATCGGCTGCACAAGTTCAGCCGGACGAATCAGGGCACCTGCTCCAACCAGCGTCCGATCGTGGACGAGGGCCAGCGGGTCGAGCACGGCCAGGTCCTGGCCGACGGCCCCTGCACCGAGAACGGTGAGATGGCTCTCGGCAAGAACCTGCTCGTCGCGATCATGCCGTGGGAAGGCCACAACTACGAGGACGCGATCATCCTGTCGCAGCGCCTCGTGGAGGAGGACGTCCTCACCTCGATCCACATCGAGGAGCACGAGATCGATGCCCGCGACACCAAGCTCGGTGCCGAGGAGATCACCCGCGATATCCCGAACGTGTCCGATGAGGTTCTGGCCGATCTCGACGAGCGTGGCATCGTGCGGATCGGTGCGGAGGTTCGTGACGGCGACATCCTGGTCGGCAAGGTCACTCCGAAGGGTGAGACCGAGCTGACGCCGGAGGAGCGCCTGCTGCGGGCGATTTTCGGTGAGAAGGCGCGTGAGGTGCGTGATACCTCGTTGAAGGTGCCGCACGGTGAGTCGGGCAAGGTCATCGGTATCCGGGTGTTCTCGCGGGATGACGATGATGATCTGCCTCCGGGTGTGAACGAGCTGGTGCGTGTGTATGTTGCGCAGAAGCGCAAGATTCAGGACGGCGACAAGCTGGCGGGTCGGCACGGTAACAAGGGCGTGATCGGCAAGATCCTGCCGAAGGAGGACATGCCGTTCCTGCCGGATGGGACTCCGGTCGACATCATCCTGAACACGCACGGTGTGCCGCGCCGGATGAACATCGGCCAGATCCTGGAGACGCATCTGGGCTGGATCGGCAAGACGGGCTGGAACATTCGGCTCACCGACGGTGGCGGTCGCCCGGACTGGGCGCGGCGGCTGCCGGCGGAGCTGCTGTCCGCGGAGCCCGAAACGAACCTGGCCACACCGGTTTTCGACGGTGCGCGCGAGGAGGAACTCGCCGGACTGCTGGCCTCGACGCTGCCCAATCGGGACGGTGAGGTCATGGTCGGGGCCGACGGCAAGGTCACGCTGTTCGACGGTCGCTCGGGGGAGCCGTTCCCGTACCCGGTCGCGGTGGGTTACATGTACATCCTGAAGCTGCACCACCTGGTGGACGACAAGATCC
>CBJNFW010000220.1:0-14821 GCA_966435935.1 uncultured Nocardia sp.
GGGGTGTCGTACGCGGGCACGGTCTTGGTGTCGCTCACTGGTGAGGCTCCTGCGGGTCTGTGTGGTGGTCTGATGACAGAGCCGCCGCCCGGAGACGGGCGGGCTCTATCGCGAATTTGTGCTAACGAACAACGATACCAACTGCTCACAGGCGGCAGTCACCTCGTCGTTCACGATCACGGTGTCGAACTCGTCACACGCGGCGAGTTCGGTCTTCGCGGTCAGCAATCGGCGTTCGATCACCTCGGGCGATTCGGTGCCGCGCGAGGTCAGCCGGGCAACCAGCTCCTCCCAGCTGGGCGGCGCCAGGAATACCAGCAGCGCCTCGGGCATCGCGGCGCGAATGGAACGCGCTCCGGCGAGGTCCACCTCCACGAGAACCGGTTTTCCGGCGGCCAGCGCCGCTCGGACCGGTGCGGCCGGAGTACCGGACCGCTGCAGGCCGCCGTGGATGTCGGCCCACTCGAGCATCTCCCCCTTCTCGATCATGGTGTCGAATTCGGCCCGGGTCACGAACCGGTAGTCCAGGCCGTCGACCTCCCCGGGCCGCGGGGCCCGGGTGGTGGCCGACACACTGAATACCAATTCCGGCAGCCGCTCGCGGACACAGCGGACCACAGTGGACTTCCCGACGGCCGAGGGGCCGACCAGTACCACCAGCCGACCCATCTTCGTGTGTTCGACCACCCCGAAACTCAGGCTTCGAAGTCGAACTTCGCCAGCAGCGCCTTGCGCTGACGGTCGCCCAGGCCACGCAGGCGGCGGGTCGGCGCGATCTCCAGTTCGGTCATGATCTCCGCCGCCTTGACCTTGCCGACCTTCGGCAGGGCCTCGAGCAGTGCGGACACCTTCATCTTGCCCAGGACCTCATCGGTCTCGGCATCCTTCAGGACCGTCTTCAGGTCGGTGCCGCCACGCTTCAGGCGCTCCTTGAGCTCTGCCCGAGCGCGGCGAGCGGCAGCCGCCTTCTCCAAAGCAGCGGCGCGCTGCTCGTCAGTCAGCTGGGGAAGGGCCACGGTTCCTCCGTCTCATCGTTCATTGCATGATCTACCCCCGGTAACCCGGCGGTCTCAGCGACCGTACCCACGCGGCCTGCCGATTGCGAACCCACCCCCCAGGTCAGCGGGTGATTCGGGCGCCCGCCGCGCGGGTCGGGCGACCTGCGGCGAGGATTCCGGACGATCTCGCGAAGGCTCCGGCGAAAATCGTGAAGAGCCCTCTGACCAGCATATTCCACACCCGATACCGGGTACTCGCGGTACCGGATGCACCGACCGGACAACTCGTAACCGCGCCGTTATCGCCCGACCAGGAATTTTCTGGAATTTATCCGCGTGTCGCACTTTTTCGCCCAGCGTGTCGTGCTTTGCGACCGTCGCGGCGGGCCATCGGACGAGCACTCGTCCGGCGCGGCGCGCAGCTTCCGGAGACGCCGAGGATCACCGTTGCCGCCCGGCGGCACCGCACCGCCGCCCGAACGCCGCCCTGACAGCGTAAAACGTATAGGCGCGACACACCCGGCCATCGCGCACGTCCAGCGGCGCTACGGGGCCGTGACGAAAAATGGACTGTTCGCCCTTTCGTTCGGGGCGACCGGTCCGTCGTCGGTCGTGCCCGGCGGAACACCGCCGTACCGGCTCAGCTCTGCAGAAAGGCGAACTCGTCGGCGAGTTGGGTCACCCGGGTCCGCAGGGCCGCCACCGACGGCCCCTCGTTCAGTACTTCGCGTGACACGTTGGGCACCACGGCATTCAGACTCGGCGCGGGCACCAGGGCGCGAATCGACTCCGCTCCGCCGCCCTGCGCGCCGACGCCGGGCATCAGGATCGGGCCGTTGAGGCGGGCCGGGTCGGGAGCCTCGGAAAGGGTCGCCCCGATCACCACCCCGACCGAACCGAATTCCGCGCCCGCGTTCCGCGCCGCGGCCTCGTCCACGATGGTCTGGGCGATACCGCGGCCATCGGCCGCGGCGGCGCGCTGTACCTGCGCGCCTTCCGGATTGGACGTCGCCGCGAGTACGAACACCCCGCGGTTGTTCGCCGCGGCCAACTCCAGCGCGGGCGCCAGCGACCCGAAGCCGAGGTAGGGCGAGACGGTCAGCGCGTCGCTGCCCAGCGGTCCATCGGCCAGCCAGGCCTGCGCGTAGGCGGCCATCGTCGAGCCGATATCGCCGCGCTTGGCGTCGGCCAGCACCAGCGTGCCCGCCTCGCGCAGCGCCGCGATGGTGTCCTCCAACACGACGAAGCCGCCTGAGCCGTAGCTCTCGAAGAACGCCACCTGCGGCTTCACCAGCGCGACCCGGCCCGCGAAGGCGTCCACGCAGGCATCGGCGAATCGTTTGAGCCCCTCGACGTCCTCGGACAGCTCCCAGGCGCGCAGCAGTTGCGGATGCGGGTCGATGCCGACGCACACCGGGCCGTGCCGGCCCATCGCATCGCGCAGCCGCAGCCCGAACGGATTCACCGCGGCTCCGCCGCCGAACCGGCCGCGGCGGGCTCGCGCGAATCCGTCATCGCCCCCTTGGCAGCCAGATCGCGTTCGGCTGCGGCCAGCTCGCGGTCGATGGCCTCGAGCTCACGCTCGAAGTCCGACTGCTCCGCGGGCTCGGACGCCCGGGTCCGGTTGATCGGCGGGTTGGCACGGAAGCCGACGGTGCTGTACCCGCCGACGTTGCGCATCACCCGGATATCACCGCCCGGCACCCGTACCTCGCCGAGACCGGCCCGCCGCCGACGCGGCGTCCCCGGCCGGGGTCCCGCACCAAAACCCATGGCTCCCACCGTCTTCGTTCCTCTCTCAGCTGTGCTCGATAGTGACGTCAACGGCGGCGTGATCATCACGCTCGCCGCCGCCTGCGGACCGGTCGCTCGCACCGGCCCGCAGGACGGCGTGCAGCTCCTGGAGGGATCGCACACCGATCCCTCCATTGATTGTCGCCTCGATGCCCTGGACGGCCGCGGCCGCACCCTGCACCGTCGTGATGCACGGAATACTCGCGCCCACCGCGGCGGTGCGGATCTCGTAGCCGTCGACTCGAGGTCCGGAATTACCGTACGGGGTGTTGAACACAATATCGATCTCGCCGTCCTTGATCTGGTCGACGATCGAGGGCCCGGCGAGTTCCCCGGCGCTTCCGCCGACCTCACCGACGAATGCCGGATCGGACTGCTTGCGCACGCGCTCGCACGGAATTCCGTTGCGCCGCAACATCTCCGCGGTCCCGTCGGTGGCCAGGATGCGGAATCCCAGGTCGTGCAGGCGCTTGACCGGGAACACCATGGCGCGCTTGTCCCGATTCGCGATCGAGACGAACGCGGTGCCCTCGGTGGGCAGCGAACCGTAGGCCGCGCTCTGCGATTTGGCGAAGGCGGTGCCGAAATCCGCGTCGATGCCCATGACTTCACCGGTCGACTTCATCTCCGGCGACAGCAGCGAGTCGATGCCGGTGCCGTCCGGGCGGCGGAAGCGGTGGAACGGCAGCACGGCTTCCTTGACCGCGACCGGGGCCTCGATCGGCGCGTACCCGCCATCGCCCTCGGCGGGCAACAGCCCCTCCTTGCGCAGGCCGGAGATGGTGGCGCCCAACGCGATTCGCGCCGCGGCCTTGGCCAGCGGAACCGCGGTCGCCTTGGAGACGAACGGCACCGTGCGGCTGGCGCGCGGATTGGCCTCGAGGACGTACAGCACGTCGTCCTTCAACGCGTACTGCACGTTCAGCAGGCCCTGCACGCCGATCCCCTTGGCCAGCGCGGCGGTCGAGCGGCGCACCGCCTCGATATCGCTGCGCCCCAACGTGATCGGCGGCAGCGCGCAGGCCGAGTCGCCGGAGTGGATACCGGCCTCCTCGATATGTTCCATGACGCCGCCGAGGTAGACCTCCTCGCCGTCGCACAGCGCGTCGACATCGATCTCGATGGCGTCCTCCAGGAACCGGTCGACCAGCACCGGATGGTCCGGGGTGATCTCGGTGGCGCGGGAGATGTAGTCCGCCAGGGACTTCTCGTCGTAGACGATCTCCATTCCGCGACCGCCCAGCACGTACGACGGACGCACCAGCACCGGATAGCCGATCTCGGCGGCGATCTTCTTCGCCTGCGCGAACGTGGTGGCGGTGCCGTACTTCGGCGCGGGCAGCCCCGCCGCCGTGAGCACCTCGCCGAACTCACCGCGATCCTCGGCCAGGTCGATGGCCGCGGCCGAGGTGCCGACCACGGGCACGCCCGCGTCGGTGAGCCGCTGCGCCAGCCCCAGCGGCGTCTGCCCGCCGAGCTGGCAGATCACGCCGGCGACGGTGCCCGATTCGGACTCCGCGTGAAACACCTCGAGCACGTCCTCGAAGGTGAGCGGCTCGAAATACAGGCGGTCGGCGGTGTCGTAGTCGGTCGAGACGGTCTCCGGATTGCAGTTGACCATGATGGTCTCGAATCCGGCGGCCGAAAGCGTCTGCGCCGCATGCACACACGAGTAGTCGAATTCGATGCCCTGGCCGATCCGGTTCGGACCCGACCCCAGGATGATGACCTTCTCGCGCTCACGCTGCGGGGCCACCTCGGACTCCGCGGCCGGGTCGAGCTCGTAGGCCGAGTAGTGGTACGGGGTCTTGGCCTCGAATTCGGCGGCGCAGGTGTCGACGGTCTTGAACACCGGGCGGATATGCAGCCGGTGCCGCAGCTCCCGCACACCGCCCTCGCCGGCGAGTTCGGGCCGCAGCGCGGCGATCTGACGATCGGACAGACCGTAGTGCTTGGCGGTGCGCAGCAGTTGCTCGTCCAGGACCGGCGCGTCCAGGATCTCCCGCCGCAACTCGACCAGGCCCGCGATCTCGGCCACGAACCACGGGTCAACACCCGAGGCCGCGGCGACGTCCTCGATGCTCGCACCCAGCCGCAGCGCGCGCTCGACCTGATAGATGCGGCCCTCGGTTGGCACCTTCAGATCGTCCAGCACCGCCTGCACATCGGTCCACTCGCCGTCGCCCTGGGTCCAGAAGCCCGCCGACTTGGTCTCCAGCGAGCGCAGCACCTTGCCCAGCGCCTCGGCGAAGTTACGGCCCAGCGACATCGCCTCGCCGACCGATTTCATGGTCGTGGTCAACGTCGGGTCCGCACCCGGGAACTTCTCGAACGCGAACCGCGGCGCCTTGACGACCACGTAGTCGAGCGTGGGCTCGAAACAGGCCGGGGTCTCCTTGGTGATGTCGTTGACGATCTCGTCGAGCGTGTAGCCGATGGCCAGCTTCGCGGCGATCTTCGCGATCGGGAAACCCGTTGCCTTGGAAGCCAATGCGGACGACCTCGACACACGCGGGTTCATCTCGATGACGATCAAGCGCCCGTCGCGCGGGTCCACCGCGAACTGGATGTTGCAACCGCCGGTGTCGACGCCCACCTCGCGCAGGATCGCGATGCCCAGATCGCGCATCTTCTGGTACTCGCGGTCGGTGAGGGTCATGGCCGGGGCGACGGTCATCGAGTCGCCGGTGTGCACGCCCATCGGGTCGACGTTCTCGATCGAACAGACGATCACCACGTTGTCGCGGCGATCACGCATCAGCTCGAGCTCGAATTCCTTCCAGCCCAGGATGGATTCCTCGATCAGCACGTTCGCGGTCGGCGATGCGGCCAGGCCGCCGCCGGCGATGCGGTCCAGATCCTCGTCGTTGTACGCCATGCCCGAACCGAGCCCGCCCATCGTGAACGACGGACGCACCACGACCGGGAAACCGAGTTCGGCAACGGTTTCGCGAACCTCGTCCATGGTGTAGCAGACCTTGGAGCGGGCGCTCTCGCCGCCGACCTTCGCGACGATGTCCTTGAACTTCTGCCGGTCCTCACCGCGCTGGATGGCGTCGAAGTCGGCGCCGATCATCTCGACGCCGTACTTGGCCAGCACACCCCGTTCGTGCAGGGCCACAGCGGTGTTGAGCGCGGTCTGGCCGCCGAGGGTGGCCAGGATCGCGTCGGGACGCTCCTTCTCGATGACCTTCTCGACGAACTCCGGGGTGATCGGCTCGACGTAGGTCGAGTCGGCGAATTCCGGATCGGTCATGATCGTCGCGGGGTTCGAGTTCACCAGCGACACCCGCAGTCCCTCGGACCGCAGCACCCGGCACGCCTGGGTGCCGGAATAGTCGAATTCACAGGCCTGGCCGATCACGATCGGGCCCGAGCCGATCACCAGGATGTGGCGTAGATCCTCGCGGCGAGGCATCAGGCTCCTTCCATCAGACCGGCGAAACGGTCGAAGAGATATGCGGCGTCGTGCGGACCGGCGGCCGCTTCCGGGTGGTACTGCACCGAGAAGGCGCGGCCGTCGACCAGCCGCACGCCTTCCACCGTGCCGTCGTTGGCGCAGGTGTGACTGACCTCGGCGGTGCCGAACGGGGTGTCGAAGCGCTGTCCGGCCTCGCCCTCGAGCGCGAACCCGTGATTCTGCGCGGTGATCGAGATCTGCCCGGTCGCATGGTCCACCACCGGGACGTTGATGCCGCGGTGCCCGAACTTCATCTTGTAGGTGCCCAAACCCAGTGCGCGCCCGAGGATCTGGTTGCCGAAGCAGATACCGAACAGCGGAATCCCTTCGCCCAGAACGGCTTTGGTCAGCGCGACCGCGTCGTACTGAGTGGCCGGGTCGCCGGGGCCGTTGGACAGGAAAACCCCGTCCGGCTGCAGTTCCCGGATCTGGTCGAGGGTCACGTTCGAGGAGACCACGTGCACCCGGATACCGCGCTCGGCGAACATCCGCGGGGTGTTGGTCTTGATGCCGAGATCGACTGCGACAACGGTGAATCGGTGCTCACCGGCCGGTTCGATCGTGTACAGCCGGTCGGTGCTGACCTCTTCGGCCAGGTCCGCGCCCAGCATCGAGGGCTGGCCGTTCACCCGGGCCAGCAGCTCCTGCACCGACGCCTCGGCGGCCTCGCCGGAGAAGATCCCGGCCTTCATCGACCCGCGCGAGCGCAGGTGGCGCACCAGCGCCCGGGTGTCGATCCCGGCGATGCCGACCACGTCCTGGCGAGCCAGTTCGTCCTGCAGCGTCGTCGTGGCTCGCCAGTTCGAGGCGCGCCGCGCGGGGTCGCGCACCGCGTATCCGGCCACCCAGATCCGCTTGGACTCGTCGTCCTCGTCGTTCCAGCCCGTGTTGCCGATCTGCGGGGCCGTGGCCACCACGATCTGCCGGTGGTAACTCGGATCGGTCAGCGTCTCCTGATACCCCGTCATCGCGGTGCAGAACACCGCCTCACCCAGGGTCTGCCCCTCGGCGCCGAAGGACGAGCCGCGGAAGACCCGCCCGTCCTCCAGCACCATCATCGCGCTCTGCCCGGTCACGTCGTCTCTTCTCCCGTCTTCGTGCTGGGCGCCGCGGCAACCCACGCCGGATACACCGTCTTGTCGTCGCCGCGGAAACCGGTGTCCACCTCGGTTCCCGTCGGCAGCTTCCAGCGAATTACCAGCACACCATCTTGTGTCATAACTTTGCCCGCGTGACCGCGTTCGGTGCGCACCGCGGTGATGGATTCCTGCGGAATCCACAGCACCTCGGCGCCGTCACGTTCGAGCAGGATGCCGCGTTCGAAGCGGGTCAGCTCCGCCGCGGCCCGGAACCCCAGATCGCCCACCGCGATCCGGTTCTGCCAGCTGGGCGCGAGGGTCGTACCGGTGTACAGACCCGTCGTCGGCTCCAGCAGCTGCGCGCCCAGTTCGGCGGGCACCGGCGGCAGTTCGCCGACCGCCGCGGCCTGGCGCCGGGCCTTCTTCTGCCAGGCCCGGTACATCAGCCACAGACACAGGCAGAACAACAGAATCAGCAGGACGACCTGCAGTGTCCGCTCCATCAGGACGCTCCCGTGGTCTCGCGCGGTTCGGGTTTGCCCTCGCGGGCGGTGATCCGGCCGCGCAGGAAGGTGGCACTCACCCGCGCGGGCAGGGTCATCGTGTCGAAGGGCGTGTTCCGGGAGATGCTCGCGAGTTCGCTCGCGCGCACCGTCCAGGTCGCCTCCGGGTCGATCAGCACCAGGTTCGCCGGTTCGCCCACCGCGAGCGGGCGGCCCTGATCATCGAGTCCGGCGATCCGCGCCGGATTCTCGCTCATCACCCGGGCCACTCCGCGCCAGTCCAGCAGACCGGGCGCGACCATCGTCTGCACGATGACCGACAGCGCGGTCTCCAGTCCGAGCATGCCGGGACGGGCGGCGGCGAATTCGCAGCACTTGTCCTGTTCGGCGTGCGGCGCGTGATCGGTTGCCACACAGTCGATCACGCCCTCGGCGAGGGCGCGGCGCAGGGCCTCGGCATCGGATGCCTCACGCAGCGGCGGATTCACCTTGTTCACCGCGTCGTAGGTCTCCAACCGGGAGTCGTCCAGCAGCAGATGATGCGGGGTGACCTCGGCGGTGATCGAAATCCCCTGTCCCTTGGCCCATTTCACCAGCTCGACGGTTCCCGCCGTGGACGCGTGGCAGATGTGCACGCGGGCGCCGGCGTCGCGGGCCAGCAGCGCGTCGCGGGCCACGATCGACTCCTCCGCCGCGCGCGGCCAGCCGGCCAGGCCGAGCCGGGCGGCGTTGGGCCCCTCGTGCGCGACGGCGCCCTCGGTCAGCCGGGGCTCCTCGGCGTGCTGGGCGATCAGCACGCCGAGCGACTGCGCGTACTCCAGGGCGCGCCGCATGATCAGCGGGTCGTGGACGCAGTGACCGTCGTCGGAGAACATCCGCACCCGCGCCTCGCCGGCGGCCATGGTGCCCATCTCGGCGAGTTGCTTACCCGCCAGGCCCACGGTCACCGCCCCGACCGGGTAGAGGTCCACCAGGCCGACCTCGCGCCCGCGCCGCCACACGTGGTCGGTGACCACCACCGAATCCGCGACCGGCGTGGTGTTGGCCATCGCGAAGACCGCGGTGTAACCGCCGAGAGCCGCTGCGGCGGAACCGGATTCGATGGTCTCTGTATCCTCGCGGCCCGGCTCGCGCAGATGTGTGTGCAGATCGACGAAACCGGGCAGCAGGTACCGGCCCGCACCCTCGACGACCTCGGCGTCACCGGCGTCCAGCGACGCGCCGATCGCCCGGATCTCGCCCTCGCCCAGGCGCACGTCGACCGGGTCGCCCGCACCGTAGAGCAGTACATTCCGGATCAGGACGTCGTTCATCGTGCTCCCATCTGTTCGCCTCGCGCCGATGCCCGGCCCCCGGCGCGGCGGGTGTTCCTCCAGCGGCTCATGCGGGCTCCCCCGCACCAACCAGCAACCGGAACAGCACCGCCATGCGCATGTGCACGCCATTGGTGACCTGTTGCAGCACAGCGGCTTTCGGCGAATCCGCCACCTGCGGCGCGATTTCCATGCCGCGCAGCATCGGCCCCGGATGCAGCACCACCGCGTCCCGGTCCAGCAGCGCCATGCGCCGCTCGCTCAGTCCGTAGTGCACCGAGTATTCCCGCGCCGAGGGAAAGAAACCGCCGTTCATCCGTTCGGCCTGCACCCGCAGCATCATCACCGCGTCCGCGCCGGGCAGTTCCGCGTCGAGCGAATGCGAGACGCGCACCGGCCACTGCTGCACGCCCACCGGCAGCAGCGTGCGCGGCGCGACCAGCACCACTTCCGCGCCGAGAATGCTCAGCAGCAGGGCATTGGAGCGCGCGACCCGGCTGTGCAGGATGTCGCCGACGATCACCACGCGCTTGCCGTCGAGCGAGCCGAGGCGCTGGCGCAGGGTCAGGGCATCGAGCAGGGCCTGGGTCGGGTGTTCGTGCATACCGTCCCCGGCATTGATCACCGCCGGGCCGGGCCCAGCGAAACCGCCTGCGCCGCTGGCCATCTCACCGAACCAGCGGGCGATCTGATGTGCGGCGCCCGAGGCCGGATGCCGCACGATCAGCGCATCGGCGCCCGCGGCGTGCAGGGTCAACGCGGTGTCGCGCAGCGATTCCCCCTTGGAGACAGAGGAACTCGACGCGCTGACGTTGATCACGTCGGCGCTCATCCACTTCCCGGCCACCTCGAACGACACCCGGGTGCGGGTGGAGTTCTCGAAGAAGACCGTCATCACGGTGCGACCGCGCAGCGTGGGCAGTTTGCGCACCTCGCGACCGAGCAGCGCCTGCTCGAAACGCTGCGCGTCGTCCAGGAGTTCGGTGGCCGCGCCGCGGTCCAGATCGGTCACCGACAGCAGATGCCTCATCCGCGCACCCCTTGCGGAAGGCCGGCGAACGTCCTCACGCCTGGACCCCCTGATGCAGGTAGACGCCGTCCCGGCCGTCGTATTCGGTCAGCAGCACCGAGATGTCCTCACTACGCGAGGTGGGCACGTTCTTGCCCACGTAATCCGCGCGGATGGGTAGTTCACGATGGCCGCGGTCGATCAGCACCGCCAGCTGCACCGCGCGGGGGCGGCCCAGGTCACGCAGGCCGTCCAGGGCCGAGCGCACGCTGCGGCCGGAGAACAGCACGTCGTCGACCAGCACCACGAGCGCGTCTTCGATGCCGCCCTCGGGCACCGAGGTGCGCTCCAGTGGGCGATGCGGGCGATTGCGCAGATCGTCGCGATAGAGGGTGATGTCCAGCGAGCCGAGCGCGGGGCGCACGCCGGAGAACTCGTGGATGCGCTCGGTGAGCCGTTCCGCGAGAGTGGTTCCGCGGGTGGGAATTCCGATCAGCACCACGCGCGGCAGCGCCGGGTCGGTGGAATCCAGCGCGGTTTTCTCGATGATCTGGTGCGCCATTCGCGCGATGGTCCGGCCGACGTCCTGGGCGGAGAGCAACTCACGCCCGTCCTGAACCCGTTCGGGATCGTGCCGCTGCGAATATTCGGCGGCGTTCGGCCTGGCCGCGCTCTGTTCACCGGCGGCATCCGCGGGCCCTGCGTGGTCACGGTCGCGGCCGTCTTCGGGCCCGACGCGACTGCCACGCCCTTCGGGCACAGCCATGCCGACCTCCTTCCCCGCCTCACGGGACGGTCCGTTAAAGGATGTCTTTCGGGTCCCGAGCCTAGCAGTGCGACGGGTTCGCGCCCGCACCGCACCCCGCGGGCAATCGATGCGCACGCGGCAGGTCGATCGGATGTGCCGGCTTTCGCCGGGGTGATCCGCCACAGCGCTCGGACCAGCGGCTTCTGGGCGGGATTCGCGGGAATTCTCGCAGCCTTCGGGCTATTGCCCGGTTATCGCGGCCGCCGGCGAAATACCTCGGGGTCCGCTTCCGTGCCACGCGATGGGAGCAACCTCACACAGACGCGGCCCATCCGGAAAGCGAGCCGCGCCGGAGGCATTCAAGATCGGCGAAGTCCCTACGGTACCTATCTTCATACGCCGTATATCGGAATGTGCGATGCTCGAGGTGTGCGCAACGATGCCGAATTCAGCGAGCCGCGCCGCGTGAGTTTCCGCGGCGTAGGTGGAATCACACTGGCCGGGGAGAGCTGGGGGCCCGAGGACGGGCCGCTGGCGGTTTTCCTGCACGGCGGCGGCCAGACCAGGCACTCCTGGAAGGACTCCGGGGCCGCGCTGGCCAAGGTCGGCCTGCGGGCGCTGCTGCTGGACGCGCGCGGGCACGGCGAGAGCGACTGGGCGCCCGACGGCGACTACTCACGCGAATCGATGACGGCCGATCTGCTCGGCATCCTCGCCGAACTGGACCGCCCCGCCATCGTGGTGGGCGCGAGCATGGGCGGGCTGACCGCGCTGCTGGCCACCGACCGCCCCGGCAGCGAGCGCATCGCCGGACTGGTCATGGTCGACGTGGTGCCGCGCCCGGAACACGAAGGCGTGGAACGGGTCCTGAACTTCCTCGGCGGACATCAGGACGGATTCGCCTCCCTGGACGAGGCAGCCGACGCCGTGGCGGAGTACCTGCCGCACCGCACCCGCCCGCGCAGCAGCGAGGGGCTGCGCCGCAACCTGCGGCTGCGCGAGGACGGCCGGTGGTACTGGCACTGGGATCCGGCGATGATGTCGGGCAAGGTCGAGGACATCGAGGCGCACACCGTCGCGCTCGAGCAGGCCGCCCGCAAATTGAGCATGCCGGTATTGCTGGTGCGCGGCCGGCTGTCCGACGTGGTCAGCGAACAGGGCGTCGCGGATTTCCGCAGTCTGGTCCCGCAGCTGGAATACGTCGAGATCAGCGCCGCCGCCCACACCGCCGCCAGTGACGTCAACGACGAATTCTCCGATGCCGTGGTCGATTTCGTCCGCGCCCATCTCGGCGAACACCGGAGCTGAGCCCGCCGGACCACGGCGCGGGTCCGAATGCGGTCCCGCTCATTCGCCCTCCCGCCCGGGCTGTACCGCGAGGCCCGCGAGCAGTACGTCGACCATGTGCCGGGCACGGTAGTCCGGGAAGGTTTCGGCCCCGATGCACAGGTTCCCGATCGCGATCATCAGTTCCAACGGGCGTACGTCCGCACGAAGACGGCCGGCGTCGACTCCGGCCCGCAGCAGTTCACCGAGCACCGGGACCAGGCGATCGACGAATTCGGCGTGCAGACTCTCGAATCCGGCCTGGTCGGAATGCAGCGCCTCGGCCAGGCCGTGTTTGGTCACCAGGAAGTCCGTGAACCCGGCGACCCAGGCGCGCAGGGCCCGCTCGGGGTCCTCGATCGCGACGGTCGCGGCGGCCAGCCCGTCGACCTGATGCCGGAAGACCGCGACCACCAGGTCGGGGCGGGTGGGGAAATGCCGGTAGACGGTCCCCATTCCCACGCCCGCCTCCGCGGCGATATCCCGCACCGGAGCATCGACCCCCGCGCGGGCGAAGACGGTCGCGGCGGCGTCGAGAACGATCTGCGCGTTCCGGCGCGCATCGGACCGTTTGCGCCGCCCGGCGGCCTCGTCGTCAGCCGATGACATCGCGGGTACCTCCCAGGTTGCCAAGCGGAGCGTCGCTCCGTATATTTCTAACCGGAGCGTCGCTCCGGAACCTATTTTGCCAGATGGCCGTTTCCCGGCATCTGCGCTTCCATCCACGAGTGAGGACCACACTCATGCGTGACATCACACCAACACCCGCCACTGTCATCTCCGCCGCCCCGCTCACGCTCGCCGCCCCGGATCGCGGCCGAGACCTGTCGGTACGGGTCACCGCGCCGGCGACCGGACGCGATCTGCCGGTCGTCGTCTTCTCGCACGGCATGACGCTGACCATGGACGATTACGCACCGCTGGCCCGATTCTGGGCCGCTCACGGTTTCGCGGTCATCCAGCCCACACATCTCGACTCCCTCGGCCTCGCCCCGGACGACCCGCGCACCCCGCTGATCTGGCGTATCCGGACCGCCGACCTGACCGGGATCCTCGACCAGCTCGGCGCGATCGAGGCCGCGGTCCCCGGATTGACCGGCCGCATCGATCGCGAGCGCGCCGCGGTCGCCGGACACTCGTGGGGCGCACAGACTGCGAGCACGCTGGCGGGCGCGCGAGTTCTGGACGGCGACACACCCGGCGAGAGCATGGCGGACTCGCGAATCGGCGCGGCGGTGCTGCTCAGTCTGCCCGGAACCGGCGGCCCGGACCTTTCCCCGATGGCCGCCGAGTACTTCCCGTTCATGAGCCCCGATTTCGGGGAAATGAAGACCCCGAGCCTGGTCGTCGCCGGTGATCACGACCAATCCCCGCTGACCGTGCGCGGTCCGGATTGGTTCACCGACGGCTACCGGCTCGCCCCGGGCGCCACCGATCTGCTGACCCTCTTCGGCGCGGAACACGGACTCGGCGGCATCCAGGGCGCACACGACACTCGAACCACCGACGAAAGCCCCGAGCGCGTCGCGTTCGTCCAGGAAGCCACGCTGGCATATCTGCGCACCGCGCTGGGCCTCGACGACACCGCGTGGTCCGGGGTTCGCGACGCCCTGGCGTCGACCGGTGAGCCACTGGGCCGGATCGATTCGAAGTGACGACCGGGGTACACACCAGCACCCATCCGCATCGCGCACGGCACCGGACCGATCCAGTAGGGCGATGAGCCCGGTGCGAACCCGGTGAACAGGGTACGGACCGAGGAATCCGCGGGTCGGCGCGCCGGGCGGTCCGGCGTCAGCCGCGGTCTCGCAGGAAGAGGGCGACGGCGTCGACGGCGAGCGCGTCGGCCAACTCGGCCGGCGCCCTGCCCGAGGTGATGAGCGTGGCGACGCCCTGCAGCGTGGCGACCAGCAGCAGCCGCAACCGGTCGAGATCGCCGGGCGGGAGAGCGCCGACGCGCTGCCCCTCGGCGATCAATGCACCGGTGGCGGCGAACAACCGGACCGGCCCTTCTTCCGGAACGGCATGTCCCGCACGGGTTTTGGCGGCGAACATCAGGTCCATCAGCGCGCCGTCGTGGATGGCGAACCGGATGTAGGCCACGGCCGCGGCGCGCAGACGTGCCGGGTAGTCGTCGCCGCCGCGCTCGATCGCGGCGGCGATCTCATCGGCGAGGCGATCGAAGCCCACCCCGGCCAGCGCGTCCAGCAGGGCCTGCCGATCGGGGAAATGCCGGCGCGGCGCCGCACTGCTCACCCCGGCCCGCCGGGCCAGTTCGCGTAGCGACAAGCCATCGATGCCGCCGTCACGAAGGGTTCGCTCGGCCTCGGCGAGCAGCACCGACCGCAGATTCCCGTGGTGATAGGCGTGGTGGCTCATGGCCGTCAACCTTAGCATCCCAATGTACCCACCGATTACAATGTACCCATTGACTACAATGTATCCAGTGAGTAAATTGGCGGCATGACAACTTTTCATGGTGTGGACCTGCCCGACCTGACCGGAACCACCGCGGTGGTGACCGGTGCCAACAGCGGAATCGGCCGATCGGTGTCACGGGCGCTGGCCGCCGCGGGCGCGCGAGTCGTCCT
>CBJNFW010000221.1:0-14805 GCA_966435935.1 uncultured Nocardia sp.
GATATTCGTCGCCCTCGTCGACGGCGCGGTCGTAGGCTTCACCGGCTTGCGCGCGATCGATGAAACCGCGGCCGAGCGGGAACTGAACGCGATGTACGTCCGGGCCGCGTGGTACGGCAGCGGACTCGCGCACGATCTGATGCGCGAGGTCCTGGACACTCGCCGGGATACCACCCTGTGGGTGTTCGAGGAGAATCCCCGCGCCCAGGCCTTCTATCGCAAGTACGGTTTCGAACTCGACGGCGCTCGACGAGCCGAGCGCTTCTCCCCCGCTGTCGAGGTCCGGATGCTGCGCCCAGCCGATACGAAACCTGTCCGGTAGGGCAGGTCCGCACCGCCGGGCGCGGCGCTACCGACCGGAATTACCTATTGCCGCCCAGGCACTGGACGTTGGCACTGATGCTCTGGAGGGCGCACAGGCCGAACGCGTTGACATTCGACGACAGCGAGGCGGAACCCGTCTGCGGGTCGTACAGCGCCAGCACCGGCGCGGCCTGCTCGGTGTTCGCGGGCGCTGCCGGGGCCTGCTCCAGCGGGATGGTCCTCGCCTGCGCCGCAACCGGCGCCCCCATGATGGCCGCTCCGGCGGCGACGGTCACGATGGCACCGCGCACGGACTTGATCTGCATGCATCTGCTCCTACTGTGATGAGTTAGAACACCGGTCACGGCAGGCGCCAGTCGACCGGGGCGGCCCCCAATGTACCCAGCAATTCGTTGGTTCGGGAGAAGGGCCGGGATCCGAAGAATCCGCGGGAGGCCGACAACGGTGAGGGATGGGCCGATTCGATGTACGGCACCGAGCCGAGCATCGGCTTGAGGGTGGACGCGTCCCGGCCCCACAGGATCGCCACCAGCGGCTGCTCCCGCGCGACGAGCGCGCGAATTGCCTGCTCGGTGACCGCTTCCCAGCCCTTGCCGCGATGTGAGGCGGGCTGTCCGGGCGAGACGGTGAGCACCCTGTTGAGCATCAGCACGCCTTGATCCGACCACGGCGACAGATCACCGCAGGAGGGCGTCGGATAACCGAGATCGCGGGAGTACTCGGAGAAGATGTTCGCCAGACTGCGCGGCACCGGCGAAACATCGGGCGCGACCGAAAAGCTCAGGCCCATCGCATGTCCCGGCGTCGGATAGGGGTCCTGGCCGACGATCAGCACCCGAACCTTGTCCAGCGGGCGCTGGAACGCACGTAGCACGTTCTCGCCCTTGGGCAGGTAGCCGCGTCCGGCGTTGTTCTCCGCGCGCAGGAATTCGCCCATGGCCGCAATGCGGTCGGCCACCGGCTCCAAGGCCTCGGCCCAGCCCGTATCGATGATCTCCGACAGTGGTTTCGCACCCATGTCGGACAAACTTAGTGTGGGCCGGTTCACCACGACAGCTCACCTACCTTCCGAGAACGATTCCCAACCGCCCGGTCCGGACCAGCGGGCGCCGTCGACCGTGACTCCGGCGCCGTCCACGACCCGCCCAACTCGGGTCCATCCTGGCGGAAGCGCCTGTCCCGCAGCAAATGTGGCCGCGAAGGCGTGGTCCTCACCGCCGGTGAGAATCCAGTCCGACGACTTCTCGCCGAGTTCCCGGGCGACCGGATCCAGTTCCGCGTCGACGAGCGCGGTGGAATCGAGATCCACCGCGACACAGGAGCTTTCGGCGATATGCCCGATATCCGCGAGCAGCCCGTCGGAGACGTCGGTGAGCGAGGTGATGGCCGTGTCCCGGGGCAGGTCCAGCACCGCACGATACGGCGGTCGCGGAACCCGGTGCGCGGCAACCACACCGGGGAAGCGGTCCGGGTCCAGTCCCGCGCTCAACACGGCCAGCCCGGCCGCGGACCAGCCGAGCCGCCCGGCGACCGCGACCACATCACCGGGCTTCGCACCGGACAGCAGCACCGGCGCGCGGCGCGGATCGCCGAACGCGGTCACCGATACGATCAGCAGCGGCGCGCGCACCACGTCGCCCCCGGCGATCGAGGCGCCCACCCGGCCCGCCTCGGCCCACATCCCCTCGACGAATCCGTCGACGAAGGTCACCGGGGTGTCGGCCGGACAGCCGAAGGACACCACGAAGGCGCTCGGCGCGGCCCCCATCGCCACCACGTCCGCGGCGTTCTGCGCGACCGCCTTGGCCCCGATATCGCGCGGGCTCGACCAGTCCAACCGGAAATGCCGGTCCTGCACCAACATGTCGGTGCTGACCACGAAACGCCCGTCCGGCGCGGCGAGCACCGCGGCATCGTCGCCGGGCCCGAGCAGGACGGCCGGCACCTGTGCGCGGCCGGTGGTCATCCGCGCGATGAGCCCGAACTCGCCCAGGTCACGCACCGTCAGCGGGCTGGTTTCAGTGATGGCCGTCTCCTTTCACGAACCGCGCCGGGGGCAACGGACGCCCGCGACGCTACCCTCGGACCCGAAACCAACGACCACCAGCCAGGATCCGGTACCGAGACGAGTGGAGAAGATCTCCGGGATGAGCAGCGATACGGAACGGCCGGACGCCCCCGCGTCCGAGGATGCGATAACCTCGCCCGCCCAGGGCGCGAACGTCCCGCGTCCGGCCGAACCGACGCCCTCGACCGGCGGCGAAGCCGGCCCGCCGGGCGGCCGCGCCCCGGAAACCGGCGGCTCGGACGTCACGAACGAAACCACGCGGTCCGATTCCGAAACCGACCGCTACAGCTTCGAGCCCGAGGACACCCGGCGCTCGCCGGCGCTCATCGCGACCGCCGTCGCGCTGCCGGTCGCGCTGATCGTCGCGGTCCTTGCCATCGCGGTCTTCGCGCGACAGCACCCGAGCCGCGAGGCGCTCGCGCTGTGCTCGGTCCCGCAACCGCAGGCCACCGGTCAGGCGTGCACCGCACTGCTTCCGGCGCTGCCGTCGAGCATGGGCGATTACACCCGGGCGGAGCTGGCCCAGCCCGCCCCGCCCGCGACCGCGGGCTGGCAACTGCCCGACGGCGGCGACCCCATCGTGCTGCGGTGCGGCCTGGACCGCCCGGCGGAATTCGTCAAATCCGCTGGGCTGCAGGTGATCAACGGCGTCAACTGGTTCGAGGTGCGCGATCCGTCCAGCGGAATCACCTCGGGCACCTGGTACATCGTCGACCGCGGCACCTACATCGCCGTAACCATGCCCGACAAGGCCGGACCGACTCCGCTGCAAGACATTTCGAATGCGGTCGGCAAGGCGCTGCCCGCCCGTCCGATCGATCCCGCGCCGATCCCGAACTAGTTTCCATCGGGTCGCCGGAAAGTGATCCGGCCGGTGCCCAGATCGACGCCGAGACCGCCGGGCGCGGCATCGCCCGGATTCTCCCGGTGCATCAGTACCACCTGACGCTGCTGGAATTCGATTTGTTTTCCCGCGCCGAACACCGCGTCGAGACCCTCCAGCCCGATGGCGGCGGCGCCTGGACCACCCGATCCGCGCATCCACGGCAGCGCGGTTCGCCCGGTCAGCCTTCGATACAGCACATCACCACAGGCGACGACCGTGATCAGCACGACCAGACCAGGGATCGTCATCGCGAACAGCACCACCGCGAGAGTACCGGCGATCGGCGGCGGATACGGATGGCTCGGTCTCGCTCGAACCCGGAATGCCACGTCACGGGCATGCCCACGGGACAAAACGGACCGTGACCTGTTTGCGCCACGCGTCGGCGGACACCGGATGTCGGTCATCCCCCGATGCGCCGAATCCGGGGCCATCGGACAGCCAGCCCGCAGCCGACCCGTCCCCGGTCGGCAAGTCAGCGCAGGCCGGTGCCGCGAGCGAGCGCGGTATCGATCAACGTGCTGATCAGAGCGCCGTTATCGATACCCGTCGCCGCCCACATCCGCGGGTACATCGAGATGGCGGTCATACCGGGCATCGTGTTGATCTCGTTGATCACCGGGCCCTGATCGGTGATGAAGAAGTCGACCCGGGCCAGCCCCTGGCAGTCCAGCGCGCGGAACGCCCGCACCGCAAGTTCCCGGATCTCCTGCGCCACATCGTCGTTCAGCTTCGCCGGGATGTCGAACTCGCATACGTCGTCGAGATATTTGGTGTCGAAGTCGTAGAAGTCCGGCGCTTGCGAGCTGACCTCCGGCATCCGGATCTCGGCGGGCACACTGGCTTCGACCCGTCCGTCCGGGAACTCCAGTACGCCGCACTCGATTTCGCGGCCGATGACGGCAGCCTCGACGATCACCTTCGGATCGTGCAGGCGCGCAACGGCGATCGCCTCGTCCAGCCGATCCCAGCTGTCCACCTTCGTTATGCCGATGGACGATCCGCCGCGAGCGGGCTTGACGAACACCGGAAGCCCCAGGCGTTCGCGGTCGGCCTCGCGCACGGTGGCCGCGCCGGGGCGCAGCACCACATGGTCACCGACCGGAATACCGTCGGCGGCAAAGAGTTTCTTCATGAACTCCTTGTCCATGCCGGTGGCACTGGCCAGCACGCCGGGCCCGACGTAGGGCAGGCCGGCCATCTCCAGCAGTCCCTGCACCGTGCCGTCCTCACCGAACGCGCCGTGCAGCACGGGGAACACCACCTCGAGCGCACCGGCCCCGATCGCGGAGCCGTCGAGCGGCAGCAGACTGCCGCCGCGGGTCGGATCGGCCGCCAGCACGAGTTCGGTGCCGGATCGGTCGACCGAGGGCAGCGTGCGATCGGCGATCGCGAGCGTTGCGGCCTCCGAGCCGCTCAGCACCCAGGTCCCGTCGCTGGTGATCCCGATCGGCACGGCCTCGTACCGTTCGGGGTCCAGGTTGCGCAGCACGAAACCCGCCGACACGCAGGACACCGCATGCTCGTTGCTGCGGCCGCCGAAGACGACTCCGACCCGGATCCGGCCACCGTGCGCACGGTCGGGCCCGGAGGCGGCAGCTTGCGTACCCACGGAGGGCCCCGCGCCCGCCATCGACTCAGTCATGACCGGAACCGTACCCGTCCAGCGGAAATTCAATCACTCCGGCTTCATCGACCGCCCGAGCAACCGCCCGACGGCCTCGGCGACCGACAACCCCTCGTGGCAGACCTGATGCACCGAGGTCGTCAGCGGCATCTCCACCCCGTGCCGTTCGGCCAGCGCCCGGATCGAGGTGCACGATTTGACGCCCTCGGCCACCTGACCGTGGGTGGCCTGCTGCGCGACCTCCATGGACCCGCCGGTACCCAGTACATGCCCGAACGACCGGTTGCGCGAGAGCGGTGAGGTGCAGGTGGCGACGAGATCGCCGACTCCGGCCAGGCCGGCCAGGGTCACCGGATTGGCTCCCAGCGCGACGCCCAGCCGGATGATCTCGGCCAGCCCCCGGGTGATCAGGCTCGCGACGGTGTTGTCGCCCAGGCCCATTCCCGAGGCGATCCCGCAGGCCAGCGCGATGACGTTCTTACAGGCGCCGCCGATCTCGCAGCCGATCACGTCGGTGTTGGTGTAGGGCCGGAAGTACCCCGTGGCGCACGAGTGCTGCACGGCCTGTGCGCGTGCCTCGTCGCCGCAGGCCACCACCGAGGCGGCGGGCTGTTCCGCGGCGATCTCCCGCGCCAGATTCGGCCCGGACAACACCGCGATCCGGCCGGGGTCCGCACCGGTGACCTCCGCGATCACCTCACTCATCCGCAGCAGCGTGCCGGTCTCGATGCCCTTCGCCAGGCTCAGCAGCGTGGCGTCGGGCGCGATCGCGGGCCGCCAGTTCGCCAGATTGGCGCGCAGCGACTGGGACGGGACGGCCAGCACGACCAGCTGCGCACCGTCGAGTGCCGCGAGATAGTCGTCGGTGGCCCGCACCCCGTCCAGGCGCACATCCGGCAGGTAGTCCGGATTGCGATGCTCGGCGGCCAGCGTGTGCGCGACCTCCGGCCGCCGGGCCCACATCGTCACCTCGGTGCCCGCATCGTTCAACACCTTCGCGAATGCGGTGCCCCACGATCCCGCACCCATCACTGCCGCCCTAGTCACCAGACCGATATTGCCATTCGTTCCGGCATTCGCGTCGCAAGACGGGTGGTCATGACCCCCACCACGATGCCGGACATGCAACGATGGGCGCATGCGTCCGGATGCCGTCCACGCCGTGATCGCGGTGAAGAACCTCGAGCGCGCGAAGAGCCGACTCGCCGAGGAGTTGCCACCCGCCGATCGGTCGCGCCTGGTGCTTGCCATGCTGTCGGACACCGTGCGCGCCGCCCTCGCCGCCGGTATCGGCTCGGTCACCGTCGTCACACCGGATTCCGGTGTCGCCGCGGCGGTGCGCGCACTGGGCGCGGCGGTCCACCCCGACCCGGAAATGGCCGTCGACGGGCTCAATGCCGCGCTCGCCGACGCCGCCGAGGCGGTGCGGGCCCGGCACGGCGCGGTGGAACTGCTTGCACTGCAAGCGGATCTGCCCGCGCTGCGCCCGGACCAGTTGACCGATATGCTGGCCGCGGCTCCCGCGACCGGGCGCGCCCTGGTCGCCGACCACACCGGACAGGGCACCGCCGCCCTGCTGGTGCGCGACGGAACCGCGCCGCTGACACCGCTGTTCGGCCCGGATTCGGCTCGCCGCCATGCCGACTCGGGCGCGAAGGGTCTCGACGGCGACTGGCCCGGCCTGCGCCTGGACGTCGACACCCCCGCGGACCTGCGGGCCGCGGTGACGCTCGGCCTGGGCCCGGCCACGACCGCACTGCTGCGTGACATCGGCTGGCCGCACCCTGTTCACACGGATCTCATGCGGAGGTGCGGAGCGGGTCATATGTGTGCCAGATGATCGCCAGACCTGCGTCGAGGGTCGGTAACCAGCGGTGCCGGTCACGGTGCCGCTCGAATATGAGGGATGATCGTGAGTGTGATCGAGCCTGCGAGCGACCCGGCAGCACTGCCCGCGTCGCGCAGGTTACGACCGAGCGCAGCGAGGTGATGGTGTGAGTGATACAGAAATCGTCCAGCAGCAGCCCCGGTTGCCGGCGGCGCCGCCGGCCGCAGCACCGCCTCCCGGGAACACGGCTGCCTCGCAGTTGCCCGCGGATCGCTATCTCAACCGGGAACTGAGCTGGCTGGACTTCAACGCGCGGGTGCTGGCCCTGGCCGAGGATAAATCCGAGCCGTTGCTGGAGCGCGCGAAATTCCTGGCGATCTTCGCCTCGAACCTCGACGAGTTCTACATGGTCCGCGTGGCGGGGCTCAAACGCCGTGCCACAGCCGGGCTCTCGGTGCGCTCGGCCGACGGCCTGTCGCCCACCGAACAGCTGGAGCTGATCGCGGCCGCCACTCAGGAGCTGGCCTCCCGGCACGCCCGGGTCTTCCTGGACGAGGTGCAGCCCGCACTCGTCGAACAGGGCATCGCGATCATCGGCTGGTCGGATCTGGACGAGGACGAGCGCCGCCGTCTGTCGGGTTATTTCCAGGATCAGGTTTTCCCGGTGCTGACCCCGCTGGCCGTCGACCCCGCCCACCCGTTCCCCTACATCAGCGGCCTGAGCCTGAACCTCGCTGTGACGGTGAAGGATTCCGACAACGGGGGTGAACATTTCGCGCGCGTGAAGGTGCCCGACAACGTGGACCGCTTCGTGCGCGTACGCCGCAGCGCCCCGGTCGCTCCGGGCCGCGCGCCCGTACTGCGCGAAGGTGATCCGGCGGTGTCGAGCCTGGCCGCCTTCCTGCCGATGGAGGATCTGATCGCCGCGCACCTCGATCAGCTTTTCCCGGGAATGGATGTGGTGGAACATCATTCGTTCCGTATCACCCGCAACGCCGACTTCGAGGTGGACGAGGACCGCGACGAGGATCTGCTCCAGGCCCTCGAACGCGAACTCGCCCGCCGGCGCTTCGGATCTCCGGTGCGCCTGGAGGTTTCCGACGATATGACCGAGCACATGCTCGATCTGCTGTTGCGGGAACTCGACGTCGACCCGGGCGATGTGATCCAGGTGCCGGGTCTGCTGGACCTGTCCTGCCTGTGGCAGGTCTACGGGGTGGACCGGCCCGCACTCAAGGACGCGCCCTACGTCCCGACCACCCCACCGGCGTTCGGCGAAAGGGAAACTCCGCGAAACGTTTTCGCCGCCCTGCGCGAGGGCGACGTGCTGGTGCACCACCCGTACGACTCGTTCTCCACCAGCGTGCAGCGATTCATCGAACAGGCCGCCGCCGATCCGCAGGTGCTGGCGATCAAGCAGACGCTGTACCGCACCTCGGGCGACTCCCCGATCGTCAACGCGCTCATCGATGCCGCCGAGGCCGGTAAGCAGGTCGTGGCCCTGGTCGAGATCAAGGCCCGCTTCGACGAGCAGGCCAACATCAAATGGGCTCGGGCGCTGGAGCAGGCGGGCGTGCACGTGGTCTACGGCCTGATCGGGCTCAAGACGCACTGCAAGACCTGTCTGGTGGTCCGCCGCGAGGGCGCCACCATCCGCCGGTACTGCCACATCGGTACCGGCAACTACAACCCGAAGACCGCGCGACTATACGAGGACGTCGGATTACTCACCGCCGCACCGGAAATCGGCGCGGATCTGACCGATCTGTTCAATTCGCTGACCGGATACTCGCGCAAGGCCACCTACCGTAATCTGCTCGTCGCCCCGACCGGTGTGCGGGCCGGAATCATCGAGCGGATCCAGCGCGAGGTCGAACTCGCCGAGCAGGGGCAGCCCGCTCGAATCCGGATGAAGGCCAACGCGATCGTCGACGAACAGGTGATCGACGCGCTGTACCGGGCGTCGCAGGCCGGGGTGCCGGTGCAGATCGTGGTGCGCGGCATCTGCGGGCTGCGTCCCGGTGTGACCGGGATGAGCGAGAACATCGAGGTGCGCTCGATCCTCGGGCGGTTCCTGGAACATTCCCGCGTCATGCACTTCCAGGCTCAGGACGAGTACTGGATCGGCAGCGCCGATATGATGCACCGCAATCTGGACCGGCGCGTCGAGGTCATGGCGCAGGTCAAGGACCCCAGACTGTGCGAACAGCTGACGGTGATGCTCGATTCGGCCCTGTATCCGACGACGCGCTGCTGGGTGCTGCAGCCGGACGGGACCTGGCAGGCCCGGCCGAGCGCGGAAGAGGTCGCCGAACTCGGTGAGCAGGTGCGCGACCACCAGGAATTCCTCATGCGGCTGCGGCGTCCGGATCAGCAGTGAGCCGTTCGGCGACACAGGATTCCGACTGCCCTCGCTACCCCGACCCCCGCGTCACCGCGAACATCCGCGCCGCGGGTGCGGTGGTGTGGCGCCGGCGCCGGGACGGCGCGGTCGAAGTCGCGGTGGTACACCGCCCGAAGTACGACGACTGGTCGCTGCCCAAGGGGAAACTCGATCCGGGCGAGACGGCGATGATCGCGGCGGTGCGCGAGGTGGCCGAGGAGACCGGTCTGAGCACCCGGCTGGGCAGGTATCTGGGCAAGGTCACCTATCCGGTGACCGGGCATCGCAAACTCAAACGCGTGGACTACTGGTCCGCCCGGATCGAAGACGGTGAATTCGCCGTCAATTCGGAGGTCGACCGGCTGCGGTGGCTCGGTATGGACCGGGTCATGGACGCGCTGTCGTATCCGATGGATCGCACCATCGTCCGCAATTTCCTGCGGTTCCCGGCGGACACCGCGACCCTGCTTTTGGTGCGGCACGCCAAGGCCGGCCATCGGGATCGCTTCGCCGGTCCGGACGCCGAGCGCCCGCTGGACAAGCACGGCGTGGCACAGGTGCAGGACCTGACGCCGAATCTGGCGGCCTTCGGGCCGCGGGAGGTCTACTCGGCCCCGCCGGTGCGCTGCGTGCAGACCGTGCGACCGCTCGCGGACCAACTCGGCGTCGAGATCGGCCTCGAGCCGACGATGTCCGAAACCGCTTATGCCGCAGCGCCGGACGCGGCGCTGCGGCGGATCCGGGAACTGGCTTCCCCGGACACCGTGCGCGTTATCTGTAGTCAGGGCAAGGTGATTCCGCCGTTGCTGGCCGCCTGGGCCGAAATCGACGGTGTCACACTGCCTCCCGCGCGCAATCGCAAGGGCAGCGCCTGGGTGCTGTCGGTGGCCGACGGCCGGTTGGTCGCCGCCGACCATCTCGACAAGGCGCTGCGCGCGCACTGACGCGCGCCCACGCGAAATATTGCGCCGACATACGAATCGGCCCCAGGCCTGATGGGCCGGGGCCGATTCTTCGTCGGAGAGACCTCAGCGGCGGGCGGTCCGCTTCGCGGCGGTCTTCTTCGCCGTGGTCTTCTTGGCGGCCGTGGTCTTCTTCGCCGCGGCCTTGGTCGCCGTGGTCTTCTTGGCAGGCGCCTTGGCGGCGGCCGTGGTCTTCTTGGCGGTGGTCTTCTTGGCCGCCGTGGTCTTCTTCGCCGCGGCCTTCTTGGCCGGAGCCTTGCTCGCCGTCTTCTTCGCCACGGCCTTCTTGGCGGCCGTGGTCTTCTTGGCGGCGGCGGTCTTCTTGGCCGCGGCCTTCTTGGCGGCGGTCTTCTTCGCCGCACCCGACACCGGTGCTGCCACACCGCGTTTCACGGCCGGGCCGGAGGCCGCGACCTTCTGCTTCCCGGCGATGATCGCCTTGAACTGTGCACCCGGCCGGAATGCAGGGACCGAAGTGGGCTTGACCTTGACGGTTTCACCGGTACGCGGGTTACGCGCCACTCGCGCAGCGCGCTTGCGCTGTTCGAACACACCGAATCCGGTGATGGTGACGCTGTTGCCCTTGTTCACCGCGCGCACGATCGTGTCGACAATCTGCTCGACTGCCGCAGTGGCCGTGCGCCTGTCAGTACCCAACTTTTCGGTCAGAACGTCGATCAGTTCCGCCTTGTTCATTGAATCCTCCGCAGACTAATGGCCCGTCGTCGGACCGACTAGGTACCACGGTAAACCCTCAATGGGCAAGAGTCTATGTGCCACGCCAAATTTCATGTGGTGTGGCACACGCACAGCTACCGCGATTGGCGGCGCTCAGCTAACGCCTAGGGCGGATTAGGCCCGCTAATTAGGCGTCGGAATGGTCGTGGGTTTCCAACCTGGCCTTGCCTTTTCGAACCGGTCGATCGCCTCTTCCTGACGGAGTGTCAGTCCGATGTCGTCCAAGCCCTCGAGCAGACGCCACCTGGTGTAGTCGTCAATTTCGAAGGGCAACACGACCGTTCCGGTCGCCACTGTGCGCGCCTCGAGGTCGACCACCAATTCCTGACCGGGACGTTCCTCGAGCAACTTCCAGAGCAATTCGACATCATGTTGTGACATGCGGGCCGCCACCAGCCCGCCCTTACCGGCGTTGCCGCGGAAGATGTCACCGAAGCGTGAGGAGATCACGACCCGGAAGCCGTAATCCATCAACGCCCAAACGGCGTGTTCGCGTGAGGATCCCGTACCGAAATCCGGGCCCGCGACCAGGACGCTGCCCCGGTTGAACGGTTCGTTGTTGAGAATGAACGTCGGATCCGAGCGCCAGGCCGCGAACAGCCCGTCTTCGAATCCGGTACGTGTGACTCGCTTCAGATAGACCGCGGGGATGATCTGGTCGGTATCCACATTGGACCGGCGCAGCGGCACCCCGATCCCCTTGTGCACCTTGAAGGGTTCCATGAGTTCTCCTGATTAGGTCGTGGCATGAACGGTCAGGCGCGGAGGCGGCAGCGGAGCATAACCACGTAGCGCCCCGGCTCATGCCGAAATATCTACGATCAGTTCAAGTCCGCAGGTGAGGACAGGGTTCCGCGGACCGCGGTGGCCGCCGCGACCAGCGGCGAAACCAGATGTGTGCGCGATCCTTTGCCCTGCCTGCCCTCGAAATTGCGGTTCGAGGTGGACGCGCAGCGCTGGCCGGGAGAAAGCTGATCGGGATTCATGCCCAGGCACATCGAGCATCCGGCCTGACGCCATTCCGCGCCCGCCGCGGTGAAAATCTCGCCCAAACCCTCGGATTCGGCCTGCGCGCGCACGCGCATCGACCCGGGCACGATCAGCATGCGCACACCGTCGGCCACCGTACGACCCTCCAGCACCGACGCCACCGCACGAAGATCCTCGATCCGGCCATTGGTGCACGAACCGACGAATACGGTGTCGACCGCGACATCCCGAAGCGGAGTACCGGGCTCCAAATCCATATAACGCAATGCCTTCTCGGCGGTCTCGCGCTCGGTTTCGTCCGCCATTTCCGCCGGGTCGGGCACCGACGCACCCAGCGGGGCGCCCTGGCCGGGGTTCGTACCCCAGGTCACGAAGGGGGTCAGCGTGGAGGCGTCGATGTGCACCTCGGCGTCGAATCGCGCGTCGGGATCGGTCTTCAGCGCCTCCCAAGCCGCCACCGCGGCATCCCAGTCCGCACCCTGCGGCGCGTGCGGACGGCCCTTCAGGAATTCGTAGGTGGTCTCGTCGGGGGCGACCATGCCCGCCCGCGCACCCGCCTCGATGGACATATTGCACATCGTCATCCGCGCTTCCATCGACATCGAACGCACGGCCTCGCCGCGATACTCGATGACGTAGCCCTGGCCGCCGCCGGTGCCGATCTGCGCGATCACCGCCAGGATGACGTCCTTGCTGGTGACACCGTGCGGCAGCTGACCGTCCACGGTGACCGCCATGGTCTTGAACGGCCGCAGCGACAACGTCTGCGTGGCCAGCACGTGTTCGACCTCGCTGGTGCCGATACCCATCGCCAGCGCACCGAACGCGCCGTGCGTGGAGGTGTGCGAATCACCGCACACCACGGTCGTGCCCGGCTGGGTCAGCCCCAGCTGCGGACCGACCACGTGCACGATGCCCTGTTCGATATCGCCCATCGGATAGAGCCGGACGCCGAATTCCGCGCAGTTGCGGCGCAATGTCTCGACCTGCGTGCGCGAGGTCGGGTCCGCGATCGGCTTGTCGATGTCGACCGTCGGCACGTTGTGGTCCTCGGTGGCGATGGTCAGATCGGGCCGGCGCACCGGCCGTCCGGCCTGCCGCAGTCCGTCGAACGCCTGCGGGCTGGTCACCTCGTGCACCAGGTGCAGATCGATGTAGATGAGGTCGGGCTCGCGCGCCTCGCCCTCACCCCCACCGCGGGCGACGACGTGCTCGTCCCAGACCTTCTCCGCCAGTGTGCGTGGCCGTTCGGCCATCGGTATCACCTCTGTGTGCTGTATTTGATTGCCTCCGCTTCGCTCCGGCGTGTTCGCGGCCCCGAAGGCTCGCCGTTCGAGATCCGGGCTTCGCCCATGCGCTTCGAGGGCTGAACGGCGAGCCGGCCGCGAACGGTCGCTCGGGGACTCGCTCCGTGCGGGCCGGGTCGAGAGCGGAAGTTGCGTGGTTGTGTTGTTGCTGTGCTGGTCACCCACCGGGCTGGGTGGGAACCGGACGAGTTTGCAAATCTCATTATCTGAGACTTAAATATCGTCCTATGAGACAGCATAGCGGTATCGGGGTGCTCGACAAAGCCATGACCGTGCTCTACGCCGTGGCCGAGCAGCCCTGCGGCCTGAACGAGCTGTGCGCGCGGACCGGGCTGCCCCGGGCCACCGCGCACCGGCTGGCCGTCGGCCTGGAAACGCACCGCATGCTGGCCCGCGACGTCAACGGCCTGTGGCAGCCCGGCCCCGCCCTGTCCGAGCTCGCGAGTACAGCGCAGGATCCCATGCTCGACGCCGCGGCCGTCGTGCTGCCCAGGCTCCGCGAGATCACCGGCGAAAGTGTGCAGCTCTACCGGTTGGACGGCCATTCGCGAATCGCGATCGCGGCCCTGGAACCCGCCTCCGGACTGCGCGACACCGTCCCGGTCGGCGCGCGCCTTCCGCTGACCGCCGGATCGGCGGCCAAGGTGCTGCTGGCATGGGCCGATCCGGAACTGCAGCGCAGCGTGCTGGCCGACGCGGTCTTCGGCGAACGCGCCCTGGCCGAGGTGCGCCGGCGCGGCTGGGCGCAGAGCGCGGCCGAGCGGGCAGCGGGGGTGGCCAGCATTTCCGCGCCGGTGCGCGATTCGTCCGGTGCGGTGGTAGCCGCGGTCTCGGTATCCGGACCGATCGACCGGATGGGGCGTCGTCCGGGCGCGCGCTGGGCCGCGGATCTGGTCGCGGCCGCGGATGCGCTGCACAAACGCCTGTAGCCGGGCACGGCGCCCGCGCCATGTGACGAAGTCCGTGTGACGCGCACCATACGCCGTAAACTACAGTCGGCCCATGGGAGTGAATCAACGCGCACAGATCGTGATGTCCGACGACGAGATCACCGGATTCCTCGAGCGCAGCCGGATCATCACGCTGGCCACGCTCGGCCCGAAGGGCCTGCCGCATCTGACCGCCATGTGGTACGGCCTGGTCGACGGCGAGATCTGGTTCGAGACCAAGGCAAAATCGCAGAAGGCGGTCAACATCCGCCGCGACCCCCGGGTCACGGTGCTGGTCGAGGCCGGCGACAGCTACGACCAGTTGCGCGGAGTGTCGATCGAGGGCCGCGCGGAGATCGTGGACGACGCCGAGGCCCTGTTCAAGGTGGGCGTGAGCGTCTGGGAGCGCTACACCGGGCCGTACACCGAACAGGTGCGCCCGATGGTGGAGGCGATGCTGAACAAGCGCGTCGCCGTGCGACTGGTCCCGGAACGCACCCGCAGCTGGGATCACCGCAAACTCGGCATGCCGGAAATGCCCCCCGGCGGCTCGACCTGGCCCTTGGAGAACTAGACACCCGCGCCGACCAGCCAATTCGAACCCGCCAACCCTCTGACGCAACGAGCGGCACCGGGGTCCGGGGGGCGAGGCCCCTCCGGACGGGGTGTGGGGGCCGTGCCCCCACAAATCGCGCGAAACACAAAACAGATCATGCTCTCCCTGAGTATGAGCCGTCCATTGTGCTTAGGCCCGAAGGGATTT
>CBJNFW010000222.1:0-14775 GCA_966435935.1 uncultured Nocardia sp.
CGTAGGGCGCGGGCCAGAACCGCGGCTGTGATCGAGACGCCCCAGGCCATACCGGGAGGACAGCACACACCACTGGCAGCCTGCGCGCTATGGACTGAGATAGCCGCCTGACGGCGGCTGGCGGGTTCCGGCCCGCCACCCGGCGCCTACGCGGCGAGCGAGGCCGCCCAAGAGGCCAGGGGACGCGCGGAAAGTCAAGACCCGAGCGACAATTCACCGGACGACGTGGCTGTGGCAACTTTCTCGCTACTACCGGATTTCAGTGAAAACGCCCGTTCTTGCTGCGGAAACGTCCGTTTCGGCGGTCACTGTTCGGCGGTGAGGATCGCGACGAGCGTGCTGTGGGCGTCGGGATCCACGGCGAGGTCCAGCAATGCGCGGAACAGCGTGGCTTTGGTCAGGGTTCGCCTGGAGGTTTCGCCGCGCAGCGCGTGGTGCAACTCGTCCCAGCGAGCCGCGTCGTCGTCGTCGAGCCTCACCGACCAGTTGACCTTCTTGTCCGCATCGTTCGTTGGCGTACTCATTCCCGCATGATAGCACTCATGCGCGCATTCAGGATTGCACGAATGCGCGCATGCGCGTAGAGTGGAGGTTGGGTGAGCTGTATCCATTCGGAAAGCGGAGGCGATGAGCGTGAATCAGGACATCTCGGCGGCGCTGCGGTCGATCGGTGACGAGTTGGCGGACAAGTACTTCGAGCGCGCCGAGGTGGTGCAGGCGCTGCTGGTGGCGATCCTGGCTGGCCAGCACTCGCTGATCCTGGGCCCGCCCGGAACCGCGAAGTCCGATCTGGCGCGGGAGCTGACCGCCCGGTTCGACGGCGCGACCTACTGGGAGGTGCTGCTGAGCAAGTTCACTGCCCCGACTCGGCTGTTCGGGCCGGTCGATGTCGCCGCCTTGACCAAGGGGGAGTACCGCCAGGTGTTCGAAGGCCGTGCGACCGAGGCGCACGTCGCGTTCATCGACGAGATCTTCAAGTGCTCCACCGCCGCGCTGAACGAGATGCTCGCGTTCTTGAACGAGCGGGTCTACCACCCCGAGGCCGGCGGCGCCCCGATCGCGTGCCCGCTCATCAGCGCGGTGACCGCCAGCAACGAACTGCCCAGTGGGGAGGACTCTGCGGCGATCTACGACCGGCTGCTTGTGCGCCTCGAGGTCGGGTACCTGTCCGATCCGTCGAACTTCGCCGCTCTGGTGAAGTCTGCGGCCGTCGTCCCGGCTGTCGTCCCGGTGCGCACCACGGTGCCGCTGGCCGAGTTGCAGGAGGCGGCCGCGGTGTCGGTGCCCGCGGTCGGTGTGCCGGACAGCGTGGTCGACGTCGTGTGTCAGCTGCGGACCGCGCTGCGGCGCGAAGAATTGGTGGCCTCGGACCGCCGGTGGAAGCAGTCTGTGCGGCTGCTGCAGGCCAGTGCGTTCCTGAACGGTCGCTCGGAGGTGGATGACACCGACCTGACAGTGCTCACGCATTCGCTGTGGGATTCGACCGCGCAACGGCCGACCGTGGAGCGGGCCGTGCTGAGCCTGGTCAACCCGGACGCCCGCGCCGCGTTGGATCTGCTGGACGCGATCGAGGAGCAGCAGGCCAAGCTGGACTCGATGGCCGGACAGTCCGAGGAGGCCCTGTCGAAGTGGGGAGTGCAGGCCAACACCGAGCTGGCCAAGGCGGGCAAGAAACTCGACGCCATGCACCGTGAGGCGACAGCCGCCGGCAGGTCGACTGCGACCCTGGACCGGGTGATCGCGCGCAGGCGGGCTGTCCACGCGAACGTCATGGTCGAGGCCCTGGGCATCGACGCCACCATGGTCACCGGAACCCTCTGACCCGCACGAACAGTCCGGAGGATTCACGATGCGCGCACTGACCAAACTGACCGATCTGGCCCGCAGCGCGGGCAAGTGGCTGGGCCTGTCCGCCGGGGCCGGTCCGGCCCGCTGCACCGACGCGATCGCGGCGGACCGCTTCGCCCGGATGTCCTGGACCGAGACCCGCGAAGCTGCCCCCGCGCTGGACCGGCTCGGATCCGAGCTGCACGAAACCTTCGACTACACCGCCGATTTGCTGCAGGACGTGTTCTTGTCCGCCTACCAGCACGATCCGGCACTGCGCCCGGCCGAGGAGATGGACCAGACTCGGCTGCCGAACCGGGCGATCCTCGCGCAGTTGCTCGCCGCGCCGGAGTACGAGGACCTGCACAAGGCCACCGCCGGCGACGAGTACGGCGCCGCGATGGCGGTTCTCGCGCAGGCGGATTCGCTGCGGCAGATGCTGACCCGCGCCAAAGACGCCCAGCAGCAGGCCGAGCAGGCCGCCGAGGCCGGACAGTCCGCCCAGGACGCGGCGGCCGCGGTCGCCGACGCATTGGACCAGGCATCACAAGCCGCGGACGCCGACGGCAACGTCCCGGCCGAGCAGGCCGGACAGGTCCAGTCCGCGATCGACGCTGCCGAGCAGGCCCAGGCCGCCGCCGAGGCCGCAGCACAGTCCGCCGAGGCCGCCGCCGACAAGTTGGGCCCGGCCCTTCGCGGACTGGCGCGGCAGGGCCTGGCCGCGGCCGCGGAGCAGGCCGAGGCCGACCGGGTGATGATGGCGGCGTGGGGGATGGAGCAGGGCACGCTGACCCGGATGCGGTTCGCGGACCGCGCAGAGCTGGCTCAGCGACTGCGTGGAAGTCGCCTGGCGCAGTACGTCCAGCTGATCGGCCGGTTCCGACAGATGGCCGCTGCAGAGCGGGCCCGCAAGGTCGAGCACGGCCACGGCGAGTACGTCGGGGTCACGCTGGGCAACGACTTGTCACGGCTGATCCCTTCCGAGACAGCCAATCTCGGCGTGCCCGCCCTGCGAGCGCAGTTCGCCGCCCGCTACGCCGAAGGCCAGCTGATGCAGTTCGACACCCGCGGCGAGGAGAAGGCCGGCCGCGGCGCGATCATCGCGTGTATCGACTGCTCCAGCTCGATGAAGGGCGAACGCGAAGCGTGGGCCAAGGCCCTCGCGCTGGCGCTGCTGGACCAGGCCCGCACCGAGAACCGCACGTTCGTCGGCATCCTGTTCAGCAGCGCCGACCAGCAGGCGGTGTTCGAATTCCCCGCCGGGGAAGCCGCGCCGATCGAGCGAGTCATCGAGTTCGGCGAGCACTTCTTCGGCGGCGGAACCGATTTCCAGACCCCACTGGCGATGGCCGCGCAGATTCTGACCACGCAGCACAGCGCCGACGACCTGGACAAAGGAGACGTCGTGCTTATCAGCGACGGCATCGCCGGCGTCAGCGAGGAGTGGCTACGGGCCTGGCACGAAACCAAGCACCACACCGGATTCCGTGCCTTCGGCATCGTGTTCGACCAACTCCGCGGCCGCCTGGCCGAGCTGATGCACTCCCTGTGCGACAACGCCCGAACCATCGACGACCTGACCACCCCAACCGCCGCCGCGGACATGTTCCGCGTCATCTGAAAGGACAGCCAGAAATGACCGGTATCGAATGGACCGACCAGACCTGGAACCCGGTCACCGGGTGTGACCGCATCAGCGCAGGTTGCGATAACTGCTACGCCCTCGCTTTGGCCAAGAGGTTGAAGGCGATGGGGTCGGAGAAGTATCAGAACGACGGCGACCCCCGGACTTCTGGGCCTGGGTTCGGTGTCACTTTCCACGAGCAGGCGCTGAGCGAGCCGTCGCGGTGGCGGAAGCCGCGGCGGGTGTTCGTGAACTCGATGTCCGATCTGGCGCATGCCCGAGTGCACGACTACGAGATCGCGCAGGTGTTCGCGGTGATGGCGATGGCGCCCCAGCACCAATTCCAAGTTCTGACCAAACGGCCGCGCCGACTTGCGAAACTGCTGGCAGACACCGGTTTTCGCGGTTTGATGGCGGAGTCGATGAATTTCGAGGACGGCAACGGCGGCGACAGCGCCAATGACTGGCTCCGCGCCGGGGCGCCATGGCCCTTGCAGAACGTGTGGATCGGGACCTCGATCGAACACGGTGGGGTCACGCACCGCATCACCGATCTGGTGAATACTCCTGCCGCGGTGAAGTTCCTGTCGTGCGAGCCGCTGCTCGGCCCGCTCGACCTGGGCAAGTGGCTGTTCCCGGTGGGCTGCCCCGACGGGTGCGGATGCCGGTGGCCGGGCGACGACGAACGCAACGAATGCGGCTGCCCCGGCTGCGAGGACTGGCGGCCGCTCCCCGCGATCGACTGGGTGATCGCCGGAGGCGAGTCTGGGCCGAATGCCCGCCCTGTGCACCCGGATTGGGTGCGCGACCTGCGGGACCAGTGCATCGAAGGCAACGTCGCGTTCTTCTTCAAACAGTGGGGCGGACGCACCCCCAAGGCAGCTGGCCGCGAACTGGACGGCGAACTCTGGAGCCAGTACCCGACCGCCCGCGTCAGATCCCAGAGCTAGCTAGCTAGCTATCAGAGCGAGCGAGAACGGACGTCGCCGCGGATACCGGATACACAGCCTCGGATTACTTCGCCGGGGCGAATGGGAGCACAACCGGCCTGTGCCAGGCCGGGATCCGGGTGGTGATCGGTGCGAACCACTGGGACACCGCGATCCGCACGGCCCGAGCCAACCACCCGGATATCGAGCATGTGCGGGCGAACCTGTCCGAGACCGACTTCCGGACCTTCCCCCGGACCGATATCGCCTGGTTCTCGCCGAGCTGCGTGTGGCACGCTCGATCCGGCGGCCGCAAGAAACCGCCGGCGGAGGTCGAGCGGCTGCGCGCCGACGAGGGCAGCATCGACCGCGCGACCGCCTTCGCCGTCATCGCCGCGACCGAGGTGCACCGCTACGAAGTCGTGGCCGTGGAGAACGTCCCGGAATTCCTGGACTGGACCCTGTTCCGGTGGTGGCTGGACGGAATGACCGTCCAGGGCTACAAGTATCAAATCGCGATCCTGGACTCCGCGGACATCGGCCCGAACCCGGTTCCGCAGCGCCGCAAACGGGCCTACATCCTGTTCACCCGCGCCGACGCCCCGGACATCGACCTCACCCTCGACCCGGTCGAGCGGACCCCGGCCAGCGCGATCCTGCTTCCCGAGCGCGGCAAGCTGGTCACCCGCCGCATGTACGTGACCCCGCAGTTCGAGGAGATCACCGAACCCAATGTGCCGCACCTGGTGACCTACCGGAACCACGCACACGCCCGCCGCGCCGACCAACACCAGCTCGCGACCATCACCTCCGGCGGAAACCACCACGCCGTCGCGACCATCGACGAGGACGGCCGCGTCTACCACCGGTGGCTGACCAACCTCGAACGCGCACGCGCCCAAGGCTTCCCCGATGACTACCAGTTCCACGGCGGCCACCGCGTCATCAACGGCAAGCGCGTCGACGAGGTCCGAACCCAGATCGGCAACGCCGTATCGGTCAATGTCGCGCGCTGGCTGGGGCACCGAATCGCCGCCGCTCTCAGCAATTCGCGGCACCAAAACGGCCGTTTTGACGCTACAATAGAGCTAGCTAGCTAGCTAACAACTCGGGGAGTAGAGACATGACCAGCACGAACACCACACAGCAGCCGGGTGCCGCAACTGTGGCGATGGCGCAGACTCCGCAGGGACTGGAGGGGTATGCGCAGCAGATCGCCACCGCCGGAGCGATTCTCGGCTACATCGTGCTGTACAGCGTGTGCGTGGGAGAGGTGACTCCGCAGCAGGCTGAGCAGTGGTTCGTCGAGCTGGGCCTGGACAAGTCGTTGCTTCCTCCGCAGCTGCGACCGATCGATGCGTTTGAGAAGATCACCGGCCCGGATGGGGTGCAGGACTCCTACTCGGTGGCCGATCCGACCGCGGTCCGCCAACGCGGGGAGCGGCGCCGCCGCGCGGCGGGCCAGGACGGGCAGATCGCAACCCTGATGGTGCGGCCGGTGCGGACCGACGACAAGCAGCTGGTGCGGCACGTGGTGCGTGAGGTGCGGGACCAGGGCCAGAAAGCGTTGAAGTACGACAACCACATTGCCGAGGTGATCTTCCATCGTGACGGCAGCGCGCCGGGCGGTGGCCGACTGCAGGTGATCGCGGACAACGCCGCGATCGGGGCATTGCCCGGGGGCGAGCAGACCCGAATTCGGGACATGCTCACCGAGCTTGGAGACGCTTTCCGGTGGCATTGCACCTACCTGGGGCCAGACCGGTTGCGCGCGATCGTGCGCAAGTACATCGAGACCATGGGCGCGGTGAAGATCCGCCAGGGCGGTGGCGTGTACTTCGTGCGCCACGAGCACACCCCGACGCTGCAGGCGTTGACGCAGTTCGTTTCTCGGGTCGGCGAAGGCTCGCACTTCGTGGAGATCCCGTTGCCCGATCAGGCCGAGATGCGAGACATGGTCATTCAGGCGTTCACGACCAAGGCCCGCGACGAGGCCAACAAGCTGGCGGTCGATATCGCGACCGCCAAGCGGAAGGGCGATCCGGCCGCGGCCGGGGAACTGCACCGCCGATTCGCCCGGCTGAAGAAGGCCGCCAGCGAGTACCAGGATCTGCTGTCGAACTCGCTGGACGAGGCCAGCTCCGCGCTCGATCTGGTCCAGCTGCAGCTGGCCAGCCTGTTGGCCCAGTCCGCCGGCGCCGATGATGACAGCGACGACACCACCGACGCCCCCGCAAACGGCGATTGACCACAGTCGCTCGCCGCTATCCAACAACCGCTATAGCCGACAACCGATTACGGAGACTCCTCATGGCCGACTTCGACGCGACCGACATCATCGACAAATACTGGCCGACCCAAGGACCCCACACCGCTGATTCGGTCGCGGCTGCTGCTGCGGCATCCCGGGAATTGATGCGGTACCTGGCTCACGCCACCCTCGGCGGCAGCGCCCTGGATGCCTTGCCCTACGCCTCGGACGCGTACCCCGTGGCCGGGGGGCTCGCGAACGCAGCGCACAGCCAGGAGCAGGTGCTGCAGCAGATGGCGGCCTGGGCCGGCGGGGTATCTCGCCGAGCGGACCTGCGGCACGATGGTGCGGCCTCTGCGGCTGAGAGCAGGGACCGGGCTTGCGTCACCGCGCTGGAAGCAGCCGAATACCTGTCCGAGGCCGCGACCAAAGCCACTGAACTGGCCCGGCTGCTCGACCAGGCACAAAGCGCGCTGGGGCACCTGTACCACGACGACGAAGCGAACTAGCAGCGCCGACAACCTTCGCGCTAAAACGGCCGTTTGAGCATGCGCTCTGCGGCTGGGCTACATCCCGATGCCAGGGCCCTCATAACCCACATGCGGTGCCGGCGTGTAGTGCGGCTCGGTTGGCTCGAGGCTGTGGCTCGGTGCGCGTTTTCGTGGTTCTTCGGGTGGGCCGAGGCGATGCTGGCGGGCGCGTTCTTCCAGGGCGTGCCCTTCGGGGGTGAGGTCGTCGCGTCGTTGCTGTTCGGCGGTGATTTCGTCGAGTTCGTTCTGCTGGTCGGCTCGTTGCTGGTCGTAGCGTGCGAGTACGTCGGTGTCGGCTTGGTCGCGTTCTTCGGCCTGGGTCAGTTGGTCGGCGAAGGCATCGGGATCTGTTGCGCGGGCCTGGATGTCGTCCCAGCGTTCCTCGATTCCGGCGATAAGCACGGTGTCGCGGACTTTGTCTCGGGCGATGCGGGCAAGTTCGGCGGCGTCTCGTTCCGCGTCGAGGGCGGCCTGGCGTAGGTCCTCGAGGTGTTGTGCGTGGTCCTGGCGGATCTGCTGGGTTTCCCGGCCGACCGGCCGCCACCACGGGATGTCCGGCGTCGTTTCTCCCGCTCGGCGGGAGGCTTGCCGCGCGGCGTGGGCGTTGATGGCGGCCTGCTGGGCGTCGGCGAGGGCCTGGCGCGCGTCAGTGATTGCGTCGGCCTGTTCGAGGAGCTGAGCGTGAGCGGTGTGGGCTCGGTCGACGTGGCTGCCGTGCTCGGCGCGTTCGCGTTGCTTTTCCCACACCAGTGGGTTGTACATCCACGGTGACCGGTCGAGATCCTCGACAAGCCGCCGGGCGCGGGCGTCGAGCTGGTCATCGCTCATACCCATCCAACGGTCGTGGTCGGCCCGGGACAGTGCTGCGGCGAACTCGTGACGGTCGGTGGTGTCGTGGTGATCGAGGGTGCTGGTGAGCCGCCAGCGCAGCGCGGCCGCGGGTTGTTCGGCCGGCAGTGGCCGGGCGGAAACTGCGTCGCGGACGGCGCCGATGATGTCCAGGCCCGCTCGGTGGGCGGTATCGAGTTTGTCGGCCAGGATCGGCCAGTACGGGTCGGCGGTGAGGTGGACGTCGAGCTGTCGGGCCAGGTATGCCCAGCGCCGTGCGGGCCCGCGCAGGTCGCCGAGGTACTTGGTGGCCTGGTCCTCGAGGGATCGCTGAATACGGCGCTCGGCCACCGGGTACAGCGTTGGGCCGGTGGGGCGTCGGTCCGTGTCCGGCACGTTCAGGGCGGCACGGAACACGGTCAGATCGTGCAGGAGCGCATGGTTTTCGAGGAATGGATGTGCCCAGGGCGGCGCGGTGTCGATGGTCCAGTTCTGGGTGAGCTGCCGGATTTGCATGACCGGGCCGGTGAGTGCGCGCGAGCGGGCTTGCAGGACCTGCCCGTATTCGGGATCTGCGGCCAGGGCGCTGGGCAGTTCAGGCATCCATCCCAGCGGGCCGGTGTATTCGCCCCGGCCGCGGGAGTGGCCGGTGGTGGGGTCGATGCGCCAGTCGAGTACGGCCGCACGGTCATCGGCGGTATCGAGCTCGCGGGCGTGTACCGCTGCGTCGAGTTCAGCGATGGGGTCGCGGCCGTTGACTGCGAGGGTGGCCAGATGCTGGCGCAGCACCGGCCAGGCGTGCTCGTCGGAGAGCCCGGGCACCAGTTGCTCTGCAGCCGTAGTGATCTCGGCGAGCCGGTCGGCGCCGACACGGTGTTCGGCGACCAGTCCCACCGCGTCGACGTAGGCGTCGACCAGACCCGAGAGCAGGGCTCGGGGATCGGTGCCGGCGCGGTCGAGGCTGGTTGCGGAGGTTTGGGTGCCCTCGCGGCCCAGAATCGCGCTGAACAGGTCGACCGCAGTTGCCGGATGGGTCTTCTCGTGCGTGCGCGGGTTGGTGTCGTGGCCGCTGCCGGCAGTGCTGATGTAGGCGAAATTTCCGCCGCGGCCGCGGGTGAGCATCACGTACGCCTGGGCGCGATGCTCGCGGCCGGTCAGGATGCCGTGACAGGTGTCGGCGGTGAGCCCTTGGGCGGTGTCGATGGTTGAGGCGAACCCGAGGGTCACTTGGGTGCGGACGTACTCGCTGTCCAGTGTCACCCGCCGTCCGGAGGTCAGATGAGAGGCGGTGATCCGTCCGTCCCGATGGACCTGTTGCACTCGCCACCGGTAGCCGTTGCGCACGCAGTCGGTGGCGCTGATCCGCCGCTGGTAGTCGTTGCGGCGGGTGCAGATCACATCGCCCGCGGCGGCGGAAAGCCCATCGGCGAGAACGACCTCCGGTCCTTCAGCGGGCCTGCTGGCGCGGCGAGCATCGCGGGCGCGTTCGTTCAAGGTGCCGACCAGATCGCGCGTGGGGGCCAGTAGCAGAGCATCGAGGCCGGTGGCGGTATCGGCGGCCCATGCCTGAAATGCGGCCTCCACGACCGCACCGAGCTGACCTACCTGTACACGGCCGTTGTCGGTGTAATAGGCGATAGCGGCCGAATCGCCCTCGCGCAGAGCCAGACTGGCGGCGGGCTCGGCGGGATCGCTGAACCGCATGACGCGAGTCAGGCTCAGTGCCCCGGCGCGTTCGACGATGTCGCGGACCACACCGCCTGCAGCGACCGAGGACAGTTGCCGGTCATCGCCGATCGCCCGGATGCTGGCGCCACGCTGCAGCAGCCATTGCACCGCTCGATCCAGTTGCAGGGTGCCGCACTTGGCGGCCTCGTCCAGGACGACCAGCGTTCGATCGTCGATGGCGTGTAGCCAGGCGGGGGCGTCAGCGGGATCGAGGCGGCCGTCGTCGAGCCGGTCGACAACGGACAGGAGTTTGTCGACGGTGAGGGTCTCGATGCTGGTGTCCTCACGCAGCTTTCCCGCTGCCGAGCCGGTGGGGGCGAGCCCCAGCACGGTGCCGCCCTCGCTGATCCAGGCGTTGGTGAGTACTTGCATCGTGGTGGTCTTGCCGGTACCGGCCGGAGCGATGCCCAGCTGTAGGCGTAGCCCGGATGTCGCGAAGGCCTCCACGAGCGCGGCCTGCTCGCTGGTCAGTCCGATCCCGCCGTGATTAGCGGCGAATTCGACTGCGGCGGTGCGGGTTGCGGTGACCGGGATCGTGCGCCCACCCGTTAGAACCGCAGCCTCGAGGAGACTCTGTTCGGCGGCTACGACCGCCGCCGAGGTGTACATCGTCGCGCCGGAAGTGCTGTACACGCTGGTGCCGTCACGGCGAGCCAGAACCCCGATCGCGGGTTCGATCTCGCGCCCTCCGTAGGCGATCGACATCGGCGGTGACAAGGCCACGGTCAAGGCCCTGTCGAGGATCCGGTCGTGCTCGGCAGGTGAGACGCGTCCGCGGAGCTGTCGAACGATTTCGGCCCGAACGTGATTGGCCTTCCAGGTCGCCCGGCCAGCCGCGACCGTGTCCACCGCTACGGCCGCGACCGCGGTGATCCACTCCTCGGTGATCGCCTCCCGCACGGGTATCTGTTGGCTCAGTGCCCCGGTAACCATGGAGGTGATGGCTTGCTCGCCGCCGAGGACTCGGGCGGCCTCTGCGCGCCAGGTGGCGCGCTGTTCGGCGTATGAGCGGGGAGCATGCTTGCCGCGGCGGGTGGACAGGGTCGCCTCTTCGCCCAGATCGAGAAGTTCTTTCGGGTTCGGCTCCCGGCCATGAGTGGACTGGAATGTGCCGGCGAGTTGGCCGAGGCGACGGGTGATGTCCTCGGCGCGGGTCGACCATTGAGCCAGCAGCCGCTCGTCGACGCCGACCACTTCCCGGATGGGCCGTTTGTGCATGTCACGGCCTGGCCGCTGGGCGAACTGAATCCCGAGCGCAGCCTCGAGGTGATGTTCGAGCCGCGAGTTGTACAGCTCGGAGGCGGTGACCGCCTCGCGGTAGAGAATCCGCCCATCGAGGGCGCCCCATTCGCCGGTGAGGCGTCTGACCTTCGCGGATACCACCACGTGTGTGTGCAAGTCCGGGTCGCCGGCGCGCGAATCGCGGTGGTCGAACGTCAAGCAGATCAGACCCTCGACATCGACCTGGCGCACGCTGTGCCGTCCGGCCCGAGCGAAGGCCGCATGCTTTTCGAGGTACGCCATCGTGTCCCGCACCGCCGCATGATGCGCCGCGGCGATCGTGTCGGCGATCGGCTTCGGCGACAACGCCCACAACGCACTGACTGACTTGACCGGGGAAAACGTCAGGTCCCAGGCTGCGACAGCCGTACGTGTCGGGCGTGAGGCCCGCGCCGTCCACGCCGACAGCTCATGAGAATCCAGCGGCGCACGATCGTGCTCGTCGGTGAACATCCGCGTTGCAACCTGGGTGCGGATTTCTCGGCGGGTGCGTTCGGGGATCGCTGCGTCCTCGGGCCGGTCGTGGGCAAGGTTCCACTCGGCGAATGCTGCGGAGACTTGGCCGCGATAGCTTTCCGGTCCGGCCGGCGTGAACCGCGGAAACGCCCGACCGAGCTTCACAGCCTGTTCGGCGTATCGCACCGCGTGCACCCGCTTGGCGCCCAACCCAACCTGCTCGCTGATGAGCTGTGCCTTGATCTGCCGAGCGTTCGGGTGCCGCCCGAACCCGATCAGGGCCCGCATCTGCGCCTCGGTGACTTCTTCCCCTTCGCCGATGCCCAGCGCCGCCAACCCGGACCCGAGCCACCGACCCGGAGTTTCACCCCGCTCGGAGTAGTAGTCCTCCATCTTCTGCCGCCCGCGACTATTCGCGTCATTGGTGACGGTATTGCGCAAGTAGTACTCATACCCGTCACCGGACGAGATTTTCGCCAGCGACATCACATAATCCAGCATACGCCGCAAGATCATGTTGTTATAGAAACGTAATCCTGAGAGCAAGAGGTGTGAAAGCGCTGGAAAAAGGGGGTAGAGGGTGGCGAGGAGAGTGCGGCGGAAAGGTATAGGAGAGGGTAGCGGAGTGGCAGAGAAGAAGTGCGGGGAGGTGGCGGTGGAAATGGTGTGGCAGGTGAGGTGATGTCGGAGAGAACGAAGCCCGAGACCCCGTTTCGAAACAAAATCGAGGCGTCGTCTAGATCTGCTGGGCGGAGCCGATCACCCCGGTCGACCAGCGGGCGACGACTTCGCGCGGGGTCACGGTGATGACATCAGCGACCCGGACCAGAGCGTCCGGGATCTCGCCGTCGAGGTGAGCGCGGGTGGGAACCACGATCGCGTCGAGGTCCAGGCGGCGAGCGAGGTCGATCAGCTGGTCGACCGGCTCGACGGTCGCCGCACTGAAAACGACCGTTTTGGCGTAGGTGTATCCGAGTCGCCCGGCCAGGCTCCGGAGCTGGGCTTCGTCCCACTGCTGCTGCCCGCCGGATATGTCGGCGCGCAGGTATCCGATCGCAGTCGGCAGGAGCCTCATCGCTGTGCCTCCCGGTGCTGGTGTGGCCGAGGTGGATGACGGTCCAGGCCGCGGCTTCCCGGCTCACGCTTCCCGGACCGTCGGATCGACGGTAGAAATCAGGAAGTACCGGCCGGAAGGCTTTTGCGGAACTTTGCGCGATTGGTTGCTGTCATACCCGGTCAGTACCGACGATGGGAGGTACTTCCGCACGGCTCACGCAAAGGACGGGCTCACAATGGCACTGCGACTTCTTGGCGGACCGACGAACAACACTGGCTCCCCGCGGCTGTGGGACGACGCCGAGCAGGGGGTGTATCTGGTGCAGGGCTATCCGGTGCCCGGTCATCCGGACCGGGTAGAGATCCCGCACATGCTCCTGCGATGGCTGCAGCCGGGAACGCACCTGGGATCCGAGCTGCACGACGCCGGCGGCGGCGCGTTCACTCTCGCCGGTCGCCCGGTGACCGATCCGGCGGTGCTGGCACAGATGCAGATCCCCGCCCACGAGATCGCGGTCGAGGTGCCGGCGGCGAAGAGTCGATGGGATTGGTGAGTTCGTGCAGTACCTGACGATCGAGGAGACCAACGATCTGCTCGCGCACGCGCGGCACGATGCGATGCACCTCGAAGTCTCCGACGACCATTCAGGTGTGGTCGACGAGAACGAGCCGATGCGGCGAGTGCTCGCAGGACTTCCAGCGTTCGAGGCGGGCGAGTACCCGGCGTCGTGGCAAGCCTGGGACGATCTGGTCACCGGTGTTGTCGGGCGCGGGGTGCCCCTGCGGCGGGTGCGGATCGTCACCGAGCCGCACAGCGACTACATCCGCGCCCTGCACATGATGACCAGCCGCAATATCGCTCTCGGCGAAGACATCCGGTGGTTGCCGCGAGGTGAGGTGACCGCCGGGGACTACGGCGCCGACGAGTGGTGGCTGATCGACGACGAGACCGTGGCATTCACGCTGTTCGACTCGGCCGGCGACTTCGTCGGGACGGCCGCCACCACCGACACGGCGACCGTCGGACGATGCCGAGAGATCCGGGACTCGTTGTGGGACAGAGCGATCCCACATAACCACTACCACCCGGGTGGCGCCGGGTGAGCGGTGTCGAGCAGGCCCGTGCCGCGTTCGGCGCGCGGCTGCGGGACGTGCGTGTCCGCGCGCATCTGTCCGGAGTCCAGCTCGCCGACCTGGCGGGCTGGCACTCGGCGAAGATTTCCAGGATCGAGCACGGCAAACAAACCCCCAGCGATGCGGATCTGGTGCTGTGGTGCCGGGCGTGTGACGCCGAGCTGCTGCTGCCGGACCTACGCGCCGCGCTGGCGAATGTCGAAGCGCTGTGGTCGGAATGGCGGCGCCTGGCCGCCGCCGGCCACGCCCAGCAACAGCGACGCCGGATCGATCTCGAGGCCCGCGCACTCACGATCCGCAACTACGAACCCAACACCATCCCTGGACTTCTACAGACCGAGGCGTACGCCCGCGAGATCCTCACCCGCGCTATCGCGTTCGTCGAGGGCCTGGACGACATCGACCGCGCCGTTACCGCTCGGATGGACCGCCAGCAGATCCTGCACCATGGCACCCGCCGCATCGCAATCCTGCTCGGCGAACAAGCCCTCTACACCACCGTCGGCGGCCCGGAGGTGATGGCCGAACAGCTGCAGCACCTGCTCGCCACTGCTTTCGGCAATCCGCGGCTGCACCTGGGCATCATCCCGCGCCGCGCCGAATGGATCTACACCACAACCTGTTTCGTGATCACGGACAAGAAGATGGCCGAGGTCGAGACCATCTCCGCAGGATTGACCATCACCGCGCCGCGCGAGCTGGCCTATTACGAGAAAGCCTGGACCGTCCTCGCCGCCCAGGCTGTCCACGGCCGCGCCGCCCGCGAACTGATCGAGGCCGCGGCCGCGCAGCTCGCGTGATCGCACTCTGCGAAGGCGACAGAGATGTGCGGCCCGCCGCAGATGGGTCCGATATGTCGGAGTGGTTCGCTATTCTCCGCGGTTATGACCGATATCAGCCCGCTCGCCGCGGGCGTGCGGGCCCGCTTCGGCACCGCGGCCGCGCACGCGACCGTCCGCACCGGCCGGACCGTGCACGCGGTGCAGCTGGGGCAGTGGGTCGGCGCGGAACTCGCGCCCGAACTCCTCTGCCACACCGGGGTGTCCGGATGGGACCCCGACGTCTTGCGCGAGACCTTGGATCCGGTCACCTGTGCGCGGTGCCTGCGCATCCTCGGGGCGAGCGTCGCGC
>CBJNFW010000223.1:0-14673 GCA_966435935.1 uncultured Nocardia sp.
GCGTGGAGGCGAAGGAAGAAGCGCCGCAGCTCCGGGCCAGCGCGGCGTGGAGGCGAAGGAAGAAGCGCCGCAGCTCCGGGCCAGCGCGGCGTGGAGGCGGCGGGAGGTGCGACTGGTCGGGAAGCGGCGTCTACCCGGGGCGCGGGAAGGGAGAGCAGAGGACGCTCATCTAGACGTAACTGTCGATAACAGGTAACCTGCGGAGAAGCCCCGGTCACGGTCGTCCGGGCGGGATCACACGGAACGGATACCTCAATGACGCGGCATGTCGACGTACTGATCATCGGCGCGGGTCTTTCGGGAATCGGGATGGCCTGCCATCTCACCCGGGAGGGGACCGGGCGCAGCTACGCCATCCTGGAGCGGCGGACGGCGATCGGCGGTACGTGGGACCTTTTCCGGTATCCGGGCATCCGGTCGGATTCGGACATGTACACGTTCGGTTACGGCTTCCGGCCGTGGAACGGGACGAAGGTGCTGGCCGATGGGCCGCACATCCGGCAGTACGTCGTCGATACCGCCGCGGAGTACGGGGTGACCGAGCACATTCGGTTCGGGCGCCGGATGACCGAGGCGAGCTGGTCGAGCGAGGCGGGGATCTGGACCGTCACCGCAGTGGACGAGCAGTCCGGTGAGACCGAGATCTATACCAGCGACTTCCTGGTCGGCTGCACGGGATATTACGACTACGACCAGGGCTACCGGCCGCACTTTCCGGGCGAGGAGAAGTTTCGCGGGCCGATCGTGCATCCGCAGCACTGGCCGGAGGATCTGGACTACCGAGGCAAGCGGGTCGTGGTGATCGGTAGCGGCGCGACGGCGATCACCCTGGTTCCCGCGATGAGCCGGGACGCGGCACATGTGACGATGCTGCAACGTTCACCGACGTATATCACCGCCCTTCCCGCGGAGGACCCGGTGGCGGTGGGGTTCAAAGCGGCGAAGGTGCCCGAGGCGATCGCCTATCGGATCGGCCGGGCCCGCAATATCGGATTGCAGCGCGCGAGTTTCAAGCTCTCTCGCACCAACCCCGCGTTGTCGCGCAAACTGCTGCTGAGCGCGGTGCGGCTGCAGGTCGGCTCCGGGATCGACATGCGGCATTTCAGTCCGGAGTACAACCCGTGGGATCAGCGGCTGTGCGTGGTGCCCAACGGTGATCTGTTCAAGGTGCTGCGCGAGGGCCGCGCCTCGATCGCCACCGATCGGATCGAGACCTTCACCGAGACCGGGATCCGGCTGGAGTCGGGACGGGAACTCGAGGCGGATATCGTCATCAGCGCGACCGGGTTGACGGTGCAGATGCTCGGCGGTGCACGGCTGGTGATCGACGGCGAGCCGGCGCGGACGCGGGATCTGGTGGCGTACAAGGGCGCTCTGCTGGGCGGGGTGCCCAATGCGATGATCGTGCTGGGCTATACCAACGCGTCGTGGACGTTGAAGGCGGATCTGGCCGCCGAATACTTCTGCCGCTTGCTGAATCATATGCGGTCCCATGGTTATTCGACGGTCGTGGCGGTGCCGCGCGAGGGCGATCGCTCCGACGATTCGATGATGGGCGGCGCGCTGACTTCCGGTTATATCCAGCGCGGCGACGCGGTGATGCCGCGGCAGGGGACCAACGGCCCGTGGCAGGTGATCAACAACTATTTCCGGGATCGCAAGCTGCTGCGCAAGGGCGCGATCGAGGACGGTGTGCTGGAGTTCGGTCGCCGTCCGGCCGTGCCGCGTGCGGCCGCGGAGTCGCGGTCGGCCTGACCGGCATCGTGCGATCCGGCCTGCCGGTTCCGCCCCCTCGGAGCGGAACCGGCGAATGCCTCAGTGCGGCAGGGTGACCGGGTCGAGGCAGCTGATGGGTACGTCGCCGAGGGCGCATCCGGCCGGGGCCCGGGTGGGCCGGTATCCGGCCGGAACGCCGCCGGCGCGGGTGATCGCCGCGTAGGCGGGCACGGCGTCGGTGGGGCGGCGGGTCAGCGCCGGGTCGGTGAGTACGTCGACGGTGTAGAGGCCGAAACGCGGTGCGTAGCTGCCCCATTCGTAGTTGTCGGTGATGCTCCAGTAGTTGTAGCCGATCAGCGGCATGCCGTCGGCCTTGGCGCGTTGCAGCCAGTAGACGGTGTCGCGCAGATTGTCCGCGCGGGTGTAGTGGTCGGCACGGGGTTGTCCGTTGAAGGTTGGCATGCCGTTCTCGACGATGTAGAGGGGCTTGCCGGGGAATCGGCGCGAATAGTATTCCAGCGCATAGTAGATGCCCTCGGGTTGTAGCGGCTGGTTCCACAGTTTCTTGAAGTCGGCGGGGGATGTGGTGAGGGCCGATTGTGGGCTGTAGCCGTAGTAGTAGTCGATGCCGACGAAGTCGAGTTTCGCGGCGATCGCGTCGAGCATGGGGCCGTTGACGACGGGTTCGGCGGTGCCCAGGATGTAGGCGATGTTGCTGGTGACCCGTGCGGCGGGCCGGCGCTGGTGGATGTAGTCGTAGATGCCGTTGTGCGCCCGGGCGAGCTGCTGCTGCATCAGCGGCACGTGGTCCGCGGACAGTCCGCCGTTGCTGACCTCGTTGACGATGTAGAAGGCGGGCTCGTTGAAGGTGATCCAGAGCGGGTCGCGGGATGCGTAGCGGTCCACCACTTTTCGGGCATTGGTCAGCCACAGGGCGGTCATCTCCGGGTCGGCCCAGCCGCCTCGGTCGGCGACCCAGCCCGGGTACACCCAGTGATCGAGGGTGAGCATGGGGCGCATGCCGTGGGCGCCGATGGTGTCCAGGACACGGTCGTAGAAGGCGAATCCCGCTTCGTCCCAGCCGCCGGGCCGAGGCTGGATGCGGGACCATTCGATGCTGACCCGGTACACGTTGACGCCGAGTGCTGCGGCCGAGGCGATGTCGTCGGTGTAGCGGGTGTAGAAGTCGACGGCATTGTGGTAGCGGTCGTAGTCGGCGTTCTTCGCGACGTAGCGGGTCCAGTTGCTGTCCGCGGCATGGCCTTCGCACTGGAATCCGGCGCTGGCGACTCCCCAGAGGAAATCGCTGCCCAGTGGCGGAAGCTTCGCCGGAGGTGCGGGGCGTGCGGCCGCGGTGGCCGTCGGTCCGGCCAGTGCGGCGGCGGTGCCCGCCGCGAGGGCGGCCAGAGCGTGTCGTCGGGTGAGCGGGCGCATCGGACTCCTCGGCGTCGAGTGGTGCGGATGGTCGAGTCGAACGCTATCCGGGGTGTTCGCGGGTACTGGTCGGACGCTCCGGAGCGGTGGTCATTGTTCGCCGAACATGGGCGCATGTCCAGTTACGGCAAGCTGTCGGTGGTGCGCGCTACCGTGAATCCATGACCACACATCTGACCCACTGGGGAGCCTTCGAGGCGGTCAGTGATGGTGAGCGGCTCACGGGGGTGCGGCCGTGGCGCGGCGATCCCGAGCCGATGCCGCTGATCGAGAATGTCGCTTCGGCACAGCATCATCCGACGCGGATCTCGCAACCGCATGTGCGCCGCGGCTGGCTCGAGCGGGGTCCGGGAGCGCCGGGGCGCGGGGCGGATCCGTATGTGCCGGTGTCGTGGGAGCGGGCGACGGAACTGCTGGCGGGCGAATTGCGTAGGGTTTACGACGAATTCGGGGCCGAGGCGGTCTACGGCGGGTCGTACGGGTGGGCCAGTGCCGGGCGGTTCCATCACGCGCAGAGCCAGGTGCACCGGTTCCTGAACTGTCTCGGCGGCTTCGTGCGGCACGTGAACAGCTACAGCATGGGCACCGCGACGGTGCTGTTGCCGCATGTGCTGAGCAACCTGTATTGGCTTCTGCAGCACGGTACTTCGAAGTCGGTGCTGGTCGAGCACACGGAGCTGGTCGTCGCGTTCGGCGGGTTGTCGGCGAAGAATTTCGCGGTGACGCCCGGGGGTGTGTCGCGGCACTCCGGTCGCGGCTGGATCGCGGCGGCGCGGGCTCGGGGATGCCGGTTCGTCTCGATAAGCCCGCTGCGCGATGATATTCCGGCCGAGGCGCGGGCTGAGTGGATCGCGCCGCGGCCGGGCACCGATGCGGCGCTGATGCTCGCGCTGGCGCAGGTGCTGGATGCCGAAGGTTCGGCCGATACCGATTTCCTGGATCGATACACGGTCGGATTCGACCGGTTCGCCCGGTATCTGCGTGGCGCCGACGACGGTGTGGTGAAGGATCCGGATTGGGCGTCGGCGATCACCGGCGTGCCGGCGGGCCGAATTCGTGCACTCGCCCGGGAGATGGCGGCCGCGCGCACGTTCGTCACGGTGAGCTGGTCGTTGCAGCGGGCCGAGCACGGTGAACAGCCGGTGTGGCTGGGAGTGGTGCTCGCGGCGATGCTGGGCCAGATCGGTACTCCGGGTGGCGGTTTCGGGCACGGCTACGGTTCCACGAGCAGTGTCGGCGAGCCTGCCCGGCGTTTGTCGGTCCCCAGGCTGGAGCAGGGGCGCAATCCGATACAAACCTTCATCCCGGTGGCTCGGGTTGCCGATATGCTGCTCGATCCGGGCGCGGAGTACGACTACGACGGCCGGCGGCTGGTGTATCCGGATATCCGGCTCGTGTACTGGTGCGGCGGCAACCCGTTCCATCACCATCAGGATCTGGCGCGGTTGCGGGAGGCGTTCACCCGCCCGGAGACCATCGTGGTGCACGATCCGTTCTGGACGAGTACCGCGCGTCACGCCGATATCGTGCTGCCCTCGACGATGTCGGTCGAGCGGGACGATTACGGAGCGGGCGACAACGATCGGATGTTCTTCCCGATGCCCGCGCTGACCCGTCCGCACGCACAGGCGCGCGACGACTATTCGATTCTGGCCGATCTGGCCGAAAAGCTCGGTGTCGGTGAGCAATTCACCGAGGGGCGCACGGCCGTGGAGTGGTTGCGCCACCTGTACGAGCAGTGGCGGGCCGGGTCGGGCGCGGCCGGCCTGCCGGGCTTCGAGGAGTTCTGGGCCGGGCAGGGCATCGAGTTGGAGGTCGCCGAGGGGGATCAGGTGGTCTTCGCCGATTTCCGGGCCGATCCCGACGCGCATCCGTTGTCCACGCCCAGCGGCCGGATCGAGATCTTCTCCGAGACGATCGATGGTTTCGGATATCCGGACTGTCCGGGGCATCCGGTCTGGATGGAGCCGGTGGAATGGTTGGGAAGTGCTGCGGCACAGCGGTTTCCGTTGCAGCTGATCGCGAATCAGCCGCATACCAAGTTGCACAGCCAGCTCGATGTCGGCGCGCACAGTCAGTCGGCGAAGGTGGCGGGGCGCGAACCGGTGCGGTTGCATCCGGACGAGGCCGCCGCGCGGGGTCTGAGTGCGGGTGATGTGGTGCGCGTCTTCAACGATCGCGGTAGTTGCCTGGCCGGACTGGTCGTCTCCGATGCGGTGGGGCCGGGGATCGCGCAGCTGTCCACGGGCGCCTGGTACGACCCGGATCCGGCGGATCCGAGTTTCTGCCGGCACGGCAATCCGAATGTGCTCACCGCCGATCGGCCGTCTTCGCTGCTGAGCCAGGGTTGTACGGGCCAGTTGAGTCTGGTGCAGATCGAGGCGTATCGGGCGGCGCCGCCGGAGTTGTCGGTGAGTGGTCCGCCTCCCACGGTGTGAGTTGCCCGGCGGGTGCGGCCCGCGCTGCCACGCTGATGATCTCGTGTTTCAATCACTGAACCGACCGTGAGAGGAGTTCGATGACCTACCGTGCCGATCCCACCCGCTACGACGGGGGAATGCTGTACCGGCGGACGGGCCGCTCGGGTCTGGATCTGCCGGTGCTCTCGCTGGGCTTCTGGCACAACTTCGGTGATGATCGGCCGTTCGCGACGCAACGTGAGATCGCTTTGCGCGCTTTCGATCTGGGGATCACGCATTTCGACCTGGCGAACAACTACGGCCCGCCGTACGGTTCGGCGGAGGTCAATGCCGGGCGGCTGCTGCGGGAGGACCTGGCGGCGTATCGCGATGAGCTGATCGTGTCCACCAAGGCCGGGTGGGATATGTGGCCCGGACCGTACGGGCAGGGCGGCGGTTCGCGCAAATATGTGCTGGCTTCGTTGGATCAGTCGTTGTCCCGGCTGGGGCTGGACTATGTCGACATCTTCTATTCGCACCGGTTCGATCCGAGTACGCCGCTGGAGGAGACCGCCGCGGCGTTGGATACCGCGGTGCGGCAGGGCAAAGCCCTGTACGTCGGGATCTCCTCCTACGATGCCCAGCATTCGGAGCGGATGGCGGGCATCCTGCGTGAGCTGGGCACTCCGCTGCTGATTCACCAGCCGTCCTATTCGATGCTCAATCGCTGGATCGAGACCGAGGGGTTGCTGGACACCGCCGCGGCGGAGGGATTCGGGATCATCGGATTCACCGCGTTGGCGCAGGGGCTGCTGACCTCCCGGTATCTGAATGGCGTTCCGGTGGGATCGCGTGCGACGCAAGGCAAGTCGTTCCAGAACGAGTTGCTGACCGAGCCGATGATCGCCCGGCTGCGCGCGCTGGCGCAGATCGCGGCCCGGCGCGGTCAGGACCTGGCGCAGCTGGCGCTGGTATGGGCGTTGCGCGATCCGCGGGTGACCTCGCTGGTGATCGGAGCGTCCTCGGTCGAGCAGCTCGAGCAGAACGTGGCGGCATTGGGCAACCGGGAGCTGAGCGCGCAGGAACTCGTCGAGATCGACGAGCTGCTGGACCAGGACGGTGCGGTCGACCTGTGGCGTGACGCTCGCTCGGGAACGTTGTGAAACGCGTTGACGACCTCTTCTTCCCCGAGTGGCGGCAGCCCCAGTTCGGCTCTGCGGTCATTTACCCGCTCTGGGATTTACCCTCGATTACCGCTTGCCGCAACAATGGTAAGCATTGCCGCTGCAGATCCAGCGGAGCGTGTTGCAGCAGCAGCCAGGCCGCACGGATTCAACTCCCGTTTTACTCGGCGGATGACTTGTATTCCGGCGGACTTCCTGATCACGTTCACCGCGCTCCAGTAGTTCGGTAGAAAGACGCTCAGTTTCCCGCGGGCGTTTGTCGGCGGTATCGTCCGGTCTCCCACCGCGGTCGACTGTGTGCGGATCGGCAGTCGTCGCCGCCTGCCTGTGTTCAGGCGCTGTCAGCGTTTCACCCGCTTTGTCCACCTCGTGCCCACCGAGCTGATCGGTCTGCGCTCCTCGTCACTCCGTTGCTCAACCAGGCCTCACCGCTGCGACCGATGAACGCTGAGGCGCCGGACAGCGGCGCAGCGCCAACCCGAGTGATGCCACCGGGGTTGGTGAATGAGGAAGACCGCTTGTGCCGCAACAGGTTCCATGAGTCAGTCGGCCGACGACGAATACCCCATCCCGAACAAGCATCGGGGCTCCAGCTCCGGCATTCACCCGACCGACGGCCTGAAGAGGGCTGACACCGGCCCGGCCGCCAGATCACGCCATTGCCCCTTTCTGGCGTGTCAGGTTCACACGCATCTTTCTGTTGCGGGTCATGTCGGTCCTGGCGATGAGCATCGAATTCGGCTCGGCGAGCAGGGCAGTTTCGGCGCAGCGTCCGGGGTGGCCGCTCCGGCGAAATGATCAGCGGGAAGGCGAATCCAGGTCCGCGAGGGTGGTGTTCGCGCCGCAGAGGATGACGCAGACGGTTTCGCCGGAATCGGGGACGTAGGTGCCGGTGGTGAGGGCGGCAAAGGCGGTGGCACCGCCGTGTTCGACGGCGATGCGGTGGTGGTCCCACAGGTGGGCGCGGGCGGCGACGATGGCCTCGTCGGTGACCAGCAGTGCGCGGGTGTCACACGCCGCGGCGGCGGTGAGGGCCAGCGGGGTGACGGTGCGCGCGCCGAGCGAGTCGGCGGCGATCGAGTTCACCGGGACCGGGACGGGCTGTCCGGCCGCGAGGGCGGCGTGCAGGGTACGGCAGTTCTCCGGCTCGACCGCGACCACGCGTACTCCGTAATGTGCTGCGGCGGTGGCTATTCCGGCATACAGTCCGCCGCCGCCGACGGCGACCAGCACGGTGTCGACGGTGGGCAGCCGGGCGTGGATCTCCCGCATCAGTGTTCCGGCTCCGGCCGCGATGAGTGGATTGTCGTAGGCGTGTGATCGCAGTGCGCCGGTGTCGGCGGCGAATCGCGCACAGGCTTCGGCTGCGTCGGCGTAGCTGTCGCCGACCTGCTCGACTCGTGCCCCGTAGGCCAGGAGCCGGGCGACCTTGACCGCGGGCGCGTTGGCGGGGACGAATACCGTTGCGGTGATGTCGTGTCGGCGCGCGGCCCAGGCGCACGCGAGTCCGGCGTTGCCGCCGGAGGCGATGGTGACACCCGCGTCGGGCAGGGTGCGGTCCTCGAGGTGGGCGGTCAGGAAGTTCGCGGCTCCGCGGGCCTTGAAGGTGCCGGTGTGCTGCAGGAATTCCAGTGCCAGCCACGGTGATTGCTCGTGGGCATCCGATCCGGCCGGAGCGAGTGCGATCGGTCGGATCTGCCCGTGGATGCGCCGGGCGGCGGCCTCGATATCGTCGTAGCCGAGGCGGACGGTGGTTCGCATGGCGCTCCTGCACTGGTCGGCGGTGTGTCGGCCCGCGGCGGCGGTATCGGTGTGTGCTGCGACCGCGACCGGCCTCGGGGCTTGCGACACGACGGGCTGGTATCCGGCGCATCGTATGCCGGGACGCGCTGGGATGTCCGGGTTGGGGAGGCGGCCGAGCAGTTCCGGTGCTGTGGTGCGACGAGTAGGCTGCGAGTTCCGGACGGTTGTCGGGGCGGCATCAGGAGGGTGTTGAGTCGTGCAGACCAGGACCGATGAGATCGCTGACGGTATCTACCGCTTGTCCACTTTCGTGCCCGAGGTCGGGCCGAGCGGGTTCACGTTCAACCAGTTCTTCGTCGACGCCGCGGAACCGCTGCTGTTCCACACGGGTATGCGGGCGCTGTTCCCGCAGGTGTCCGCGGCGATCGCGCGGATCCGCCCGGTGCAGGAGATGCGGTGGATCACCTTCGGGCATGTGGAGGCCGACGAGCTCGGGGCGATGAATTCCTTTCTCGCCGCGGCACCGCGATCGCAGGTGGCGCACGGGGTGCTCGGCTGCGCGGTATCGCTGGACGATATGGCCGATCGGCTGCCGCGGCGGTTGGCCGACGGTGAGGTGATCGACCTGGGCGGCCGGCGGGTGCAGCATCTGGACACCCCGCACGCGCCGCACAATTGGGAGTCGCGGGTGCTGTACGAGCAGACCACGGGCGTGTTGTTCTGCGGTGACCTGATGACGCAACTGGGTGACGGTCCCGCGTTGACCGAGGCCGATCTGGTGGCACCGGCGGTGGTCGCCGAGGACGTGTTCCATCAGACTTCACTGGGCCCCGCGGTACCGGCCGCGCTGCGCAGGTTGGCCGGGCTGCGGCCGGCGACGCTGGCGATCATGCACGGTTCGAGCTTCAGCGGGGACTGCGCGACGGCGCTGAACGATCTCGCGACGGTGTACGAGGATCGCTTGCAGTCCTGAGTGCTGCGAATTTGAAAAGTCTTGCCGCGCAATGGTGTTAATCGAATATAGTGCGGCGGTCGGCGTGCCGGTCAGGAGCCGGCGGCCGCGCGGGACAGCGCCCGCCCGAGGTCCGAGACGGTGTCTGCGTAGGCGCTCAGCTCATCGGACACGTAATCGGCGAGTGTGCGGTCGTCGTCGGCGGTGACCCAGCGCCGGTACCCGTCGTAATAGGCGCGCACGCCCAGGTCCGCGAGCACCGCGGCCGGACGAGGATCACCGAGTCGGTCATTCAGCGCCTGTTCGAGGGCGCCGGTGACGGCCGCGCGTTTGAACGCGGCGCGCTCACGCAACTCCTCGCTCGAGGCAACGATCGGGTCGAGGGTGCGCCCGATGTGGCGATGGTCCTGGATGTGTGCACCCGAGAGCGCCCGCACGCCCGCTACGACCAGTTCGGTGGGTGCGGCGGCGGTCGGCGCGTCCCGCACGGCGGCGGTGACGAGTTCGACGAGTGTGGCCTGCCCTTGGAACACGATCTCGCGTTTGTCCGGAAACAGCCGGAACAGCGTGGTTTTCGTCAGCCCGGCGCGTTCGGCGATCTGGGCGGTCGTGGTCGCGTCGTAGCCGTGTTCGGCGAACAGTTCGATTGCCGCGCGCAGCAATCTGCCCCGCGCATCCGGTTCCCAGCGGCCCATGCGGCCATCTTAGATGATGTGACTCGGTCACATCACTGCTAGAGTGATGTGACCGAGTCACATCATTGCGGCGGCCGACATCGCCGCGTCAGCTACGAATGGAGAGCGCCATGCGCGTATTCATCACCGGTGCATCCGGCTGGATCGGCACTGCCCTGAGCAGGGAACTCATCGCTGCGGGGCACGAGGTCATCGGCCTGGCCCGCTCCCGCGCCGCGGCGGACCGGATAGCGGGGTTCGGCGGAACCGCGGTGCTGGGCGATATGTCCGACCACGACCTGATCGTGACCGAGGCGGCCAAGGCGGATGCGGTCGCGCACCTGGCCTTCACACTCGACTTCGCCGAATTCGAGGCGACCGTGAACAACGAGGTCGCACTTCTGGCCGAAATCGGCGACGCCCTCGCCAACAGCCGCACAGCGTTCATCGCGGCCTCGGGAACCCCGATCCTGGCGAACCGGCTCGCTACCGAAAGCGACCGGATCGAGGCGGCAGGGCCCGCGGGCGCGCGGGCACGGACGGCGAATGCCGTTCTGGCGCTGGCGGATCGGGGAATCCGCGCGGGGCTGGTGCGGATGCCGCGCTCGGTGCACGGTGCGGGGGACCGCAACGGCCTGATCGCGGTGCTCGTGGGATTGGACCGCACGCTCGGCACGGCCGCCTACGTCGGTGACGGGAGCCACCGCTGGCCCGCGGTACACATCAGCGACGCCGCGCGCCTGTTCCATCTGGCCCTCGAGCAGGCCCCCGCCGGATCGGTACTGCACGCCGTCGCAGAAGAGGGCGTGCCGATGCGCCGGGTCGCCGAGGTCATCGCCGCGAAGACCGGACTGCCCGCCGCCGCGGTGGACCCCGCGCAATTCGGCGCATTCGGCGAATTGCTCGGCACCGACCAGCCCGCCTCCGCCGAGGCGACCCGGGCGCTCGTGGACTGGGAACCGACCGGCCCCACCTTGCTCGAGGACCTCGAGGCGGGGTACTACACCGACTGACCGCCGCGTCATCCGCACCGCCGAGGGAGTCGCGTGGGCGTCTTTTCCGAGCGCTCGTCGAGGCCTTCGGCCGGACAGAGACGACGGTTTCGCTCAGGTGCGAGCCGATCCGGTCGGCGGTGTCATCGAGCAGGAGGTGACGCTGCAGGCCCGGACGGGTAGGCCGGGCGGTGAAGTCGCCACGCTGACGACTTCCATTGCTGCGGAAGGGGCTTCGTGATACTGCCGAAACTGCGGCAGCGTCCGAGCGGCGGCCCGATCGTGGTTCTTTTCGAACGTCGTGTTCACAGTCCCAAACGGGTGACGGCGTTGTCCTCGAGCGGATTGGCGGTGCGGATGTAGCCGTGTACGGTGCGCGGATTGGACCAGCGGCCCTGGCGCATGATCTCGCGGTCGCTGGCGCCGCCGAGGGCGGCCTGGGTGGCGAATCCGGCGCGCAGCGAATGGCCGGAGAACAGCGACGGATCCAGTCCGGCGCGGGCGGCGTAGCGTTTGACCAGTTCGGCGACCGCGCGACCGGACATGGCCGTCGCGCCGATTGCGCCGTGCCGGGATACCGCCGGGAACAGCGGCAGCTCCGGATCGGGGAGGGTGGTACCGGTGAATCCGTGGCAGCGGTGGATCGCCGGATCGGGCGCGGGTTCGGATTCGAGCCGTGCGGGCAGCGCGTCCGGGCCGTACCGGAAGTGGTTCTCGCGCAGGCGAATCCAGTCCGCGTACGCGCACACCGGGCAGGTGTGCGGGTGCCGGCCGCGGGGCAGGACCACGCGTTGGGCGGCGACGCCGGTCGGGTCGGTCTTGGTGGCGGGCAGCGCGATCAGCAGGATCGGCTCACCGGTGGCGTGGTCGGTGTCCACCCGCACATCGCCGATGCGCAGGCCCGCGATCTCGCTGCGCCGCAACGCCCCGGCGAATCCGACCAGCAGCACCAGCGCGTCGCGGCGGCGGGCGGGTTCGGCGGGCCAGCCCGGATCGGGCAGACCTCGCAGCAGTTGTTCGAGGGTGTGCAGCAGGACCGGGCGTTTGCGCTGCGGCCGGGTGCGGCGGGTGCGGCGGATACCGCGCAGGGTCAGGCGCACCACATCGGTGCGGGTGGGGGAGACCAGGCCGTTGGCGGCGTGCAGCGCGGCGATCGCGGCGCTCTTGCGTTCGAGCGTCGGCGCGCTGAACGCCCACGCGCCATCGGGCCGGCGGGCATCGGCGGCGGCGGCCAGATAGACCGCCACGTCCAGCGGGTCGGCCGGAAGTGCGCGACGCCCCTCCGCGGCGCACCAGGCGGACCAGGCGATCCAGTCGGATCGGTACGCGCGCACCGTATTCGGGGACTGGGAGGCCTCGAGATACCGGCCCAGCGCGGCGGCCTGCTCGTCGTCGAACCGTTCGCGCACCTGCCGCAGTGCGGCGGCGTCGACCAGTACGCTGCGCACCCCGCGCCGCATCTGTGCCCGGACCTGCTCGGGCACCGCGACCTGTCCCGGCGAGCCGGTGTCGGAGTATTCGGCTGCTGCGCTCATCGCTGGCCACCGTACCCCGCGGTCGTGCCGAACCGGTTCCGGTCGCGCGGTCGCGACGCGAATGTGGCTGGGATGCTATGGCATTCAGGCAGTGAACAGGGCCGGCGTCTCGGCAGAATCGGGGCGTCACTGGCGGTAGGTGGCCAGGAATCGGCCGATGCGTTCGATGACGGCCTCGAGGTCGTCCGCGTGCGGCAGGGTCAGGATGCGGAAATGGTCCGGGCGCGGCCAATTGAATCCGGTGCCCTGCACGATGTGCACCTTCTCCTGCAGCAACAGATCCAGCACGAACCGCTCGTCGTCGTGGATCGGGTAGACCGCCGGATCGATGCGCGGGAACGCGTACAGCGCGCCCTTGGGCTTCACGCACGACACACCCGGGATCGCGGTCAGTGCCTCCACCGCGCGATCGCGTTGTTCGCGCAGCCGCCCACCGGGCAGAGTCAGGTCGTAGATGCTCTGATATCCGCCCAGCGCGGCCTGAATCGCCTGCTGCGCAGGCACATTCGCGCACAGACGCAGGCCCGCGAGCATCGTCAGGCCCTCGAGATAGCTGGCCGCATGCTGAGTGGGGCCCGAGACCACCAGCCAGCCGGAGCGGAATCCGGCGCACCGGTATCCCTTGGACAGGCCGGAGAAGGTCAGGCACAGCAGATCCGGGGCCAGTGACGCGGTGGCGGTGTGGGTGAGGCCGTCGTAGAGGATCTTGTCGTAGATCTCGTCGGAGAACACCACCAGGTTGTGGCGGCGGGCGATGTCCAGGATCGGGCGCAGCACCTCGGGCGGGTACACCGCGCCGGTGGGGTTGTTCGGGTTGATCAGCACGATCGCGCGGGTGCGGTCGGTGATCTTGGCCTCGATATCGGCCGGGTCGGGACACCAGTCCGCGCCCTCGTCGCACACGTAGTGCACCGCGCGTCCGCCGTTGAGTGTGGTCGCGGCGGTCCACAGTGGGAAATCCGGTGCGGGAACCAGGACTTCGTCACCGGTTTCGAGCAGGGCCGTCAACGCCATCATGATCAACTCGGAGACCCCGTTGCCCAGGAATACCTCCTCCACGTCGACCCCGTGCACGCCGAGGGTCTGGTAGTACTGCACCACCGCGCGCCGCGCCGGCAGCAGGCCCTTGGCCGAGCTGTAGCCGCTCGAGGCGGGCAGGCCGCGCACCATGTCCTGCAGGATTTCCGCGGGCGCCTCGAAGCCGAACAGCAGCGGATTGCCGGTGTTGAGCTTGATGACGTGATGCCCCTCGGCCTCCAGCCGCGCGGCATGTTCGGCGACCGGTCCGCGGATCTCGTACGACACTCCAGCGAGTTTGCTGGACTGGGTGAGCTGCATGGATGTCCCTTCTCGAGATGACCTCCGGACACTGTACTTGGAAATTCCAAGTTTGCACTTGGTATTTCCAACCGCTCGGCTACAGTGTGAGGCGTGTCCCGCCGAAACTACGACCACTTCTGCTCGGTGAGCCGCGCCCTGGACGCCGTCGGTGATCGCTGGAGCCTGCTGGTGGTGCGCGAATTGACCTCGGGCCCAAGGCGATACAGCGACCTGTTCGCCGATCTGCCCGGCATCAGCACCGATATGCTGGCCACCAGGCTGCGCGAACTCGAACAGGACGGCATCTTGACCCGCCGCCGCGTCGGGCCTCGCGCGGCGACCGCGGTCTACGAACTCACCGACTCCGGCGTGGCGCTACGGCCGGTGCTCGAGGCGCTGTCGGCTTGGGGCACACCGCGTTTGGGCACGCGCCGCAGTACCGACGCGGTGCGTGCGCACTGGTTCGCGCTGCCGCTGGGCCGCGTGATCGCCGGGCAACTGGCCGAGGGCCGGGCGACGGTGCACATCGGTGAGTCGGTTCTGCACTACGTCATCGACCACGGCATCATCACCCACCACGACGGTCCCGCCACGGACCCGGACCTCGAATTCCGCCTGGACCTGGACGAGGCGGTCGAGGTGGCATTGGGCAACCGGCCCTTGGGCGTTCCGGGGGGGGGGGGGTGAGGGGGGAAGGGGGAGTGGGACCGCAGTGGGAAACCGG
>CBJNFW010000224.1:0-14656 GCA_966435935.1 uncultured Nocardia sp.
CCAGCTGGGCGGTGCCGACGTGCCGGGCCCGCGCGGTGGTCGGGGCCTGTTCGGCGATGTAGGTCCACGAGGCCGGGACGCCGGCGCCCACCGCGATCCCGGTGATCAGGAAACCCGCCAGCAGCATGCCGAAATCGACCGCACAGGCCGCGATCAGCACGCCGACCATGTAGACCAGCAAATCGTAGGTGTAGATCGCCTTGCGCCCGAAGCGATCACACAGCGGACCGCCCAGACCCGCTCCGATGGCCGCGCCGAATGCGTTGGCGCTGAACGCCGCCAGCAGACCGATGGCCAGATTGCTCAGCCCGTAAGCGTGTTGCCAGAAGGTGAGACTGGTCGCGATCGCGATGATCGATCCGGCCTCGATGTAGTTGGACATGGCGACGGAGATCGTGGCCCGCCAGCCCGTCGTGGAGCGTGCGCCTAACTTCATGATTCCTCGTTGTTGATGATGCCGGAAGATTGCCGCGCGGCGGTATCCGGGCCGATGTACCGGGTCGGGGATGGATCAGTCCAGGTGGAAGTACTCATCGAGCCGCCGCATCGAGGCGTCGACCGGCACACCGTCGGGGGCTCGGAAGTATTCGGCCATCGTTTGCTGCCAGCGGGCGTTGACCTCGCTCGACGCCATCGCGGCGTTCGCGCGGGCGAAGTCGGCGGTCTCCAGGTACCCGATCACCAGACCGTCCTCGGGTCGCAGGAACAGCGAGTAGTTGGACCAGCCGGCCGCATGCAGCGCGTCGAGCATTTCTGGCCAGACCGTCGTGTGTGCGGCGAGGTAGTCCTCGACTCGATCCGGCCGCAACTCGAGCACGAAGCAGGCGCGCTCAGATTTGTCACCCATGCAGACTCCGAGTGAAACGTTTCAGAATGTTACCGGGATCACCATAGGGTGTGTCCGCGCTCACGTCAACAACTTCCTGCAACCGAGCCCAGTGCCTACAAGATCGCAGGTCCGAGTGATCTTGTCGGCCTCGGCCTTCCGGGGCAGCCTTGACCCGCTTCCTGGCGTGCTGTAGCTTGCCTCACATATTGAAACGTTTCACAGGAGCGGTTGATGAGTGAACCACGTGCGGACCAGCACGTCCGCGAGACGCTGCGGAACCAGCGGATCGAACTGCCGTCCTGGGCGTTCGGCAACTCGGGCACCCGGTTCAAGGTGTTCGCCCAGCCGGGCGTGCCACGCGATCCGTTCGAGAAGATCGCCGATGCCGCGCAGGTGCATCGCTACACCGGCGTCGCGCCCCTGGTCTCCCTGCACATCCCCTGGGATGCCGTGGACGACTACGGCAAGCTCGCCGAACACGCTGCTGCACTGGGTATTTCGATCGGCGTGATCAATTCGAACACCTTTCAGGACGACGACTACCGGCTCGGCAGCGTCTGTCACCCGGACCCGGCCGTGCGCCGCAAGGCGATCGATCATCTGAAGGACTGCCTGCGGGTGATGGACGCCACCGGGTCGCGAGAGCTGAAACTGTGGTTCGCGGACGGGATCAACTACCCGGGCCAGGACGATCTCACCGATCGCCAGCGCCGCCTGGCCGACGCCCTGGACGAGGTCTACGCCGCACTGTCCGGTGAACAGCGAATCCTGTTGGAGTACAAACTGTTCGAACCCGCGTTCTACGCCACGGACATACCGGACTGGGGCACCGCCTACGCGCACACCCTCCGGTTGGGTCCGAAGGCGAAGGTGGTGGTCGACACCGGACACCATGCGCCGCATACCAATATCGAATTCATCGTCGCGTTCCTGATCGCGCAGGGCAAGCTCGGCGCCTTCGATTTCAACTCCCGCTTCTATGCCGACGACGATCTGATGGTCGGCGCGGCCGATCCGTTCCAGCTGTTCCGGATCATGAACGAGATCGTCGCGGCCGACGCGGTCACCCCCGCGTCCGGCGTCAACTTCATGCTCGACCAGTGCCACAACATCGAGCCGAAGATCCAGGCGCAGATCCGCTCGGTGCTGAACGTGCAGGAGGCGACCGCCAAGGCACTGCTGGTCGACCGCACCGCCCTGGCCGCCGCGCAGCGCGATGGAGATGTGCTGGGCGCCAACGCGATTCTGATGGACGCGTACAACACCGACGTGCGCCCGCTGTTGGCCGAGCTGCGCGCGGACATGGGATTGGATCCCGACCCGGTCGCCGCCTACCGGCGTTCGGGATATCTGGAGAAAGTCATCGACGAACGTGCCGACGGCGTCGCCGCCGGCTGGGGAGCCTGAACATGAGCGAGGAAACCGTGCGCGAACTACTCGCCCGCAGCAACCGGCTGGGGGCGGACCCGCGCAACACCAATTACGCGGGCGGCAACACCTCGGCGGTGGGCGCCGACGCCGATCCGGTCACCGGCGATCCGGTGGATCTGTTGTGGGTCAAGGGATCCGGCGGTGATCTGGGCACGTTGACCGAGTCCGGGCTGGCGGTGCTGCGACTGGACCGGCTGCGGGCGCTGCCCGAGATCTATCCGGGTGTGGACCGCGAGGACGAGATGGTCGCGGCCTTCGACTACTGCCTGCACGGACGCGGTGGCGCCGCGCCGAGTATCGATACCGCGATGCACGCGCTGGTCGAGGCCGCGCACGTCGACCATTTGCATCCGGACTCCGGCATCGCGCTGGCGACGGCCGCCGACGGCGAGGCGCTGACCAAGGAATGTTTCGGCGACCGGGTGGTCTGGGTGCCGTGGCGACGTCCGGGATTCCAGCTCGGCCTCGACATCGCCGCCATCCGGCGCGAACATCCGCAGGCCATCGGGTGCATCCTGGGCGGGCACGGCATCACCGCGTGGGGTGACACGTCGGCCGAATGCGAAGCGCACTCGCTCGAAATCATCCACGTCGCAGAGGAATTCATTCGTACCCGGGGACGGTCCGAACCCTTCGGAGCGCTCGTCAGCCACTTCGCCCCGTTGGCCGACCATCGACGCCGCACGCGCGCAGCGGAACTCGCGCCGGTCGTCCGGGGGCTGGCGTCCACCGATCGACCGCAGATCGGGCATTTCGACGACAGCGAGGAGGTGCTGGATTTCCTGGCCCGCGCCGAACATCCGCGGCTGGCCGCGCTGGGCACCTCGTGCCCGGATCACTTCCTGCGCACCAAGGTTCGTCCCCTGGTCCTCGACACCGCCGCGGACGCACCGCTCGATCAGGTCCTCGTCCGGCTCCGCGACCTGCACGCCGCCTATCGCGAGGAGTACGCCGCCTACTACCGGCGGCACGCCACTCCCGGCTCGCCGCCGATGCGCGGGGCGGATCCGGCGATCGTGCTGGTGCCCGGCATCGGCATGTTCAGCTTCGGGCGCGATGCGCAGACCGCGCGGGTCGCGAGCGAGTTCTACCGCAACGCGATCAACGTCATGCGCGGTGCGGAGGCGGTGTCCCGCTACTCCCCCATCGACGAATCCGAGAAGTTCCGCATCGAGTACTGGGCGCTCGAGGAGGCCAAACTGGCACGCATGCCCGAGCCCAAACCGCTGGCCACCCGCGTCGCGCTGGTCACCGGCGGCGGGTCGGGAATCGGCCGGGCGATCGCGCTGCGACTGGCCGCCGAGGGCGCCTGCGTGGCGGTGGCCGACCGCGACGCCGATGCCGCGGCCCGCGTGGCCGCTGAGATCGGAACGGCCGACGTCGCGGTGCCGATCACCGTCGATGTGACCGATCCGGCGGCGATTCGTGAGGGGATCGCCGCCACCGCACGGGCGTTCGGCGGAGTGGACCTGGTGGTCAACAACGCGGGACTGTCGATCTCGAAATCCCTGCTGGAGACGTCCGAATCCGATTGGGACCTCCAGCATTCGGTGATGGCGCGGGGCTCGTTCCTGGTCGCGCGGGAGGCCGCGCGGGCGATGATCGCGCAGGGCATGGGCGGTGACATCGTCTACATCGTCAGCAAGAACGCGGTATTCGCCGGTCCGAACAATCTCGCCTACAGCTCCGCGAAAGCCGATCAGGCGCACCAGGTCCGGCTGCTCGCCGCCGAACTGGGCGAGTACGGCATCAGGGTGAACGGGGTGAATCCCGATGGCGTGGTGCGTGGTTCGGGCATCTTTGCCGGTGGCTGGGGCGCCCAGCGGGCCGCGGTGTACGGCGTGCCCGAACAGGAGCTCGGCGCGTTCTACGCCCAGCGCACCATCCTCAAGCGCGAGGTGCTGCCCGAACACGTCGCGAACGCCGTGTTCGCCCTCACCGCAGGTGAGCTGTCGCATACCACCGGGCTGCACGTCCCGGTGGACGGCGGTGTGGCGGCCGCATTCCTGCGATGAGCGAGAACGTCTTCGCCGCAGTCGATCTCGGGGCAGCGAGCGGCCGGGTGGTGCGCGGGGAGATCCGGCCCGACCGGATCGGCCTGCGCGAGGTACATCGGTTTCCCAACCGGCCGCTGCCGCTGCCCGATGGTCTGCACTGGAATCTCGGCGCGCTGTTCGAGCAGCTGTGCACCGGACTCGCCGCGGCGGGTCCGGTGCGATCGGCCGGAATCGATTCCTGGGCAGTGGATTACGGCCTGCTCGATGCCGACGGCGCACTGCTGGGATTGCCGTACCACTACCGTCACCCGCGCCGATCGGTTCCGCCGCCGATCGATCCCGCGGAGCTGTTCGAGCGCACCGGCCTGGCCGATCTGCCGTTCAACACCATCCATCAACTGCGGGCCGAATCGGCGGCGCGCCTGGCCGCCGCCCGCAACCTGCTGTTGATCCCCGACCTGCTCGGATACTGGCTGACCGGCCGGATCGGGGCCGAACGCACCAACGCCTCCACGACCGGGCTGTTCCACGCCACCGGCCAGGACTGGGACCGCGATCTGATCGACCGGCTCGATCTGCCGCAGCGGCTCTTCGCGCCGATCCGCGATCCGGGCACATCGCTGGGCCCGGTGCGGCCGGCCCTGCGGCACGCGATCGGCGGTCACGATCCGGCGCTGGTCCGAGTCGCCTCGCACGACACCGCGAGCGCCGTCGCCGCGGTGCCGGCGCGGTCGGCCCGCTTCGCCTACATCTGCACCGGGACCTGGTCGCTGGTCGGGCTCGAACGTCCCGGCCCGCTGCTGTCCCGGCAGGCGCGCGAGCACGGATTCACCAACGAGACCGGAGTCGCGGGAATCCGCTTCCTGCGCAACGTGATGGGGCTGTGGCTGCTGCAGGAATGCCTCCGGGAATGGCCCGGCGCACAGACCGCGGCCCTGGTCGCGAGCGCCGCCGAACTGCCCGCCCTGCGCACGCTGATCGACGTCGACGATCCCGGCTTCCTGGCTCCGGCACAGACCGGCGAGCCGCCGATGACCGAGCGCATCGCCGCGCACTGCGACGGCCCCGCGCCGCGCACACCGGCCGAATTCACCCGCTGCGTCACCGACAGTCTGGCCGTCGGCCACGCCCGCGCGCTGGCCGACGCGGTCGCCGTACACGGCGAGGATGTCGAGGTGGTGCACCTGGTCGGCGGCGGCGTGCACAACGCTCTGCTGTGCCAGGCCACCGCCGATGCCTGCGGCCGGCCGTTCGCCGCGGGTCCGGCCGAAGCCACCGCACTGGGCAATCTGCTCGCCCAGGCCATCGCCGCGGATGTGCTGCCCGGCTGGCGAGCGGCACGGTACCTTGTGGCACACACGCATCCACCCACCCATTACTCGCCCAGCGGCGACCCGGCTTGGCAGACCGCGCTGGACCGGGTCGCCGCCCTCGCGCGGAAGAGAGCCGCATGAGAGTCGCGCTGTTCGTCACCTGTCTGGTCGAGGCGATGTTCCCCGACGTCGGCCGCGCCACGGTCACCCTGCTCGAGCGGCTCGGGCACGAAGTGGTGGTGCCCCCGGCCCAAACCTGCTGCGGGCAGATGCACATCAACACCGGATATCCCGGCGCGGCAATGCCTCTGGTGCGCAACCACGCCGACGCCTTCGCCGGGTACGACGCGATCGTCGCGCCCTCGGCCTCGTGCGTCGGCTCGGTGCGCCACCAGCACGCCATGCTGGCCCGCCGCGCCGGAGACGACGCACTGGCCGCCGCTGCCGACCAGGTCGCCGCACACACGTACGAGCTGTCCGAATTCCTGGTGGACGTCCTGGGCGTGGAGGACGTCGGCGCGCACTATCCGCACCGGGTCACCTACCACCCGACCTGTCATTCCCTGCGCATGCTGCGCGTGGACGACCGGCCGCTGCGCCTGCTGCGCCGGGTCTCGGGCCTGGATCTGGTCGAACTTCCCGACGCCGACCAGTGCTGCGGTTTCGGCGGGACGTTCGCGCTCAAGAATCCGGACGTATCCACCGCGATGCTGGCCGACAAGATGCGGCATGTCCAGGACACCGGCGCACACACCTGCACGGCCGCGGATTCGTCCTGCCTGATGCACATCGGCGGCGGACTGAGCCGGCTGCGTTCGGGTGCGCGCACCCTGCATCTGGCCGAAATACTCTCGGCCACCGCATGATCGGCCACTCCGACCCCTCGACTCGGCAGGAGGCTCGCACATGAGCTCGACCTTCCTCGGCGTACCGGCGCCCTACGGTGCATCACCGCTGCACGGTGCCGAGCCCTTCCCGGCCGCCGCCCGGCACGCGGTCGCCGACGCGCAACTGCGGCACAACATCGGCGCGGCCACCGCGACCATCCGCGCCAAGCGCGCCGCGGTCGTCGGGGAGGTCCAGGACTGGGAACGGTTGCGCCGCAACGGGCAGGAGATCAAGCGGTATACCCTCGCGCATCTGGACGAGTTGCTGATCCGGTTGGAGGACAACGTCATCGCGCGCGGCGGCACCGTGCACTGGGCCGCCGACGCGGCCGAGGCCAACCGCATCGTCACCGAACTGGTCTCCGCCACCGGGGAATCCGAGGTGGTGAAGGTGAAATCCATGGCCACCCAGGAGATCGGCCTCAACGAGGCACTCGCCGAGGCCGGAATCACCGCGCACGAAACCGATCTCGCCGAACTCATCGTGCAACTCGCCGACGACCGCCCCTCGCACATCCTCGTGCCCGCGATCCACCGCAACCGCAGCGAGATCCGCGACATCTTCCGCGACCGGATGCCCGGCGCGGACCCGGGGCTCACCGACGACCCGCCCGCCCTGGCCGCCGCGGCCCGCGCTCATCTGCGCCGCACCATGCTCGGTGCGAAGGTCGCGATCTCCGGGGCCAACTTCGCCGTCGCCGACACCGGAACCCTGGCCGTGGTCGAATCCGAGGGCAACGGCCGGATGTGCCTGACGTTGCCGGAAACCCTGATCACCGTCATGGGCATCGAGAAGGTGGTGCCGACCTGGCAGGATCTGGAGGTCTTCCTGCAACTGCTGCCCCGCTCGTCCACCGGCGAGCGGATGAATCCGTACACCTCGCTGTGGACCGGCGTCCATCCCGGTGACGGACCTCAGCGGTTCCATCTGGTGCTGCTGGACAACGGCCGCGTCGACACCCTGGCGGACGAGGTGGGACGTGAAGTGCTGCACTGCATTCGGTGTTCGGCCTGCCTGAACGTGTGCCCGGTGTACGAGCGCACCGGCGGCCACGCCTACGGCTCGGTGTATCCGGGGCCGATCGGCGCGGTGCTCACCCCGCAACTGACCGGTGTCGCCGAGAACCCTTCGCTCCCTTACGCGTCCACGCTCTGCGGCGCGTGCTTCGACGCCTGCCCGGTGCGCATCGATATTCCGTCGATCCTGGTGCATCTGCGCGCGCAGGCGACGGCCGCGCATCCGAGGCCGACCGCGGAATCGGCCGGTATGGCCGCCGCGTCCTGGGTGATGCGCTCCTCCCGCCGATTCACCGCCGCCACCCGGTTGCTGCGCATCGGCCGACTGCTGCGCAACCGCCGCGGCACGATCGGTGTGCTGCCGCCGCCGATGTCGGCGTGGACCAGCGCCCGCGATCTGCCCGCGCCGCCACCGCAAACGTTCCGCACCTGGTGGGAGAACCGATGAGCACCCGCGAGACCATGCTCGGGCGCATCCGCGCCGCCCTCGGCGAGACCGGCGCACCGCCGCCACCGCGCGACTACCAGCGGGTTCACCAAACCGATCCGGCGCAGCTGATCGGCCTGCTGACCGACCGGCTCGCCGACTACGGCGCACAGGTGCGGCGCACCACCGCGACCGCCGCGATCGATGTGCTGAGTGACGTGCTCGGCAGTCACAGCTGCGTCGTCCCGCCGGACCTGCCCACGGGCTGGACACCCGGTCACGCCCGGCGGGACGATCCGGCTCTGGGCACCACCGAGCTCGACGCCATCGACTCCGTCGTCACCACCTGCGCGGCCGCCTGCGCCGAAACCGGCACCATCGCGCTGGACGCCGGACCGGGCCAGGGCCGCCGCGCACTGACCCTCATCCCCGATCACCACGTCTGCCTGCTTCCCGCCGACCACATCGTGCGCAGCGTCCCCGAACTGCTCGCCCGCCTCGATCCGGCCCGGCCGCTCACCCTGATCAGCGGCCCGTCGGCCACCAGCGATATCGAACTGCAGCGTGTGCAGGGTGTGCACGGCCCGCGCAGGCTGACGGTTCTGCTGCTCGGCTCCGACTGACCGGGCCGACCGGTGTCACACTGCCGGACCCGGCCACACGTGACCTAGTAGGGTTTCGGACATCATGGCAAGATTCGGCAACGGCGCGTGGAGATGGACTGCGGCCCAGACGTTCTCGACGCGGATTCGCGCAGCTCCGGCAATCGCGCTGGGCGCGGCGCTCACGCTGAGCGGATGTGGTTCGAGCGCCCCGGCCGGTCCCCGGGTCGCGACACTCGCACCGAATTCGGTGCAGGACACCACCTTGCAGTTCTCCACCAACCGCAAACCGGTGTTCGCGCCCGGGGCCGAATGTGCCGCGTTCACGCCGCAGGTGTACCGGATTGCCGAAGTGCCACAGGGGATTCGGGCCACCACGATGGTGCCGGGACACGGCTGCTGGGTGGGCGGTGCGCACGGCAACGTCGTCAGCGTCATGACCACGGCCACCTCGTTCGGCGAGTTCTGGCGCCGGAACTATCCCGACGACGACGGCAGCGGCATCACCGCGACCATGGTCGACAAGGACCACGCCCCGTTGTTCGAGCGGTTCCTGATCGAGGACCGCTACTACGCGGTCCGGGCGGGCAGCAGACAGGCCGCGGGCCTGGACAGCGGCGCGACGAAGACCGCCTGCATGCTCGTCGTCGACACCGGTTCCCCGCAACCGCTCCTGGTCGATCTCACCCAACAGGTCACCGGATCCGATCCGGCAGTCAGGACCGCGACCGAGCAATGCGCCGCGGCCGCGACGATCGCCCGGACGATATTGGACGAACACGACCCCGGCGGGGGTAGCCGGACGTCATGACGAACAGATGCGAGCCGGCTGGTTGCCCCGAGTTCTCGCCCGGCACGACTTCGCACGGGAACGACGTGTGCGTTTCATCGGGTGTTCCTCATCGACAGGATGCGCGAAGGATTCCGTCACACCCACAGCAACTATTCAGCGATCACCGCGGTAATTGGACATATCGCCCGCCCGGTCACCGCAGCCGCGGCGATCGTGGTCGCGGTGTTCGACAGCCGCGTAACCGCCCATGTCCTGGAGCTCAGGCAATCCGGCTCCGCCTCGGCCGTGACGGTTGCGTTCGATGCCATGGTGGTCCGGACGATGCTGGTACCCGCACCTATGAAACTGTTCGGCAAACGCGATCGGCGGCCCGCAACAGCCACGGAATCGGCGGCACGTCCCTGAGCGCAGACTGAGAAACAGTGGGCGAAATCGCGGGTAACGGAAGCGTCACACTAGCATCAGCGGCCGTGGTCGACACGATGGCAAGGGCGGACAGGGCACGAGCCGCAGGTGCGGAACCCGGGATCTCGGGTGGCCTGCGCGGCACATGGGCCACGTCGATAGCCCTCGTCGCCGGACTGCTGGGCGCATTGTGCGCCCTTGCGGTACCGCTGCTGCCGGTGCAGGTGGACCACACGACTCTGTCCTGGCCGCAACGGGATTCGGCCCGCAGCGTCGCGGCCCCGCTGGTCACCTACGCGCCGCTGACCTTCGACGCGACGATCCCCGGCCCGTCGATGACGCAACTGAGCACCCGCGGTGGCGTGCTGGCCTCGACCCTGCCCGACGGAGCGCCGCAGCTGGAGAAGTACGGATTCGTCGCGCGCGTGCGCCCCGCCCAGGACGGCAAACCCGCCCAGCTCGAAGTCGTGCTCCGAAACCAGGTACTGCTGAACGTGCCGATCGATGCGATCGGCCGCGGCACCCTGACCGTGCACTCCGACATGTCCTCGACCAGGATCGCCGTGCCCGGGGCGGGGGTCGAACCCACCACCCTGCCGCCCGGAGACTGGCGGCCGCAGGTGGTGGGGATCTTCAGCGACCTTCCCCAGCCCGACGGCGCCGAGGTCGTCGCGCAGGTCGACAGCCGGTTCTCGGTCACGCCGACGTTCCTCAAGCGGGCCGCCGAAGTGCTGGCGGTGGTGTTCACGCTCATCGCACTGGTGGCGCTGTACCGGATCGATCGGTCCGACGGCCGAGGCTTGCGGCGACTGCTGCCGCAGCGATGGTGGCAGGTCACCGGCGTCGACTTCGTCGTCCTGGGAACTCTGCTGGTGTGGCATTTCATCGGCGCCACCACCTCCGACGACGGCTACCAGTTCGGGATGGCGCGAACGTCGCTGGTGTCCGGCTATATGGCCAACTACTTCCGATTCTTCGGCGTGCCGGAGAACCCGGTCGGCACACCGCCGTACGACATCATCGCGCACATGTCCGAGATCAGCGTCGCGAGTCCGTGGATGCGGCTGCCGACGCTGCTGGCGGCGGTGGTCACCTGGCTCGCGCTGAGCCGCGAGGTGATTCCCCGGCTCGGGGCGGCCGTGCGCCACGACAAGGTCGCGGTGTGGACCGGCGCGCTGGTCTTCCTGGCCGTCTGGCTGCCCTACAACAACGGCCTGCGACCCGAACCTGTGGTCGCGGTCTGCGTCCTGCTCACCTGGTGCCTGGTGGAGCGCGCCATCGCGACGCACCGGCTGCTGCCCTACGCCGTCGCGATCCTCGTCGGCGCGTTCAGCTTCACCGCGGCGCCGTCGGGGGTGATCTGCCTCGCGCCACTGCTGGCCGGGTTGCGCGGGGCGGTCGGATTCGGCATTCCGAAGGCCCGTGCGCTGGCCGATGCCCGCGACGGAACCCCGGTTCCGGTCACCGCCTGGATCCGGGCGTACGGGGCGCTGCTGGCGCCGCTGCTCGCGGCCGGAATGCTGGTACTGGCCTTCGCTTTCGCCGTCGAACCGTTCTCGGCGATGAGCGAGATGCAGCGGGTGCACAACATCGTCGGACCGTCCGACCCCTGGTACAACGAATATCTCAACTACCAATGGCTGTTCATGCCCTCGGCCGATGGTTCCATCGCCCGCCGGTTCGGCATGGTCGCCATGTGGCTGAGTCTGCTGGTCTGCGTGTTGGTGATGTTGCGCAAGGGCGGCCGCATCCCCTTCACCGCGGGCGGCCCGGCGCGTCGACTGCTCGGCGTGACGTTCGGGGCGATGGTGCTGATGGCGACCTGCCCGACGAAATTCACGCATCACAACGGCGTGTACGCCGGGCTGGCCGGGGCGGTTGCGGTGCTCACGGCGGTCGCCGTGGGCCCGCGGGTGATGCGCTCACCGCGCAATCGCGCGCTGTTCGCGGCGGTGGTATCGCTGGCGCTGGCGCAAATCTTCACCAGCGTCAACGAGTGGTGGTGGGTTTCCAGCTTCGGTATCCCGTGGTGGGACGAGCCGCCGTCCGTCGACGGCACCGGATTCAGCACGATATTCCTGACTATCGCGGCGCTGTGTCTGCTGCTGGCGATCTGGTGGCATGTGCGCGCCCCGAAACCCGGTACGCCACACCGGGTCTCACCGCGTGCCTGGCGGCTGGCGAAATTCCCGCCGCTCACCGCGGCCGCGGCGATCCTGGTGGTCTTCCCGGTCGCCTCGTTCGCCGCGGGCGCGGTGGCGCAGCATCCGGGATTCTCATTGGCGTCCTCGAATTTCCACGCCGCACTCGGTAACCCGTGCGCACTGGCGAACAAGGTACTGGTCGAGACCGATCCGAACGCCTCGATGATGCAGCCGCTCGTCGGCGATCAGTTCGCCGCGTTCACCACGGGCGCACGCGGCTTCGTGCCGAACGGGGTGGGCAATATCAGCTCCGCCGACGAGAAGGGCGAGTCGACCAGCATCGCGAAATCCTTCGGCAACAAGTCCGGCACGGACAGCCGGACGGGTGACACGAGCACCCAAACCGGCGGCGCCCCACTGCCGTTCGGCCTCGATCCGGCGACCACGCCCGAGCTGGGCACCTACGACCAGCAGGAGCCGGCCGATCTGATCACCGGCTGGTACCGGTTGCCCGCACAGCACGACCACAGCGACATCATCTCGATCGCGGCGGCGGGTCAGATTCAGGCGGAGGGGCCCGACGGCGGCGCCGTCGGCGGCGAGCCGGTGCAGATCGAATACGGCACAACCTATTCCGCGACGGGTGCCCACCCGATCGGCAGAGTCACCCCGATCGACATCGGCCCGGCCCCGTCGTGGCGCAATCTCCGGGTGCCCCTCGACCGGATACCCGCCCAGGCGAACGTGATCCGCATCGTGGCCAAGGATCACAACCTCGATCCGCAGCGGTGGGTCGCCCTCACGCCGCCGCGCATCCCGCGCACCCACACTCTGCAGGACGTGGTCGGGTCGACCCGGCCGGTGCTGCTGGATTGGGCTGTGGGGCTGCAATTCCCGTGCCAGCGCCCGTTCGACCACAAGGACGGGATCGCCCAGGTGCCGGGCTGGCGCATCCTGCCCAACCGGCTCGGCGCAAACGACACCACGATGTGGGAGAGTCACGTCGGCGGCGGACCGCTGGGCTGGAGCCAGCAGTTGCTGCGTTCGGAAACGCTGGCCACCTACCTCGAGGACAACTGGAATCAGGATTGGGGCGAATTGCAACGCCTCGACCCGATCGACCCGTCCGAGGTCCCCGCGGCGCCGACGGTCACCCGGGAGACCCACAGCGGACTGTGGTCACCCGGCCATATCAACACCTGGTAGGCCATGCGCCACAGGCGCTTTCAGCGCTCGCCACAGTACTGCGAGACGCCGGCTTCGAGCACGTGGCATTGAGGGTCACCCCCGCGTCCGCACGTCCTCGGTAGTCGCGGCGCGAGGGCGGCACCGCCGTGCCGCCCTCGCTTCGTCAGCCGGATCCGGATTTCTTCTCGTACGTGCGGCCGCCGCCGCACGACGGCGGCCACACTGTCAGTACTCGGTGAGATCCGTTGCCAGACTGGTCAATTCACTCTTGTAAGTGGAGATGATGCCGGCCAGCGATTCGGAATGCGATTCCTGGGCCTGGATGATGGTTTCCAGCACCATGACCTTCCGCCGGAGTTTCGCGATGATCTGCTCCTGCTCACTGATCGTCGCCGCCTGTTCGTGGATGATCGCCGCTGAGCCCTGGCCGCCGGGCACATTCCCGTCGGCCTCGCCGACCGCTTCACCCTCCGAAGCCAGCGCGGCCGAACCCGCTCCCGCGCCGGCCTCGTCCACAACCGACGTGCCGCCCACCGAAGCCCGTACGTCAGCTGTCGCTTCGGCAGCGGCATCTTTCGCACCGTCGGCGTCGGCGGTGATTGCGTGCACTCCGTCGGCGGTCACTTCGGCCGCTGGTGTTTCTTCGGCGTCGACCGTCGCCGAACCCGAGTCGGCCTCTTGGCCTTCGAGCACCGACCCATCGCCGAGAGCCGACTCCGCCGCGACGATCGACTCGGCCTCCGCCACGGGATCCGCCTCGGCTCCTACAGCTTCGGATACATCCTCACCCCCGGTCGCCTCCGGTTCGGCCTCGGTAGCTTCCTCGGCATCCGCTGCTGTCTCTCCCTCGGCGGCAACCGCCACCGAATCCGCGTGAGCCCCTTCGTCCTCGACCACAGACTCGTTCTCGTGCACCGACTCCATTGCCGATACCGGCTCTGCGACAGGCGACTCCGGCGCCTCGGCGACCTCCGCGTCGTCGGCGGGCACCTCACTCTCGACAGCCGCCCCGGCATCGGCCGCTACTTCTTCCACGTCGCCGGCCGAGGCTTCTTCCTCGGCATCGGCCGCCGCCGAATTCGACTCCGCCCCTTCGGCTTCGGCCACCGGCTCGGCCTCGAGCACCGAGCCGACTGCCACGACCGGCTCGACTTCGGCAACGGGCGAACCGGCCACATCGGTATCCGCTGATTCGGCAGCGTCCGCGCCATCGACGGATGCATCACTGTCGGTCGCCGCCGCCTCAACGGCCGCGTAGTCCGCGACATCGGCCGTCGGCGCTTCGTCGGAGCCGCCTTCCACCGACTCGGCAACGGCGTCGAGTTCGGTCGGCTCGCCGTCAGCATCGATCTCGCCTTCGGCGACCGCGGAGGTGACGTCCGCGACCTGTTCGTCCTCGTCGGCAGGCAGCCCAGCCGCAACAGCGGGCTCCGAAACCTCCTCGGCCGGAGCAACTTCCGCAGCGGCGTCCGATGCGGACGCTGCCGAGTCGGCCGGCTCGATAGGCCCCGCGTCCTCGACCGCACTCAACTCGGCCCCGTCGGCGCCCTGCGACTCACCGTCCGCATCCACAACAGCATTCGCGCCCTCGACGGCTTCGACCTCGATGACACCCGCATCACT